>JABDAU010000039.1 GCA_013289045.1 Bacteroidota bacterium | reverse complement strand
GTAACCCAAAGAGGTATTTTTCAATTTCAGGTATGAGCCATTCTCAATATAACGGTCTGTGATCTGCGGTACAGGCGAATCTGTTGCACGCGCTACTGTCGTGTTTTGATTTGAAGGCGTCCACCTGTTCAACAAAGTAGCCGAGGCATTTTGCGTAAGCGTAGGGCGTTCGAGTGTTTGCTGTAATAGATTGAAGATCTTATTACCATAAGATCCCTGGAAAAATACCGACAAATCGAAATGATCATAAGTGAAAGTGTTGGTGATGCCGCCTGTAAATTTGGGTTGCGCACTGCCCAGGTTATGCATATCGGCAGTGGTGATCTTGCCATCGTGGTTGAAATCAACATATTTGGTATCACCGGCCTGTTGCGGTACGCCTGCTAATAGCGGCGCGCCGTTTTTCAGATCGTTAGCATTAAGCAAGCCATTGGTTGAATATCCCCAGAAGGTACCAACCGGCAAACCTACCTGCACAATTACCGGCGACTGGCGGCCTGTTGCTGCTACCGGGAAATAGCTGCTTACACCCGGGCCGAGGTTTAAGATCTTATTCCTGTTTGTAGAAAACTGGATATTGGTTTTCCAGCTAAAGTGATCGGATTTGATATTATCGGTATTCAAACCCAGCTCAATACCTTTATTCTGTACGCTACCTACGTTCTCCAGCTCACTTGCATAACCTGTGTAAAGCGGCAATGGAACGTTCAGCAGCAGGTTGGTTGTTTTTTTGTAGTAAGCGTCAAAAGTTAAATTGATGCGGTTGTCAAATAGCCCGATATCCAGGCCGCCGTCATATTGCGTAGTGGTTTCCCATTTCAGGTCAGGGTTTGCGAGTTGTGATGGCGCAATACCTGTTACCAGTTTGCCACCAAAGTAATAGTTGGTCGGCGCCAGCGAAGCTAATGAGCTATAAGGCGGCACTTCGGAGTTACCTGTCTGCCCAGCGCTCAGGCGTAATTTTATACTACTAAACGTTGGCTTGAGCGGCTTGAAAAAGTCTTCTCTGTCAATATTATAAGAAAAACCTGCCGAAGGGAAATAGCCCCATTTGTTATTAACGCCCAGTTTTGATGAACCATCCGCACGGATAGAAGCCGTGAAGTTGTATTTATGCTGGTAAGAATAGTTTACCCTTCCGAGGTATGAATCCAGCGTTTGGCTGATAAAGCTTGAAGAAGGCAGATCGGCAACACCAGCATATGCCAGGTTGTTGTATGATGTCAAATCATTAGGAAAATTCTGCCCAATTGCTACCGACGAGCTAAACTGTGTGTACTGAACAGTATAACCCACCAACACAGTTAAAAAGTGTGTATCATTAAAATTATGATCATACGTCAGCGTATTTTCATTTAGCCAGCTTACTTCATTGCCCGAGCCGATTGACGCATATCCTTTTGCTGCATTACCGGTTGAGCTACCTGCCGGCGAACCTGTGAATGACGGTGCGTAATAATCCTGTGCCGTATTTAAAAGATCGGCGCCTGCACTTATTTTTAATGTCAGGTCGGGGATGATCTTGTATTCTGCTGCAAAATTTCCTAATACCCGGGTTAACGTTGTAATATTGGTTGTTGCCGTGATATCCTGTAAAGGATTGGTTGGGGTTGACGAATATGGATTGGTAATATTGTAGCTGCCATCAGCATTTTTGATCTGTGCAAGCGAGGAAGTAAGTAATAAATTTGCATAGGCATTACTGAAATTTACACTATTGTAAGCGCTGCCATATAGCTTGTTTTCGGTAGAACGGCTGGCAAACACATTTGTAGTTACCTTGAACTTCTGCGACAGGTTTTTTTCATAATTCACCCGTGCCGAGTATCGCTTAAATCCTGTATTTAGTATATCTCCTTTCTGGTTGAAATAATCGCCGGAGATCAGGTATCTCGATTTTTCATCACCGCCTGATATCGTCAACTCGTCATCCAGGATCGGCGCGTTGCGTAATGCGGCTGATTGCCAGTCGGAACCGGTACCTGCAGCAGCGATCTGTGCTGAAGAAAACGTTTGGGCTGCTCCATCGCTGGTATTTACATCATCAACTAATGATTCCCATTGTGAAGCGTTAAGCAGATCAAGTTTCTTGGCTACACGTTGCGTGCCGTAATAAGTGCTAAAAGCTACATTATTTACACCCTTCTTCCCTTTTTTGGTGGTGATGATCACTACGCCATTAGCGCCGTGTGAGCCGTAAATAGCTGTTGCGGAGGCATCTTTCAATACCTCTATCGATTCGATATCGTTCGGGTCTATAGTTGCTAAGGCATTGGTGCTTGTGCCGTTTGAGCCTACATTGGTGTAATCGTTATCATTATAAATAATGAAACCGTCTATTACATACAGCGGCGCATTACCAAACGAAATGGAGTTACCGCCCCGGATACGGATAGTGGCCGTACTGCCCGGCTGCCCTGAGTTTTGTGTTACAGAAACGCCGGGAACCGCTCCCTGCAGCAGATTGTCAAACGTAGCCACAGGCTGATTAAGGATATTTTTAGGTACTGATGAAATGGAGCCTGTCAGGTCGCTTCTTTTCTGTGTACCGTAACCTACCACCACCACATCATTCAGCTGTGTGGTATTTTCGGCAAGCGAAACGGTTAGAAAGCTGCCATCGGCTATTACCTCTTTTGTTTTATAGCCGATAAAAGTTACAATAAGCGTGTACGGGAGTTTTTGGCCGGTTACAAAGGTGAAGCGACCGTCCTGTGTTGTTGCTACTGAGTGTGTTACGCCTTTTATCTGGAGTACTACGCCTGCAATAGGTTGTTTAGTAGCACTGTCTATTACTTTACCTTCAAGGTGTGAATTAATTAGAGGTGTGCCGCCATTTTGTGCAAATACAGCAGCGGGCAGTAAGATGAAGGGTATTGTTTTTAGAAACTTATAGAGTAGATTTTTTGCATGGATATATAATTCCATATATTTAACTGTTTTATGTTAATGATTAGTCGTTAGTAAAACCGGGGATGAAGAGCAGTAGTGATTGGCGTTACGGCTGTTCTGTCATCTGTTTGAACCGGTGAGGCTTCCTCGCCGGTTTATTTTTTTTAAGCAATTATTTCATACAATTATTTCAGGGGATTATGGACAAAGCATGGCAGTGCCGCCTTCACAGGATGCAATGCAGATCAAATAAAAAATTTGAAGGATTTTGCCGATCAACAGCAACAACACATGCAGCAGCAAACGTGCTTCTGTGTTCCAGGAGATGAAGATAGAATAGTATTATATTGTAAAAAAGCTTTCATCGCGTATGTTTTACGCTGCAAATATAAAAACATTTTTAATAATTACTACTAAATAGATAGATTTTATAGAAAAGATTAAATTCTCTCTGAAAGATTGCTATTGCATATATAAATTTCTGCAGTTATAGTTAAGCCTAATCAAGTTTTCAATGTAAAGTAAGCAGCAACTTTATGCATATTTAATAATGATAAAACAGGTACGCTGCATATTAAAGTACATCATCGATCCAGACAATTAAAACCATAAATTGATGTTTTCACGTCTGCCTTGTTGTCTGGTGCAAATGGTGCATTCCAGATACAAAGGACTGGTGCGTTTTGTAAAAAAATATAAAAAACAAGCAGAATATGAGCTTTTAAACAAAGTTAATATTGATTATCAAGTAGTTAAGTGTTCCATCGTGGTGCAGGTGGTGCGTGTGGTGCGCGGAGCAGGCAGCTAATTTGAAAACTGAATTTCACTTTAACAATAATTAACAGAAACCGGCCTACAGGTAAAATAAATAAGTTTCATCTTAGTGCAAACAACGCTATGAAACTTATCCTCACTTTTCTACTGTTTACTTTTTCAGGAATTAGCGCTTTTTGCCAGCAGGTTACTGTAAGCGGTAAAATAATTGATGAGCACAATAAGCCCGTGCCGTTTGCCAGCGTTTATGTTAAAAATACCACAACCGGCACATCCGCAAACAGCGAAGGTGAATATACGCTACAATTAAAACCGGGCAGTTATGAGATAAGATACGGCGCTGTTGGCTACAAACAGAAAAACCGCGTAGTGCAACTTACCGTTGATAAGCACCTCGACATCGTTTTGCAGACCGAAAATTACCAGCTAAATGATGTAGTGATCAGCGCAACCGGCGAAAACCCGGCTTACGCCATCATACGCAAAGCCATCAAAAAGCGTAAGCAGCACCTGGAGGAAGTTAAAGCTTATACCTGCGATGTTTATATAAAAGGTGTGCAAAAACTATTGGCCGCACCGAAAAAGTTCATGGGGATCGATATCCAGAAAGCTACCAGCGAGGCCGGGCTTGATTCAAACCGGCGGGGTATTATTTACCTGTCGGAATCGGAATCGAAATATAGTTTCGAACAGCCTAATAAAGTACATGAGGAAATGATCTCGTCGAAAGTAGCAGGAAGCAACCGGGCGTTCAGCTATAACCGGGCATCCGAAATGGAGATCAATTTTTATAAGAACATACAGGTGTGGGAAGGCCTAAGCAACCGGCCTGTAATATCGCCTATAGCAGATAACGCGCTTTTTTATTACAAGTATAAGCTGATTGGTAAAACGGTTGAAAATGGTGAAACCATCGATAAGATCAAGGTTATACCCAAGCGAAGCTACGACGCCTGTTTCCAGGGAGATATTTACATTTTGGAGAATGACTGGCGCATTTACAGCTTTAATCTGTTTATCACAAAAGCACAGAATATCAATTTTGTGGATACGCTGCGTTTCAGCGAGCAATTTTTCCCGGTGGGCAGATCTGTTTGGATGCCATCGTCAATAAAATTTGAGTTTGTCGGCGGATTATTCAGCTTTAAGTTTGGTGGATATTATATCTCTGTTTATAAGGACTACAATATTGATCCTGTTTTCAGTAAGAACGAGTTTAAAGAGGTATTACGAATAACGCAAGGAATCAATAAAAAGGACTCTGTTTTTTGGCAGAACGAGCGGCCGGTGCCGTTAACCGCCGAAGAAAAAACGGATTATAAGAACAAAGCTGTACTTGCCCGAAAACGCGAATCCAAACCTTACCTCGATTCGCTTGACAAGGTGAACAATAAATTTAATGCAGGCGCTATTTTAAGCGGCTATCATTATCGCGATAGGTACAAGCATGAGTATCTTAATTTAGATCCGCTGCTTACGTCAGTAAGATTTAATACGGTACAGGGCTTTGATATTAATTATGGCGGTTCATTTTCCAAGCGGATCGATACCTTAAATAACCGCTATCTTATATTTGGCGCAAAAGCCGGCTATGGTTTTTCGGATAAAAAGTTTACCGGAAGTGTTTATGCTGATCTGCCGGTATCTTCTTTTACACTCGGCATTAAGGCAGGCTCGGAAGTAACTGACCTGAACGGTGATGATCCTATTTCTCCGCTGGTGAATACATTTTACAGCTTATTTGAGAAAGAAAATTATGAGAAGCTCTATCAAAAACGATATGTATCCTTTTCGGCCAATAAACGGATAACCGGCGGATGGATGGCCTACGCCAACGCAGAATGGGCCGACAGGACCTGGCTGCCAAACACCTCATCGTACAGCTTTTTCAACCCGGGCAATAAAACTTATACTTCAAATAACCCGTTTTTACCTTACTCGGATGTTCCATTATTTGCTGAAAATCAGTCGTTCAAGATCACATTTCGTACTACGTATGATTTCAGCGATAAATATGAGACCTTCCCTACAGGCAGGCGTTATTTGCCGTCGCCCTATCCAACCATCGGTTTAAACTATGTTAAAGGAATAAATGGTGTATTAGGCTCGGATGTGGATTATGACCTGTTATCTGCCGATGTTTCCAAATCAAATATAAATGCAGGCGTATTGGGGCAAAGCTCGTTTTATGTTGGTGCAGGCAAATTTTTGAATGATAACAGCCTTTATTATGTAGACTATAAGCAATTTTTAGGCAACCAGGTATTGTTTTATAAAAGCGGTATAAACAGTTTTTTACTGCTCAACTATTATAATTTCAGCACATATAAAGAATATGTTGAAGGGCATTTCGAGCAAAACTTCTCAGGGTTTATTTTGAACAAAATACCGCTGATAAGAAAATTAAAATTGCAGGAAATTTTTGATGCAAATTATTTAAGCACTTCATCGTTAAAAAACTATACTGAGCTGGGTTTTGGCGTACAATACCTCAACTTCAGGTTAATGTACGGAAGGTCATTCAATAGCGGAAGTAATGTAAATTCTGCTATCAGGCTTGGTGTTAGTTTTTAGATCTGATAAGAAAGCCGGCAACCTGCAATTGCTCGTTTGCACTTAAAACATCACCGTCATAACTCCATAGTGAACCATCTACGAGGATTATTCTACCAAGGTAATCCGGATTATTTTTATCGTCAAGGTCGTCGTTCGCTTCTCGTTCACGTGGCTCGGTGATCAGCGTGGTTTCGTCGCCAAAGGCATCCTTATATATTTTGTAAACACCGGTATCCACCAGTCCGCTCCCCTCCCGTTCCAGAATGGGCTCAATAATGATCTTTCTTAGCGACTCATCAGGTTGTACAATACTTATTTGGGCGGGCGTTAACATATGATTTGGCTTATAGAAAATATTACAACAAGAACGCTAATTTGTTTTTGCAGTATGCTCAGCTAATTGTTTAATATATAGCTTTATTTGCTTTTTGTCCGGTTTAGTTTTAGCCAGCTTTAAAGCTTTTTCAAAATGATTTAACGCAGATCCATCATCAATATCTGTATATAAATATCCTAAAAGGCAATGATACAGGTGATTATCATCAAGTTTCAATTTCTCCGCTTCTATGATCGCCGACTCTTTATTTATTGCTTTCGAAAGCGCGTATGTACGGTTCAATGCAGCTATGGGGGAATATTCCAATATCAGCAAGGTATTGTACAACTGTAATATACTCTCCCATTTTTGTTGTGAGTCGACCTTTTGGGTATGCCAAAAAGCGATAGCGGCTTCAACATGATATTTGGTGAATTGCACCCCGGTGGAAGCTTTATTTAAATATTGCTGTCCCCTTGCAATGAGCTCTTTATCCCAAAGTGAAGTATCCTGCTCTCCATAAAGAATAGATTCGCCTTGCTGCCCGGTTCGTGCCTCGAAACGCGAGGCGTGAAAGCACATTAATGCCAGTAAAGCATATACAGGCGGTTGCACAGTGACGGCATTTCCTGTTAAAAGGTAAGTTAGCCGCATCGCTTCAAGACACAGATCCTTGCGCAGCGATATATTTTGTGATCGCGAATAATAGCCTTCATTAAATAATAAATACAATGTGGTAAGCACCGTATCAAGTCGATTATTTAATTCTACCGTTGCAGGCATTTCAATTTTTACATGCTCATGCCGCAATTTCTCTTTCGCCCTGAACAGGCGTTTATTGATCGTCTCTTTGTTCGTCAGGAAAGCATCCGCTATTTCCTCGATACCAAACCCGCAAAGTATGCGTAATGACAAACCTATCTGCGCCTCGGTTGGAATTATTGGGTTGCAAATGGCAAACATCATTTGCAACTGGCTGTCGGCTATGTTTTTACCTGACAGATCAATTTCCGTTTCGTAAGCTTCCGCTGCGTTCTGCTGAAGCGTAACAGCAACTTTATTATTAAATATCGTATTACGCTTAAGGTGGTCTTTTGCTTTGTTTTTGGCAACCGTATACAGCCATGCTGCCGGATTAGCCGGCAAACCTTTTTGCCCCCAGGTTTCGGCGGCCAGCATAAAGGTATCGCTCACAATATCTTCTGCCGTTTCAATGTGCTCAAAGCCAAATAACCGGCCCAGTACGGCTACAATTTTGCTGTATTCGGTACGAAATAAGTGTGGTATAAGTTGTTCTTCTGTTTCCATAAAAAAAGCCCCGGCTAAGGGGCTCTTAAATTACTCCATGGTGGTTGGTATAACAATTCGTACTTCAACACTACCACCTGCACTGAATATCGGGCAGCCCTTGCCCAATTCAACTGCTTCCTCAAGTGTTTCAGTACGTACCACTAATATGCCCGTCAGCATTTCTTTGATCTCGGCATAAGGGCCATCAGTTACAATCCCACCTTTACGGATCACGGCGCCTTCAACTCCTAAGCGATTGCCTGGATTCGCCAGTTTGTTTTGTGCGGCAATACCGCCTATCCAATTGCGCCATTGGCCTAAAATACCTTGCATTTGCTCCGGTGAGAACTGCACGTCAGGGTTCTCCTCGTTTCTGAAAATTAATGCGAATTCATTCATGATGTTAAGTTTTTTGATTTATACCTCAATGACGACCGGCTATTTCAAAATTGGACATTTTTTTAAAAAAGGTAAAAGGTTAAGGGTTTAAGTAAAAGGTAGATCATAAGTATGGCTTATAAAATCGTTAAGCTACGTTTTTATTTTTCCTTTTACCTCTTACCTTTCACCTTTAGCCTACTTAATTCACCTGGAACTTCTCACGATATTCAGAGGGCGTCATCCCTACAGATTTACGAAATATCTTCCTGAATGCCTTCGGATCGTTATAGCCGGAATAATAGATCACCTCGCTCATTTGCTTGTCGGTTTGCTCCAGTAACTTCTTTGCGGCTTCAATACGCGTCTGCTGTAAATATTCTATCGGTGTAATGCCTATAACGTGCTTAAACCTGCGTACTATATTACGGCGACTGGCAGGAATATCTTTTATGATCTCCTCAATAGTGCCGGCTTCGCTATAACTGCTTTCTATCTTTTGCTGTGCCGATGCTACAAGCTCGTCGGTATGGTCACGCGCGGGCTGAAATGTACTGAAGTAAGACTGGTTATCCCGATCCATATCGATGGCGAAGAATTTGGCAATTTTTACAGACATATCTTTCCCGCAATACTTCTGTACCAGGTGCAGCAATAAATGGAAGGTTGAAGTAGCGCCGCCGCTGGTGTATAACCTGCCATCCTCCGTTAACGTTTTATCCGACTTTAATTTCACGGCGGGGAACGCAATAGCAAATCCATTACATGAATCTACGTGAGTGGTGGCAATCTTACCATTTAGTAACCCGGTTGCGGCAAGCAGGAATGCTCCTGTGCAAAAGGTTGCCACCTCTGCCCCATTTTGGTATTGGTTAACTATCCATGGTAAATAATCCTGGTTGTCGGCAATTGCACCTTGCATATTTTCGGTATTGAAAGCAGGTATCAATATCAGCTTTTTTTGTGCTGATGTACGTATGGATTCCAGCGTATAACCCTCCATAGATTGCTCGTCGCCCGCGGTGATCAGGCTGATCTTAAACGCATCCGATCCGCCTGCGTTCTTTACGAACTTATTCACCGTATCGAAAACATCCAATATGGCAGCAATACTAAGCAGCCTGTGCTGTTTAGTTACTAAAAGGCCCGTTTCTATCATGGTCAGTTTATAATTTGATTATGGTAAACTTAAACAATTTGTCGCAAATGCCCCTAAACTTGTCGTTTTTTACCATTCTGTATAATTAGCGCAGTTTATACTTTTGGATAGAAATAATATTATAATCATATTAAAATGCTTTCTTTATCAAAAAACAATATATGAACACAGTAGAAGTTTTAGCGGGAATTAATGAGACCTTAGAAGATTTCATAGAAACGTTGGCCGCATTTGACGATGACGAGTTTAACGAAATCCCCTATGAAGGCAGTTGGACGCCCGGCCAGGTTGGGCAGCATGTTATCCTTTCTGTATCTGCTTTTACTGCTCTTTTAGCAGGCCCTGATACTGAAACTGAACGACTGCCCGATCTTCATGTCGCTAATTTAAAGGCGGCTTTCCTCAATTTCGATATCAAAATGCAGTCACCTGATTTCATTATCCCGCCTGCTATAGATTATGACAAACAAGAGCAGCTGGATACATTGGATCGTTTATTGGAACGGCTGAATGAGATCATTCCTGACGCAGACATGTCTCGCACTTGTACTGGCATGGAACTACCGATGATGGGGCATCTTACCCGCACGGAGGTTGCGCATTTTATTGTGTATCACTCCACAAGGCATATTCATCAATTGAAAAGAATATTATCACATATCAACTTACACTAAAACTTAAAAAATTATGGAATTCTTAGAAGTGGTATCTATCCCTGTCAGCGACCAGGAAAAATCAAAAGCGTTTTACCAAAACATTGGTTTCGAGCTTATTATCGAATCGGATATGGGCAACGGTTCAAAGTGGGTACAATTAGGCTTGCCAGGCCAAACTACTTCAATCACGCTTGTAACATGGTTTAGTAAAAGCGCTCCGGGATCATCACAGGGATTGGTTGTTCGTACTTATGATATTGAAAAGGATGTTGCAGACCTGAAGGCGAAAGGTGTTGAAATAGATAACATCGACCCAACCCCATGGGGCAAATTTGCAACCTTTTACGATCCGGATGGTAACAGCCTGGTGTTACGAGAAGAATAATACTTGTCGTTACAATTGTGTTTAACCTAATGCTAAATGTTATGGTTGAGGTTTTTAAGACAAATATCAAATACAAAGGACAAACAAAACCAGTTATTAAAAAACTGGAAGAAAATTTCCCCGGAAGCAATGTCAATTTCGATCTGGAGGATTGCGATAATATCCTCCGGGTTGAAGGTGATGGTATTTGTCCCTTCAAAATCGCCGACCTGGTAATGGCTGACGGTTACGAATGCGAAATTTTATTATAGATCGAGTAAGATTATGAGTTCAAAAACAATCACTATCGTTTATTGGGTGTTAACTATTCTGTTAGTATTATTCTCGTTAATGGACGCATTTGGCGGTTTAACGCACCAGGCCGCCGGTGTAAAAGGGGTTACCCATCTCGGTTATCCCGTTTATTTGCTCGACATTAATGGCGTAGCAAAAATCATTGGCGCGATATGCCTTATACAAACCCGTTACCGGGCCATTAAAGAATGGGCTTACGCCGGTTTCATCATCAGTCTTATTTGTGCAACATGGTCGCATACAGTCGTTGGTGATCCTGTAATAAATATAATTATGCCGATTGTATTTTTAATACTTTTCCTGCTCTCCTACTTCCTTTGGAAAAGTTATCTGAAATTAAAGTCAATTAACTGATATTCATCTTATAGCAGTTACGCAAAAACGAAAAAGCGGCCACAACGAGCCGCTTTCTCTATTACCCCAATTTTACGAACATTAAGTTTTTATCAGTGATTGCCAAGGCTCCAGGTTAACCCAACGGCCACGCCTGTTGATTGCAATTTGGAATCATACAATCCTACTCCCGAAAGCGGCAATTTAACATAAGGCTGAACATCCAGGCCCAATCTCGAGTTGATCTGCCTTTGGTAGGTTGCCTGTAGGTTCAATATACTCAAATAGTACTTGCCGGGGCTTGGTACGCTATATGAAGCCGGGCCGTTTCCATAAGCGCCATAGCTATAGTTATAATTTTCATGGAACATCAGGTATGATGATAACCCTGTACCAACAGAGAACTTATTACGGTGCTTATTATAAAGACTGTAATCAAGGTTCAATGGCACATCTATCATGCGGCAGTCTGCGCTAACGGTTGCAGGTGTGTTCGGGAACTTGAATGAGCCACGATAGTTATCAAAATTGGTAAGATATGGTTTTGACGAATAAACGGCGCCTATACTAACCGTCAATCTGTTAAATATACCCGCTGAAAACAATGCACCAAAGTTTGTACCTACTTTGCTTTGCGAAAATGAATTTAAGCCATTCAGATCCGATGAGCCTAATACGGTTATAGCAAATTGTGGCTTATATCCTCTTGATGCAGCAGCATTTGCTTTTTCACGATTAAAAGCCAGATCGCCATAATTTTGCTTTGCTTGTACATCTTTAGGCTCAATGGTATCAATTTTACGGCTTTGTGAACTGAACGTTGGTGTTGAAGATATAGACGCCAGTATTTCTCTACCCCCGGGCTGAGCTACACTAAAAGGCTGCTCTGAAACTGGCCCGGTAGTATCGCGGCGGCCTCCACCAGCGGATGGGATAACTGTAGGCTGGCCTTTATGGCTATAACTGGTATTATTTGCAACTGTAGCCGGGCTGATAGTATCTCTGCCGGCAGTATGCACTGCAGATTCTACCTTACTCTGGGTACTTGCATAAATTTTTTCATTACGCTGAATGGAGCCGTCGCTTATACCGGGATTTCTTTGCTTTGTATTCGAAGTATCTTTGGGTGATATACGATTTTTTACAGTCTGTTGGTTTTCAGGAGTTTTATGCATAAACATCCACAAGCCAAATGCTATCAGCAACATAGCAGCCACGGCGCCCAGTATCGGCAGCCAATAAACAATACCTGCCCGCTTTTTATTACCGTCGAGCATAGATTCCATCGCCTCCCAGTCATCATCCCTGAAATCAGGCTGATGCCCCGGATCGTCGAATCCGCGTTTAAATAAGTTATCTAATTCTTTATCCTTCTCCATTTTAACCCCAAGTATTTTTATTGATCAGAATGCCGTTCATATTAGTGCCATTCATGGCCACAATCGAATTCACGTTCATTCCACCACTATTGTATCTTTTTTTGTCGGCCATATCATCAGCCTCCTGAATCATCACTTTTAGCTTTTGCCTTGCCTTGTGCAGGTTTGATTTTGATGTACCGATGTTGATGTTCAGCATTTCGGCAATTTCCTCGTGTGTATAGCCTTCTATTGCAAAAAGGTTAAAAACAGTACGGTATGCCTGCGGCAGCTTTTGCACCATAGCCAATATATCCTCGTAGCGGATATTCTTGTCGGCAAAATCACCATCGCTAATGTGTTCGGCTTTTTCCAGATCGTCGGCGTAAGCCATCTTTAAATTAGAGCGGTAAAAATCGATAGAAGTGTTTACCATTATACGGCCTAGCCATGCTTTAAAAGGTTTTGCGGCATCATAACTTTCAATGCGTGTAAAAACTTTAAAAAATCCCTGGTTCATCACCTCAGCAGCCTCGTCCCTGTTACCGGCGTAACGCAAGCATATACCCATGGAGAAGCCGTAAAATGCCTTATACAGCAATTTCTGACACTTCCTGTCCTGCTTCAAACACCCACTAATAAGTTGATGTAATTCTTCTTCGCCCATGTAGGTTTATTATCGCTTACGTAAATATCGCTATAATTACCCCTATCACGAAATGAAGAATATAAAGGTTGCTTTATTTATTAAAAAAAATTAAAATATTTAAAACTATAGGTTTTCAGCGGTAATAACGTAGCAGAAATAAACCATATTTGTAGAAATTGTTGCAATTGTTATGCGCCCTTTAGCTATACCCCCATACATTCGCACTTACCTGGACAGCAAAGTTTATACTGATACCGAGCTTGCAGCAGTAAAAACGGCGTATTCAAAATTACTGAAGGGCGAGCCGGATGTCACCGTTTCTATCCCTGCCTATAACGAGGAAGCCACTATAGCACAAACGCTTTCATCGCTTTGTAATAACGTTACCAAATGGTCTGTTGAGATCAACGTGATCAACAATAACTCAAAAGACGATACCGAGCGCATAGTACAAGCATGTGGCGTAAATTGCATACTCGAAGCTACGCAAGGCATCACACCTGCCCGTAATTGCGGCTTGCGCCATGCCAAAGGCAAATACATTTTAAATGCCGATGCCGATACCATCTACCCAAAAGATTGGATAGAGGAAATGATAAAACCGTTGGCTGAACATGATAATGTGGCCATAACTTACGGCCGCTTTTCGTTCATCCCGGTAGGTAAAACAGGTCGTTTTACGTATTTTTTTTATGAATACCTGTCTGATTTTAGCAAATGGTATAACAAACACTTCCGGATAGAGGCAGTTAATGTTTATGGTTTTAATTCAGGTTTCAGGCGTGAACAGGGTTTGCAGGTTGATGGATTTGACCATCCTGTAGGTAGCAACGAAGACGGCTACCTTGCCCTTAAGCTGAAAAACAAAGGTTTTGGCAAACTTTACCAGGTAACCAGCCCCAAAGCAATTGTTTGGACGACGGACCGACGCATACAAATTGATGGCGGCCTGGTTAAAGGCACCGTAAAGCGCGTAAAAAGGATATTAAATATTAAGTAGGTTCAGGCCGCCCCCGGGAATTCAGCTTTCAGGTTTACCAGTACATCGTTTATTACTTCCTCGAGTTTGACAACCAAAGTTTTTAAATGTACAGGATCGCTGTTTTCATAATGCTCTAAGCCAAATATTACATCTTTTAACGAAGTAATGCTGAAATGAATAAGCGAGGGTTTTATTTTATGTGCGGCTTTGCCAACCATGTCCCAGTCGCCCTCAGCAGCGCCTTGTTTTACGTTGGCAAGCTCGGCTTGAAGGGTTTCCATAAAAACAGCTACCAACTTTTCCAGGAATGAAATATTGTCATCACACATCGCTTTTATTTCGGTCAGGTCGTATGGCTTATTATTGGTATTATTCATTATATCTTTTATTATTTGGTTGTCAATACGTTAAATATATAAATTAATTATCCGCCAACAAGTGGTCGAAAATAACGTATAAATATTAAAATTAATTACTTGTTAAAATATGCGCCAATATATTTCAAAACTATTAATAATAGCACTTATGGGGGTTAAAAATTATAATAAAATAGTAGTGTATTTTAACTAATTTAAGTATTTTAGCTTCGTCCTTACGATATTCTATGATTTCAACGACCGCGAATAAGATCAAGATCCTTATTGTTGAGGATGACGTATACATGCAATTGATCCTCAATGAATTCCTGGGGAACAAATATGAAACCAGTGTGTGCGTTAACGGTATGGACGCCCTTGCTACAATGCAAAACGGCAACATCCCCGATCTTATCATATCCGATCTTAACATTTCAAAATTAAACGGTCTTGAACTATTGGGCCAGCTGCAGGCAAGTGATTTTTTTAAGAATATACCTGTGATCATCGTATCCGGCGAGGATAGTTCAGAAAAAAGGATCTTATGCCTCAACAGCGGGGCCGACGATTATATTGTTAAGCCATTCAACCCCGTGGAGCTTGAGGCGCGTGTAAGGGTGATTTTGCGAAGGATAGTTAAGTACAATTAATTTTATGAGCGACGTTACCCCTTACAATAACCAAGTAATTTTATTGCTTCGCGCGGACGATGAGTTGTATGAAGAACTGACTACCCAATGCAATTTTCATGGCAGGCAGCTTATTAATTTCAATAGTGATGATGAAATGTTTGATGCCTGGGACGAAAAGAAGTTTAATGCAGTAGCCATAATTTCTAAAAGTGACGTGCTCGGGAAATACGGCGTTAACCTGATAGATGCCCTAAAATCAAAGAAAAAACCACGTATCCCTATCCTGCTTGTGGGTAAGCACCTTGACAAAAACCTTCGTAAAATAGCGCTCAGCGCCGGTATTACCGATTTTTTTCTTCGTCCAGTCAATCTTAATAACCTTGAAATACGCACCAATTTCTTAATAGAACATTGGGGCGACCTGCAAAAGAAATTGCATAACCAATCGGCCGGGAATTATAAGACGCCATTCGGAAAGCGTGCATTTGATATCTTCTTTTCGGGATTGACGCTTTTATGCCTTTCGCCAGTGTTTTTAGCGGTTTATATATTGATAAAGCTGGAATCGCGAGGGCCGGCTTTTTATTACTCTTACCGTGTAGGCACAGGTTACAAAGTGTTTAAGTTTTACAAATTCCGGTCGATGTACGTGAATGCGGATAGCCGTTTAAAAGACCTGAAGCACCTTAACCAGTACAATATTGATGCCGGAGCATCTGAAGACAAAAAGGAAAACAATACGGGCGTATTATGTAACGATTGTCTTTCTTACGGTAAATGCCAGTTCCCGCTGTATGCTGATAAAGTAAAATGGTGCGAAAAGCAATTCATCGATTCGCGTAAAACCAATAGCGGATCGGCATTCTTTAAAATAAAGGATGATCCGCGCATAACCAAAGTGGGCAACGTGATCCGTAACCTGAGTATTGACGAGTTGCCGCAATTATGGAATGTGTTTATCGGCAATATGAGTATTGTTGGTAACCGCCCGTTGCCATTATACGAAGCTGAAAAATTGACCACTGATAAATACGCTTTACGTTTTGCCGCGCCTGCAGGTATAACAGGCTTATGGCAGGTTGAAAAACGCGGTAAAGGTGATATGAGCGAAGACGAACGACTGATGCTGGATAACATGTACGCCCAAAATCACAGCCTGGCAAATGATCTGAAGCTGATCTTTAAAACCATCCCGGCGCTGTTGCAGAAGGAAAACGTATAATAAAAACACACAAATTATTCGAATTAATACCACGAATTTCACGAATTTGATTGTCGTTATTCGTGAAATTCGCTTTAATTAGAACAATTAGTGCTCACTAAATTCGTTCCCAGTTCCCTGTTTTGGCATCATATTGCCTGATTATTTTTGCAGGATTACCGGCTACTACCGAATATGGCGGCACATTTTTGGTGACTACCGATCCGCCTGCAACTACGCTGTGCTTGCCGATAGTTACGCCTGAAGTGATCACAGAATTGGCGGCAATCCAGCAATCATCCTCAACTACAATTGGCGCTACTGTTACTTTTTGATTGACGATTGGTACGTTAATATCACGGTATTCATGATTAAGACCGCTGAGAACAATATGCTGTGCAAAGATGACATTGCTGCCTATCGTTACCGGGCCAATGATCACATTGCTCATACCGATGAGCGTATTATCACCGATCAACACATCACCTACGCCATTATTAACTACGCTGAAATCTTCGATGGTGGTTTTTCTGCCGATATCGAATTTGTTAAACGGCAATACATCAAGCCTCACCCTTCGTATGGTTGAGCCACTCCCCCGTTTGTGTACGAATGGGTTGATGAAAAGCTTTACCCAAAGCCGCGGCCGGGCATCGCTCACCAATGTCCAGTGCACAAACTTTTTTAATCCGGGATTGCCTTTTATTTTATCTTTTAGCGACATAAGTTACTGTCTTTTAGCTTTTTCCCAAACCGCACTTTGCTTACCGCGAAGGTAACGGAAAATCCCCATCACCACAGCGTAGTTCATCATGCAAAAATAGTAGGGTATAAAAAATATTTTGATCTTGATCTTTCGCTCCTCCAAAATCCAACCCGAAATGGCCAGTAAATAAAAGCCAACCTGCGCCAACAGCAGCAATTGATAAGTAAGCGAAATACTGCCGCTAAACACAATAATCAAATTAATAAGCAAAGCCAGCAGCATAAAAAAAGGCACAACAGTCCACCTTAATACGCGATGGCTTACATATTGAAATGTGAGTATTGCGTTCGGAAATGGGTTGAGCAATGCCCTCAGCCAAACAATAGATTGCAGGCCGCCCGCTGCTATCCGGATCTTTCGTTTCAACTCTTCCGTAACGTTTTGCGATGCGCTTTCTGTCGCGAAAGCCTCTGGTTCATAGATCACACGATAGCCATCCTTAGCCACCAGCAACGAAATCATAAAATCATCCAAAATAGTATTTGCCGGTACAGGTCTATACAATGCCGTCTTGATGCTGAATAACTCCCCCGCCGCACCAACAACCGAATACAGTTCCGAATCCCAGGCTTTTAGCTTCGATTCATATTTCCAGTAAAAACCCTCGCCAGCCGTTGCATTGCCTGCTTCGGCATAAACCCGCTTCTCTCCTGCTACGGCGCCTACTTTTGCATCGCTGTAATGGCGGCAGATGTTTACGATGGCATCGGTATTTAAAAATGTATTGGCGTCGGTAAACACAACTACCTCGCTGTTAACCGTATCCATAGCACGATGTACGGCGGCAATCTTGCCTTTACGCTCATCGCTGTGCATGTGCCTTATTTCCTGGTGCTTTTTTACAATGTTCGCTGTGCTGTCTGTCGAGCCATCGGTTATAAATACAAATTCAAGTTTTCCTTTTGGATAATTCAGCTCAAGGCTGTTCTTTATCTTTTCATCCATTACACCCTCTTCGTTATATGCTGCAACGATTAGTGTACAGGTTGGCAGATCATCTTTCATCACTACCGGCAAAACGGGTTTGCCTTTTATAGCACGTTTTATCTTAATAATAATAAACAATAAAATGCCATAGCCGAAAAAAGCGTAGAAAGCGATAAATAAACTGAACCAGAGTAAAAATTCCATATGTTAATTGAGCGGGTAACCTAATTTGCTGCTGTTAGTACTGTTTGTAAAGTTCCACCATATTGCTTTGAAAAGCCAGCCGGTAAATCCTTTATAATTTTTTTGATGATAAGCTAATATATTTCTCGGCGCCACCAGGCACATAAAATAAACATAAAATATGAGCTTAGCGTGAAACGGCGCATTACGGCGGATGAACAATATGCGGTTACGGTTCATGAAATATTCCTTTAAAGCGCTATCCTTACCAACTGATACCGACTCTTTGTGATAGATCAGCGCCCGCGGCTCAACCCAAACCTGGTAGCCCGCTTTCTTAATCCGGTCGCACCAGTCCATTTCTTCATAGTACAGGAAGAAATTTTCGGCCATCAAACCTGCTTTATCAATTGCCTCACGCCGAACCATCATTGCCGCCCCATGCCCATAACCGGTCTGGCCTGTAGTATGATCATACTGGCCGTTATCCTTTTCAAACTGACCAATGGTAGCGTTGCGGCAGGTATAATAATTCATCGGCGTATAACCTGCGTACTGCAGCGTATCCGGTTCATCAAAATATCTGATCTTGGGCGACACCATCCCTACTTCCGGGTGCTGATCCATCAGATCAACCAGCGTTTTCACTAATCCGTCTGTAAACTCGGTGTCGTTATTAACAAAAAACAGGTATTCACCTGTGGCGTCTTTTACACCAACATTATTCCCGCCGGCAAAGCCCAGGTTTTTTTCAGAACGGATAAATTTCACACCGGGATATTTCGTTTTCCATTCAGGCACACTATTTATTTTGCTGCCATTATCTACAACAATTATCTCTATATTCGGATAGCTATTGGTTGAATCGATCGAGGCCAAAAGTTGCTCGGTAACTAAACTTTGATTAAAGTTCACCGTAATAATGGAAACGCTGTTCATGTTTGTATTTATACGTATACGCGTCCGTTAAAGATCAGCAGAAAAGTAAAGATTACAATTGAGTATCGAAAATAATATTCGTAAAGAGGCTGAGAATTTTCACCAACCGGATGAAGATAAGGAAGCTATTAACCAAAAAATAGACGAACTGGTTAACCTGCTAGCCAATAGTCACCTCGATAACGAAACCGTAAAGCTTTACAAGCAGAAATTCGACAACGCTATCCGTCGTCAGGGCATACAGGCAGAGCAAGTGGAGGCATTTCAAAACCTCGGTAGCATCGATGCTTCCCGCGAAGAATTACTGGACGGATTCAGCACGCTCCTCTCCGATCATCGCTTTGATAGCCGGGTAAGTAAAAAACGCGTCAAGATTGGCGAAGGCATGTCGCGGGTGGTACTGTTCGCTATCAGCATTACCATGATCACGCTTGGCCTGGGTATGATCATCATGCCCGCGCCGCCGTTTTTCGAAATGTTCACCATTTATTATTTTAACCAAAATGACGGTATCACCATTATGGATTTGATCTCATTATTGGTTATATTGTTCGGCATATTTTTCCTGATAAAGGCCATCATCCGGAAACCGGTAGGAAGAAATTGAACATGAGCACTATCACAAAAAAAATACTATTGGTTGATGATAATCAGCTGTTCCTGAAAATGCTGTCGCGCGCTTTCAGGAAGGCCGGTTTTGAATGCGTTACAGCTGAATCAGCTGCGGATGCGCTTACTTTGCTAAAAACCAATATCCCTGATGCTGTTCTGTCCGACTATGAAATGCCTGCCATGAATGGACTGCAGTTCAGGGAAGAATTATTGGCTGACGCGGCTTTGATGGATATCCCATTCATCTTTCTTACCCATATATCAGATAACGAACTGATGGTGAAAGGCCTTGGCCTGCAGGCGGTTGATTATGTATTGAAGGACACGCCCGTAAACGTGATCGTGTCCAAACTTAACAACATCATCTATACCGTTCAAAAACAACATGAGTTATCAAAGAATGAGTTAAAACGTGCAGCAGAAGCGCTCAACGTTCGCACTATCCCGCATAGCACTCCGTACATTAAAGGCTTTCATATCGATTTCTGGCATCAACCCTACCAGGATATCCCCGGCGGTGATTTTATAGATTTTATCCATGCTGATGACACGCATACATTTGTTGTACTGGGTGATATCATGGGTAAAAAGTGGACGGCCTGGTTTTTTACCTTCAGCTTTTTGAGCTATGTACGTGCTGCGGTGCGGTTTGGAGCTTATAGCGGTGATTATTCCGTGGCCAGTATATTGCAGAAGGTTAATGAAGTAATTTGCCTTGATGATGTATTAAAAGACATGTTATCGAGTCTTTCTTTATTGATGATCGATACAGCTACTAACCAGATCAGCTATTCAGGTGCAGGAGATCTGCCGTTGCTGCATTATGATGCTAAAACATCACAATTAAAACGTGTTAGCTCAGACGGTTTGCTGCTTGGTTTATTCGCTAATGGAAATTTCACCGAACAGCAGATTAGTTTAGGAAATAACGACAGGTTGTTTATTTTTACCGACGGGATGACCGATCTTTCTGCCGGCAGTGGCAAAAAGAGCGATTACAACCAGTTTATGAATAGCCTGAAACCTTTATTGAACAACGATCATTCTTTTGAAAGTTTAAAAAATGAACTTTTTGAATCATTAACCGGTTTACGGGTTGATGATTGCAGCATAATACAAATCCGCAAAATAAGTTAACAAATGATTAAAATACTAAAGGATACACCGGGCCATTTACTTATCGAGATTGAAATTTCCGAAGCTAATTTGGATAACTCGGATCTGTTTAAGACACAGGTAACGGAATTGCTCGATCGTCATAAAAAAAATATTGTAATTGATTTTAACCGTGTTGAATATATAGATAGTTCATTTTTAGGTTCATTGGTGGCTATATTAAAACACGCCATGGCGCAAAAGCTGGATGTTATACTTACAGCCATGCGCCCGGATGTTTACGAGCTGCTGCTGCTGATCAGGCTTGATAAAGTATTTAAAATTTATGGAGACTACCAGGAAGCGGCCTCGGCCATATAAACAGCCTACGCTGATGACCAGGCAATTTGAATTTATAACCGGCAGTGATAACCTCACATCTGCGCTGAAGCAGATGCTTGAGTTTATAAACGACAACCTGGTTGCAAATGTGCCTGCCATTAATTTGCTGTTTAAATCAAAGATAATCCTTACCGAGCTGCTTACCAACGCGCTAAAGCATTCCTTTAGCCGCTATACGCTGGTAGATATCGCCGTGGAGGATAATAGCATTGTGATCACCAAAACCGATCATGGTATGCCGTTATCGCTCATTTCCTATGCCAATTCATCTGAAAACCGGATACCGATCACCCACGATATCCTGCATACGCTTTACGCCATCCCCGAAGGAAAAGATACAATACGTTTTGGTTGTGAAGAAAGTACAATGGGCGACCTGGACGCAGTGGAGAAAATAGTAGAACATTTCGGCCTTATTATTATCACAAAAGCGGCAGATAAATTCGTTTACCATTATAATGTGCAAACTAAAGCCAATAAATTTACCGTTACGCTAAACTTTTAATTTGACCCTACCCTTTGGCGAGAAATTTCTGTTTTATACCTATCAAAGCCAGCTTTGTTTCGCGCCAGCCAACCACATAGGTATCCCAGAACGAGAATTTGCGCCAGTTATTTAGCGCAAAATACCCTACCAGCAATCCAACCAGTATCGGTGCAAACGTGGTAAGCGTTACACCATAAGCATTAGGGAATATTAATAATCCGATGTAATTGAAGATGATATTTGTGGCGAGCATCACCAGCAGCTTGTAGAAGTTTATTTTCGGCCTGTTGATCACATCTATCGTTAGTGCAAAAAATCTGTCGGCAGGTGTAATTATCGCAAAGGCCAATAAAATACGGAACACATTCGCCGCGGATGAATGCAGGTATTTACCACCACCTATGATATAGATCGGCAGGTCGGCCAGCAGCCAGCCGAAAATAATGATCGGCACCAGCATGAAAGTGATCATCCCAATATACTTTTTCATGATATAGATCACGCTATCTTCTTCATTGCGGTTGAAAGCAGCTGCCAGTGACGGTAAAGCAGTAGCCGCGAAGCTGCGTAGCAATATCTCCACAGTCTGCATCAAATTCTGACCAAGGTTAAAAATAGCGATGGCGGCATAACCGGCTTTACCCCCAATCAAAGTTTCCAGCATAAAGCTATCCGAATAAGCCCATAGGTTGGCGCTGAGGGATGTGCCAAGGCTGTATTTGCCAAAATGGTACAGTTCTGTTATGTTTTCCCAGGTACGTTTACCAAATGTGCTGAAACGCGCCCAACCTTTCACAAGACAAAAAATGCTGGTAACAAAATGCGAGAAAATGTAGGCATATGCTACCGAGGTAACATTTATCCGCTTAAATATGATGAGCAGGATGATATAGATAGTAAAACCACCAACGTTTACAAAGCGTATGTATAAAAGCTTGTCAAAACGTTGTTCGGCCGTAACAACGCAGGTAGCAATAAACCAGGGGAACATGCATACAAAGCATATTGAGAACATTTTGATGAGTAATACATATCCCGGGTTATCTATCAGGTGCTGAACGAACAGGAAAGGAATGTTTACCAGGACTAATATGCCGGTTATACAGCCGCCAATGAACCATGCAGAGCCTGCCACGGCATTGGCACGTTCAATAGTTGACCCGGCATAGAATTTTATAAAAGCGGTAGTGATAAACCCTGACCGCATGCTGTCGACAAGTGTTAAGGTGTTGATAAAATAGACCCATACACCGGCATCGCTTATGGAGAGTGAACGATAAAGTAATGCCATATTTAACATGCCCAGGCCAGACATGATCACGTTGCCGGATAGTGACAGAAAGTGCTTATTTTGGAATACGGCAACTATTTTAGACGGCATACGGACACAAAAATAGGGTACTTGATGAATATAACAACAAATTTATAATATGATTGTATTTTTGAGGATATTAGCTTAATATGGATATAAACGATACCCATTTCGAAGATATTACTTTACTCATCACACATTACAACCGCAGCGCATCGCTGGAACGTTTGCTGCAGACTTTTATTAACCAGCATATCCGTTTTGGCGATATCGTGGTTTCGGATGATGGCAGTAAGCCTGAACATCTTGACAAGCTGCATAGAATTAAAGATAAATATAATTTCAGGCTGGTCACTACCCCGGTTAATCGTGGTTTAGGCAATAATATAAACAAAGGGCAAGATGCTGTAAATACGCCTTTAACGCTTTATGTACAGGAAGATTTTGAGCCTAAAGAAGCTTTCCTGGAGCACTTTAAAGATGCAGTAGAGTTTATGAATACCGATGCATCCATAGATATTATTCGCTTCTATGCTTACTTTAGATACCCATATTTAAAGCATTATGGTAAAGGCTATTTCGAAATGTTATTTAAACCCGGATTTCTTTCAAATAATCATTTAAAATTCTACGTTTACAGTGATCACCCGCATTTGAGAAGAAGTGATTTTACGGAGAAATTTGGCCGTTACCCGGAAGGTATAAAGGGCGATTTGACTGAATTTCGCATGGCTTTGGCATTTGTACAAAAGAAAGGCAAAGGTCTTTTCTATAATAATTTTAACGATCTGTTCTATCAGAAAAACTCGTCCGACGAGCCAAGCACTATGGGCCGTGCAGGTTGGCGCGAAAGCAAAAATCCTGCTGCATTGGCTATAAGAGCAGCATACCTGCAATTTAAGCTGGCCAAATGGACATATGAGTATCTCTTTAAAAAATATTAGCAGTACCCCGGCATTTTTATGAAAAAATTTGATGCTATAACATTATTGATCACCCACTATAACCGCAGCCAGTCGCTTGAAAGGCTTCTGAAAGCCTTCAGCGACCAGGAAATTGAGTTTGGTGATATTGTCGTTTCTGACGATGGCAGCAAACCCGAGCACCAGGAAAGGTTAAAGGAAATGTCCGGCCCCCATCATTTCAGGCTGGTTACTACCCCGGTTAACAAGGGTCTTGGTAACAATATCAATAAAGGTCAGGATGCTGTTAATACGCCCTATACCTTATATGTACAGGAAGACTTTGATCCGTTTCCCGGCTATGCGGAACACCTGGCTGATGCGCTGGAGTTTATGGAGAAGCGTAAAACGCTGGATCTGGTTCGCTTCTATGCTTACTTTAAGTATCCATATCTAAAGCCCTATAAAAAAGGGTTTTCTGATATGAAATTTGGTATCTGGAAACCCGGACATCGCAAATTCCACGTATATAGCGATCATCCCCATTTGCGGCGTACTACTTTCTTTCAAAAATTTGGCCGTTATGCTGAAGGCCTTAAAGGTGACAGGACAGAATTCCTGATGGCGCAATCATTCCTGAAGAATAAAGGCAAAGCCTTGTTTTATGATGACTACAAAGGATTGTTCGACCAGGTAAACTCTTCGGATGAACCCAGCACCATGAAACGCAGTAATCTCAGGCAAAGCGATAACTTCTTAGTTTATATTGCACGGACTGTGTATCGTAACGTTGCACACACATGGGAATACATAACACATCCAAAACATAAATAGCTGACCTATAATAAATAAGGCTATTTACCTGAAAGCCAGGCTTCAATTATACCGGCAATTTCATCGGCCCTGATATCCCAGGTATTTTGTTGCGCCACCTCCAATCGGTAAGCTTGTTTTTCGGGTGTGTCATTTTGAAGAATATTATTGATAGCAGCAGAGAATTCATCTGCATTACTGCAAATCTCCACGGCGTCTTTTGTATAATCTTTCAGATCAGGGTTAAAGTCGGTAATAATCACAGGTTTTCCGGCGCCTAAATATTCAAATAGTTTCAGCGGGAAAATAGTGGCGCTTACTTCGTCTTTCTTAAAAGGAATGATGGTGATGTCAAATCCCTTTAACATCGATGGCATTTCATTATATGGTACAGGTCCGGGTAAATGCACATTGGGACTGTTTAAGAACCATTCCGGCAGATGCTCCCTGTACATTGGCCCTACAAATACAAAGCTTTTATCCGGATTTGCAGTGATCA
The DNA here is from genome assembly GCA_013289045.1 of Bacteroidota bacterium. Classification (GTDB taxonomy): domain Bacteria; phylum Bacteroidota; class Bacteroidia; order Sphingobacteriales; family Sphingobacteriaceae; genus Mucilaginibacter. Next base: position 10,818 of record JABDAU010000039.1, on the reverse strand, counting down.
CTTTTTGAAGCAGGTCATAATCCATCCTGCGTTCAATGCTTCCAAAATAACCTATGATCGGTTTTTTATACTCTATTAATAGCGGATGCAGCGGCAAATCAGTTTCCAATGCTTTTGAGCTATGCGAGATATCGGCAGCATTCGGCACAAAATAAGTTTTGGGGTTTATTTTGATCTTCTCCTCGTACAATGCCCGTGCTGTGCAGATCACCATATCACTTTCCTTAACCAGCTGGAGTTCTGAAACAATGCCGTGCTTCATATCATACGGCGTGATCATCGGGTCGACGCATTGGTAAATATCCAGATCGGGTTTTAGAGCTTTGCCAATGCCGGGATAATGAAAGTTAAAAGAATTGATAAACACGAAATGGTCGATATTCCGGCTTTTCAATACTGACCGGATGCGCTGCACAATACTCCGCTCATTCATTTTTAATATGCGACGATAGGTCTTTCCCTCGCTAAGGAAATTAATGGGCAATACAATAGGCAGGATAACTTTTTTAAGATTAGGAATTTCCGTATCCAAAACTGCTTTTGATGCGCTGAAAAAACTGCTTTTTATAGAAGCGAACTTTGGGGAATCCTTATCCCGCATGTAATCCCTGATGGTGTAGGGATATTGGATATAATAAACCTCCCTGTTTCGAGCCAAACTGCGGGCCAGGAAAAGCGATGTAGCCTCGATAGGGCTATCATAGCGCATGTTACTAAAAATGAATATGGGCAGCAGCGTTCCTTTGTGGGGCATGATTGAGTGTTATACCGATATATTCATTTTATTGTTACGCAGCAATTACAACCGGCTCCAAAGCTTTTGCCTTTTCCTTCTCCTTTTCGATGTCAAGCTTAAGCGTTATGTTGATCAATGCAGCCCAAAAATAAAACATTATATTGGAAGGAAACTGCACTAATGCCTCCTGCGGGAAATTTGCCAGATTATATGCAAACACGATCAGCGTCGCGGCAAGGCAATACGTTTTCAGCTCAGGATCTTTGATCTTATAAAAATTATCGATGCCTGTTTTAATCACCACAAACATGAACAGGCAAAAAACCAACAGGCCTATCCAACCTTCCTCTACGGCAACCCTGATGTAGCCGCTATCCGGCGGGAAATGCGCCAGGTACGAATTTGGTGCAAAACGTACGCCCCATACGCCCGTTGCCCCTAAACCGCCGCCTAAGGGATGGGCTACAATATATGGCTGTATCCTTTTCTGGTTCATCTTACGCAGGTTGTAAGAGGCATCATTGTTTGGCCTGAATGCCGTTTGGAAACGCTGCAAGTTTGGATTTGATGTAGGGATAAATATCAATACCACCATTATAAAACCTGCAAAACAGGCAAATAGCAATATTCGCTTATTGAACTTTAATATGGCAAAAAGCACCAAGGCCGCGGGTACCAATACATTAGCGCCACGTGTACCCGAAAACAGCATCGAATCAAAACAAACCCCGGCCAGTATCAATAAGCCAACCTTTTTCCAGAGGCTCATCTTCATCGTTACTGCGCAAATGACGAAGATGATAGCCATTGACATATTGTAGGCAAAAGCCACAGGATCTGAAAAAATGGAAAACTTACGCCAATGCCCGTCGATGAAAAGCAGGTCGGCTATGCCCGGCTGGGCAAGGTAAGCCAGCTCATGCTGATTGAAGCCAATATACTCCTGCTTAAAGCCATAAGCCGCACCAATAAAACATAACACGAGCCATACCCAAAATACCAGCCTGATATACTTAACCGAGCGGATATTGTAAGTAAACACAAAATAGCAAAAGGTTACAACAGCCGTGGTACGCACTGTATACAACCATGCAAGTCTTGAAGATGCTTCAGGATTTACACATTCCAGCACATTATACACCAGCCACATAATAATCACCATAGTAATGGGGCTTTTAAAAGGAGATTTTATATTCTCCTTTTTCATTTTGATCAGCATGCCCAGAATCAGTAACAATTGCAAGGCGTCCATCATGGTGCCTATTGGACCTTCAACGCCCAACTGTGCTATTACAAAAAGCAAAAACGCCATTACAATGAGCACCAGCATACCAAATTCAGGCCGCATTACGATGCAGTACAGGATTGGAAAAATGGCAACTGCCATTATGAAAAGAATCCCTCCCACAATTCCGCCGGCTGATACTACAAAAGCAATAAGCACAGCAGCAAGTGAAAGCAGCACGATGCCCGTGACATTATGCAACTTTTCTATAAAGAAAACCCGGCGCAGTGTATTCCGGAAACCTCTGTTTGCGGAATAAACAGGTTTATAATGGGTGCTATTGCCTGTGGTGTTCTCCATCAGAAAAATAATATCTTGATGAAAAAGAAAAATGTACTCAGGAAAGCAACGATGATAGCCAAAACGCGCATAAACCGTTCAAGCCTGATCTGGAACGGCACTTCATTTTGCTTCTTTATTTTTGATGCCGGCTCAACTCTCATCGCTTTTTAACTTATCATTTTCGGTGGCTTCTTCGTGGTAGTAATGCGTGGTAGCAACAGAATGTTTGTTGGCATTACGCACCTTTAAAAGCGAAAGCACCTGGTAAAAAATAAACTTTGGAATATTGATGAGCGATTGCCAGATCCGTTTATCGGTATCGGATTTTGCCAGTGCGATATAGAACCCTAACACAAACGTGCATAAACCGACCAGCCATACCAGTGCTACCGTAATGCTGATAAAAAGGTTTGCTATAAGACAGAATACCGATAATATAAGAAAAATAAAAAGCGGCGGCCTTAGCAATATTAGTCCGAATATAAATTGGTTCCGGCTAAAATTTCTTATTCCCTTAAACAACAGCGTAAATCCAAACGTAAAGTATTTGAACCATGTATTGATCCATCTTGAGCGCTGTTTTACCAGTTGGTCTGATTGCGTGGTCTTCTCATCATAAACGATGGCTTTCCCGGTAAAGGCAATCCGCAAATCGCGACCGACGATAATGGATTGCAGCACTTTATCAAAACCGGCGCCTGTGATATCGGTATTTTCCAGGCTATCGCGGTACAATTTAGTAGTAAAGGCCATCCCCGACCCCGCCAGTGTTGCCGATGAGCCTATACCCAACAACACCTTGCCATCATAAAAGTGATAATAGATATCCCGTGCGGCATCAAGGCAGGCATAGGTGGTATTCAGGTTCTTTGCTTCGCGAACGCCCTGTACTGCGAGAAAATTCTTGTTAAATAGCTTATCCAATTCACGTAAATACTCCGGATCAACCAAATTATCGCTGTCGATAATGGTCAGGCGTTCATGCTCGCGTTTAAAATTGCGTATGGCATAGAAATGCGACCGTGTATTGCTCGCAAGCGTTTCTTCCGGGCGTAGCAGTATCACACGATCATCGTTGAAATTAAGGCCTGTTATATCGCATTTATCGGCAACAATGTAGATGAGGTAATTGCTATAGTTAAGTCGCAATAATGAAGCGATCACCGGCGGCAAGGAATCCACCTGTTCATAAGCAGTAACAATGATACCATAATCGCTTTCCGGCGCCTCGGGAAGTACGGTGTGGGGTGGTCTGTAAAAGATGTATAATACAAAAGGTAAAAACAGGTTATAGCCTATCAGTACTTGCAGCAGTATCCATATGATGGCTAATAGAGTCATTATAGCTTGCTTTTACCTGTTATAAATTATTCCTCTGCAACTTCTGAAGAGGCGTTAAACTTGTTAACTACATTTAGTACCCAGCCGATAAATTTGCCGTCAAGGCTTTTCAAATATTCGGTGTTTGCTGCGTGGCCGCCCTTCATCTTCTTGTTTGCCTCGAACACACATACTATCTTATCGGCAAAACGGTTCCATTCTTTCGATTTATTTAATGTGCTCAGGGCCGATGCCTCGATGATGATGATATCAAAAGCATTTCTCAGCCGGTCGATCTTTTCCCTGATGAGATTTTCATTTGCTACCTCAAATAGTGAAACATCGCCGCCTTTATTGCTTAGCACGGTTATCTTATAAGTGCTTTGTGATGCAAAACCCGGTATCGCCCCGGTAAGGTAATCCTCAACAAAGATCCTCGATTTCACCGATCTGGTAATTGACGGATTATGGAAATTACCATCTATCAGCAATACCTTTTTATTCACTAACGAATAAGCATAAGCAAGGTTGGTTGCCAGAAACGTTTTTCCCTCACCATTGGCCAAACTATTGATCAGTAATATTTTACTGCCTTTCATCTCGCTATCAATCTCGAAACGAATGGATTGCAGCAGGTTGCGGAATTGATAGGTTTCTTCATCTATTCGCGCATCCGTCCAAACACGGCGCAGGTCGATGGTTGAGCTCGACAATAAGTTCAGGTAACCTAAAACAGGCACACCGGTTTTATTGGCCAGTTCCTCAGGGGTTTTAATGTTATCGTCGAAGAAATAAAGTACGAAGAACACAATGAGGCAAAAAACGAAGGCGATGATACCGCTCAATATTACCAGCAGCATTTTCTTCGATGGTTCCGCAACACCCGGCATAGCAGCTTCGGTTTGTTTTGGCTGTGCTATATAGTTTGCATCCAGGCTGGTTTGATTGTATTTGGCCAATATCTCAAGGTATTCTTTTTGAGCTACGTCAATATCGCTCTCGTCCTGTTGTACAACCGCTTCGTGGGGAACGATTTTGTTTAACTCGACATTTACCCTTTGTATGCCGTTTTGTATCGATCCTATACTGTTTTGTGCCAAATCGTGTGCAGTCTCCAGTGTAAGTCTTTGTTGTACAAGGTTTTGCTTGTTATTTAGCGGACTATACGATAGCTGATCGGATGAGCGGATGATTGCACTATTGATCTGGCGCTGTAATGAGTCGAGCGTTGGCTTATAGGCGTCATTAAAATCACTTTGCACCCATTCATTACTTATAGCGGCTTGTTGTTCTTTCAGGTCAATCAGTTCCTGGTTAACAGGAATCATTTTGCTTTCCAGGTATTTATGCTCTCCCGGGGTAAACTGCTTGTCGATATTGTTTACTGCGGCCTCATTTGCAGCGGCAAGTTCCCGTTCTTGCGTAAGATGCGTTTCCAGGTCGCCCAATTGCGAATAAAGCGCTCGCGATTGCTCAGGGATACTCAGTATACCATTCTCGATCTTGTAATTCTTTAATTGGTTTATCTTTTTATCCAGCGTATCTCGTTTAGCCTGTGCCAATGTGCCCAAAAAGCTCATGGCTTTGCGTTGATTATCCTTTATAACAAAATTATAATAGGTAATAAACTCATGCGTAAGCACATTTACCACAAAAGCCGTTAGCTGCGGGTTTTCAGCACTGTAATCAATATTGATGAAGTCGCTGTTTTGGGCGCGGTAGATGGTTAATTTTTTGGCTATGTTGTCGCCATCATATTTCATACAACCAAGCAAGTTGTTCAAGCCCGCCTGGTCTGAATTATATGCCGAAAGTGCTTTGCGGTCATTATAAAATTCAGTATAAACCTGTACAGCATGTTCCCTGGCGCCCTGGTTCATCTGGATCATCAGCTTACATGGTTTACGGAAAGGCTCGTTGCTGGTAAGGTCATGGATCATCAGCTGATACGAAACCTGGTCGAGCATTTTTTTGGAGCGAATGATCTCGATCAGGTTATCAAAATCCTGTGCTATTTGGTTTTCACTGCTGTTATCGGTGGTACCGCTGTTAAGCGCTTGTTGTGTTTTGTCAACTATGCCGGTTGCTACCTGCGCCTCAGATGTATAGGTTTCGGGCTGACTGCGCACAAGCAGGTATGTGATAATAATCGTCAGTATCGGGACTATTATCAAAGTAAACCTATGCCGGTAAAGCAGACTGAAATAACCGCCTAATTCCATTTATCTATCTTACGTCTTCTAATTTTTCGCCCAGTAACTCTTCAAGATCCGCCTTGGCGATAAGAACGGTAGATTCTGCTAATATTTTTTGTTGATAGCTTTGAGTAAGGCTCAATTGCGCCCTGTTGTATTCTTCAAAAGTTACTTCACCTTTTTCAAACCTGTGTTTTTCCGAAGCAAACACCTCCTGCGCATCAATAGTTGACTGCGAGATCAGTTTCAGGTTCGCTATATCCTGCATATAGGTATAATAGCGCTTTTTAACATTATTGATGAGTGTTAAAAGGTATTCTGCCTGCTGATCACCAGCAATGGCAAGCTCTTTTTTGGCAACTTTCACTTCTGACGGCTTTTCAAAAAATGCCCCCAGGTTAAAGGTGATACCTGCCTGTATGCCATTGAAATAATTATAGCTTGAGGAGCCGGTGGTAGTGCCGTTATTGGTATTGATGCCCGAAAATCCATTCGGCTGATAAATATATGAGACTGAAAATACATCCAGGTAGGATATGTTGGCTTTGGTCACATTTGCCTGTGCCTCTTCTACTTTAAATTGGTTAGCCCTTACTGCCGGGTAATTTTGTTTAGCGATATCGATAAGTTTATCTAAATAAGCAGGCGAAATATCAGGAAGAAGAGATTGCTGAGCCGAAACACTCTTCTGGAGCATTATAACCCCGACAAAAACAAAGAGTAATTTTAATTTCATCATTATAATCCCCGCGAGCCCGGAAGCCGGGCAATTAGTAAACCTGTAATTTGGGCAATATTCACCTTATACAAATATTACCTTTATTAAGCTGATTTGTCGTGGGGTTTTATCAACAAGTGTGTTTTGGTGTTGATAAGTATTTTTAGCCCGGCATGTGGAAATTGGGCGTTTTAAGGGTGTTTTTCAACAAGCGATGTTTATTATTTGGCTTAAGATTTTATTGCTGATTGATTATTAGCTACTTAGCATTTTGCCGTAAAAAAAATTGTAATTTTCAAAACAACAAACAATAACAAAGGCCCGGACATTTGGTTTTCCGGGCCTTTTATTTATTAATTTTCAATATTATATTAATTTCCTGATGGCGGTGCCGGTGGTGGCGGAGGATTACCGCCTGCTGGTGGCGTTGCAGGGCCTGGGCCATGCTGCATATCGCCATGACCGGTCATGTCTTTAACTTCATCCGGATGCGGGCTACCACGGTGGCAGGTTATACATTTTATATCGCCAATCACCATGTTGGTTGAATCTTTTTCGCCTTTGAAATATTTCTTATTGATGCTGGCGGCCATTTTATACATTTCGCGTGCCATGTTTTTTTCCGGTTTTTCGTCGCTTGCGAAGTCCATTTTACCGTCAGCGCCACGGGCATGGCAAAAGTTACAATGAACACCTAAAGAGTGTGACCAATCATGCATTACAGCATCTAATTGCTCATCCTTTATGCTTTTAGGAAGGACTTTTAAGTTTTTGAATTTGTGATCATCATCATCACGTACCGGTTTCATGGCAGTTAAGGCTGAAAAAATAACCACAGCCACCAGGCTGGTAATAATAAGGGGTTTTCTGTTTATAGGCATATGTTGAAGTTTGAACATCTAAATATATGAACAAACGGACCGGAATAACAAATTGTTGTAATTTTTTTACGAAATCAGGCTATACCGTTTTCAATTCCTTATTCCTGCGGAAAATGGATAGCAGAACGCCAATGGCCATGATCACCGTCCCCGACCATAAGAAATTGATATAAGGAAACTCGATGGCGCGCATTACGATGTATGGCTTTTTGCTTTCAGGCTGTTCATAAACCATCAGCTCAACTTTCGGCGTATTGTCTTTATTTGGGGTGATCTTGGTAAGCCGCATTTTCAAACCGGCGTCGTCAATCTTACGGGCAAAATCAAATACATTGCTTCCCTTCACCATAAAAACAGGTTCGGCGCTGTAGATCTGGCCATGCGATTCTACCTTCAATATTGCCCCTATCGCCACATCATTCGGGCCCATAGGTATGTTTTGCACGTGCGCTTCTTTATTTAAAGCAACCAATATGATGTTACCTTCCCTGAATGGTATAGTATCACCAATGCCGATATCATGAGTTGTTGGCGGATTGTAGTTGGCATCATCATTCCCTTCGCCATGTCCGGCTGCTTCATCACCAAAACTGAATGCCTGTTGAGGCGCCATGCTGATGTGTGTGTACAGATCATGGAAAAGATAATGCTTTGTATCGGGTGACGAAACCAAGCCCATTTTAGGGTTTGATTGCGAGTTTGGCTTAAGCACAAAATTTTCTACAACCTTGCCCGTAGCATCCATACGTTTATAAGCCACCTTAAAATAATGGTTCGGTGCTGAAACTGAATCGCCGACATAAGTTACCGTGTATTCCCCCATTTTAACAGGCTCGTTTTTGTAGAGCATGATATTTTCCTTGGGGTTATTTCCCTTAGCAAAGTCAGCCCCATAGTCCGCTGTTTCGTTTTGTGATATTACTTTACTCGTACCGGCTGCTATCAGAGCGCCAATCAATAGCAATCCAAACCCTATGTGAGCAATAGCCGATCCTGCTAATTTTATCTTCCCTTTGAATACATCACCTAATATCTTGGCATTTGCTAATAGCATGTATATTCCACCAAACAGCACCAATACAAATACAAAACGTAGTTCATAAATTTTAGTGAAGTAAACTACAACGGCTGTTATCAATGCTGAAACAACGAGATAAATTATTGAAGTGATGCCAAAACGGGTAGTATCCGTTTTTTTGTATTTCATGAATTGGGTTATGCCGGCCAATAAAGTAACCACCACAGCAAAGCCAGCCTGGAATACATTGTAGATAGTAACCGGGTGTGTTGGAGGGGCGATATTAGTCCCGAATGCACGGTTAAATACCGGAATTGATGTTACTACGATCAGCTGTAGGCATGATAAGGCAAGAAATATTGCACCTACAAACATCCAAAACTCGCGTGAGTAAGTTTCTTCTTCCTTTTTGCTGATGGGTAATTCTTTATACCTTACAATTACAACAATCGCAGCAATTACAAAAAATACCGACACATCAATTACCAAATGCCAGAACATACCTAAGTCGGTAAATGAGTGTACCGAAGTATCCCCCAGTACGCCGCTGCGCGTAAGGAACGAAGCATATAATACCAATACAAAACTAATCAGCGTAAGAAATACTGCGGTGAAATAAGAATGGCCGGTATTTTTATAAACGATCATTACGTGTACAGCGCCTATCATGGTAAGCCAAGGTATCAATGCAGCATTTTCAACCGGGTCCCATGCCCAGAAGCCGCCAAAATTCAGCGATTCATACGCCCACATAGATCCCATTACAACGCCCGTGCCTAATACCATTACGGCAAACAATCCGTATGAGATAGCAGGCTGCACCCATTCCTTATAGCGTTTTTGCCATAAACCGGCAACAGCATAAGCAAAAGGTACTACCATTGAGCCAAAGCCCAGGAACAATATTGGCGGATGTATGATCATCCAGTAGTTTTGCAGCAATGGATTAAGTCCCTGGCCGTCTTTTATAAACGAAAGGTAATCAGGCCTTGAAAAAATCGGCGCTTCTGACATAGAAGTGCGCAACAGGATAAATGGCGAGCTGCCGATGTGTATACCCAACACCTCTATACCCAACAAAAAAGAAGTTAACAAAGCCTGGGCAAGGGCAATGACCGTCATTACCGGTTTTTCCCATGATTTGGCTTTCCAGATGATGATATTTCCTAATACAGCCTGCCAAAAGGTCCATAGCCAAAAACTGCCTTCCTGTCCATCCCAAAAGCTTGAAATGATATAATATGCCGGAAGCGTACGTGACGAATGCGCCCAGGCATAATAGTATTCGAAAAAACTATTATAAACGATATAGAATAAACAAGCGCCAACACCTATTACCGAAACAGTATTAACAAAGTGGCCTATACGGCCCATCCATTGCCACGAGGTATCGAACTTGTTTTGGCCGGTTGTGCCGAAATAATAACTGATAGCCGAAAAAAGGGCTGAGCCGAATGAAAGAATGATAAAGAATTGGCCTAATTGCCCTGGTAACAGGTGCTCGCCCTGGAAAGCTGTGGTCATTAAATAGAACTGGTTTTTACAGGGTACGTATAGGTGGAATCCAATTTATCCTGTTTGTATTTAGATGGACATTTTAAATTTATACTGCTGGCGTGGAACTCGTTTTTTTCCATTTTACCAACTATAACTACCTTATCCGAACGCTCAAAATCCTGCGGCTCGGCGCCATCAACAAATACCTTGCTCACATTCCCAATGGTATCTTTCAGGTAAAATGAAAAATAGTTGGCATTTTTATGCGCATCATAATAAAGCGGTTTGCTTTTATCAAGCGAACCGATAACATGCAGTTCGTTATTGGTTTTACGGGCATCGGCAAAGGTGCCATATCTGCTGGCCGAACCATAAGTTGCAATGATCACCGATAATGCGATCGCTATTACTACTATTCCTAAGATCGAACTTTTTTTCATTTGACTTGTCTCGCGCTTATTTTGGTGTACAAAAATACCGAAACGCAAAGGTAATAATGTTTATTGCAAATCATGAATGCTATTTAGAATCAATCTACGAATATCGGATTTCGAAATTTCGATTTCGGATTTTACTAAGAGCGTTGTCATCCTGAGCTTGTCGAAGGACGTGGGCAATGGCCTTACGCACTATGGTTCGACAGGCTCACCATGACAACCGCACTATTACGCTTACTAAAAAAGCCGGCATAAGCCAGCTTCCATATCTAAATCCGAAATCGAAATTCGAATTCCTAAATCAACAGATCATGGCCATACGCCAAGGTTTTGGTAAGATACCGCGATCTTATTGATAGCGCCGACAAAAGCTGCAGTACGCAGCGTATCGATACCCGGCGTGTTTACATACGTTTCCCTGATCTCGTGGTATGAGCGGATCATGGTAT
>JABDAU010000038.1 GCA_013289045.1 Bacteroidota bacterium | reverse complement strand
CGGGTTAATACCGAAACAGCATTCCGTCACCTTCCATAAAATGGTAAGCAACCGGGATTTGCCCGCAAAAATTTCGGAGTTTGATATAGGTCTGGCGCTTGAATTAACCTCACCGCCCAGTAGGAATTATACTATTACCAATAAGTTTTTTCAATACATAGAATCCGGCCTGCCGGTAATAGCAAGTGAAACGGAGGGGCAGAGGGAAATGTTTGGGCGGTTTCAGCCCGGCATATTACTGGCGCAGAGTCCAACAGAAAATGATATCGATAGTTTTATACAATGGCTTCACGATGCCGAACGTCTTCAATCAGCAAGGCAACAGGCGTTAAAAGCTGCCCGTTTTTTCAGTTGGGATAAACAAGCCCAAGCCATAATCAACTTAGTTACAAAAGCCCTTGAAACCAGCCGTTAGCTTGCAAATAAATCTTGCCCCCGGCGATTATCAGCATGTGCGGTACATTTTACCGCATCAGTTGCAAATCCTCGCGCCCCAGGTCGACGAAGTTGTATTGACGGTTGATACACAACCCGGTAAAGGCCGATTTGCTGAAGGGTGGCAGAAATATAGCGGGTTATTGAATGTGTTTTTGGAAAACGAGATCCGTTCATCCTACAATAAAGCCAGGATCGTCCCGGTGGATTATTCCAATGAAAGCATGGCTAAAACAGCCGAATATTTTTTCGGTACTAAAAGTATGCCTGTAAAAGACTTCAGGGGTGGGCCGTTTTATGCTTATTTTTTTGGTTTACTAAGCGCGACCAATGATATTGTTTTTCATTTGGATGCTGATATGTTGTTGGGCGGCGGCAGTCAATCCTGGATAAATGAAGCTATTGAACTTTTACGATCTGATCCGCAATATTTCACAGTTTCCCCTCTTGCCGGGCCACTACATCCGAATGGTATGTTGATTGGGCAATCAGGATGGGAAAAGATAGCATCTCACACTTTCCGCTTTAGCGAAATGAGTACGCGGATCTTTATGCTGGACAGGTCAGTTTTTCAAACACAGAAATTAAGCCTGACGAAACCAAACCTGCGCAGCCAAATTAAAGCGATAGTAGAGGGTAACTCGAATGCGGATCTTCCAGAACATTTGATCTCGACATTTATGCGTGAAAATAACCTGAAACGGATTGATATTTTAGGCAGTAGTAATGGCCTATGGTCGCTGCATCCGCCTTATCGTACAAAAAGTTTTTACGAGAATTTGCCCGGGATCATCAAGCACGTTGAAAATAACGATATGCCGCCATCACAATTGGGGTTTTATGATGTGGTAGATGAGCTATGCGACTGGAGCGAGGCGCGTGAAAAGCTAAAACAAAACCGCTGGTGGAAACGGCTCGGCAAATGAAAAAGGTGCTCATCATATCGCCTTATTTTCCACCGGTAAATGCGGCGGATATGCAGCGTGTACGCATGAGTCTGCCTTATTTTGCAGATTTTGGATGGGATGCCGAGGTGGTGTGTGTTAATCCGCAATTTGTGGATATGGCTAAGGACGAGTTGCTTACTGAAAGTGTTCCGGCAGGTATAAAGACCCATTACGTTAATGCATTTTCAAAAAGCCTGACGGCCAAATTTGGCCTGGGAAGCATTGCGCTGCGTTCCCTTTGGTTTTATCGTAAAGAAGTGAACCGACTGCTTAAAGCACAGCAATTTGATCTTATTTATTTCTCCACTACACAATTCCCGATATGCATATTAGGAGTATATTGGAAAAAGCGTTTCGATATACCTTATGTGATCGATATGCAGGATCCCTGGCACTCTGACTATTACCGGGATAAACCAAAGTATCAACGTCCCCCCAAATATTGGTTTTCTTACCGATTGAACAAGCTGCTTGAGCCTAAGGCGATGAAAAGTGTGGGTGGGTTGATCAGTGTTTCCGAAGATTACATCACCACATTAAAGCAACGCTACCCGGAGATAACGGCTGTCCCGGCATCAACTATAACCTTCGGGGCTTTTGCGCCTGATCTTAAAATCGCAGCGGATAACCGCCAGCGTTTTCAATCGCTACTGGACAGTGAATCTAAAAATATCGTATACGTCGGGCGGGGTGGGAATGATATGCATAAAGCTATTACACCGCTATTTGCTGCGTTGAAAGAAGGGTTAGCAAATTCGCCTGAGGTTTTCGGTAACTTAAAGCTATATTTCATCGGCACCAGCTATGCGCCTGCCGGTTTGGGCACGCAAACGATCATCCCGCTGGCAAAACAATATGGCGTTGAGCAATATGTAACAGAGCTAACCGACCGAATAAGCTATTACCACACGTTGCTTACTTTGCAGCAGGCCGATGCATTGTTTATCCCCGGCTCGGATGATCCCAAATATACGGCATCGAAAATATTTCCATACCTGCTCACGCAAAAGCCGTTGCTGGCGATATTCAACAAAAATAGTTCGGCTATAGGCATTTTGCAGGAGTTCGGTGCTGAGCATGTTTATGATTATGAGAATGTAGAACAGTCTGCGCTGATCGATTTTATGAAACAGGTTGCGACCGGCAATATGGCTACGCCAACCTACAATACAGCCGCCGAAGAAAAATATTCGGCGAAACATATGACATCCGCCCAGTGCCAGCTATTTGATAAAGTACTATCCGGTCATTCAACCGCAAAAAACGTCCCTGCCTGATGCGTAAGCTTGCTATCATCACAACACATCCCATACAATATTACGCCCCTGTATTCAGGCTGTTAAGTGAGCGGAAGCAAATCGATATAAAGGTTTTTTATACGCTTGGACAAACGATAGGGGAGAAATACGATCACGGTTTTAAACAGCAGATCGATTGGGATATTCCGTTGCTGGATGGTTATGCTTACGAGGCGGTCAGGAACATTTCTACTAAACCCGGCTCGCACCATACTAAAGGAATAATTAATCCAGATCTCATCAAACAAATAAAGCAATGGCAGGCTGACACCGTATTGGTTTTCGGATGGGCCTATGAAAGTCATCTGCAAGCAATCCGTTACTTTAAAAATAAAATCCCGGTTTATTTCAGGGGCGATTCGACCTTGCTGGATAAACAAAATCCCATTAAAACATTATTAAGAAAGCTGCGTTTGCGATGGCTATATCAACATGTGGATCACGCATTTTATGTCGGTACAAATAATAAGGCCTATTTTAAATATTGCGGGTTGCGGGATGATCAGTTAAGTTTTGCACCGCATGCCATAGATAACGACAGGTTTGGGCAGGATAGAGATGCAGAAGTGGGGCAATTGAGAAAGAACCTGGGCATTGGCGAAAATGATCTCCTAATACTTTTTGCCGGGAAATTTGAAGCGAAAAAAGACCCGATGCTATTGCTGGATGTTTTTTTAGCAATGAATAAACCGGATATTCACCTTTTATTTGTGGGTAGCGGTATACTGGAAATTGAGTTACTCAACAAAGCTGCCAAATATAAAAGCATTCATTTTATGCCGTTTCAAAATCAGTCGTACATACCGGTCGTTTACCAGGCTTGCGATCTTTTTTGCCTGCCATCCGAAGGGCCGGGCGAAACCTGGGGATTAGCGGTGAACGAAGCTATGGCCTGCGGAAAAGCGGTTTTAGTTTCGGACAAATGCGGTTGCGCTGTGGATTTGGTTACACCTGATAATGGTAAAACATTTGCGGCCGGTAATAAAAGCGAATTAACTTTATCTTTAGAAATGCTTACGCGATCGAAAGAAAAACTTGCAGGATTGGGCAGGGCTTCGAAAAAACTGATCGCGCCGTGGAATTTTGAGCATATTGCAGCGGCAATTGAAAATAAACTGATACATGAAACGAAGTGACCGGATCAAACTGAACTTTACCCGTAACTGGAAACTATCCGGAAAAGAAAGGCTATCCGGCAGAATCAAATTGTCGGCTGAGCAGAAAGCGCGCATGAAAGATGCCATAACATGGCTGGTTGACGAGGATATTGCTATTTACGCCAATCCGGATAGTTACATAGAGTGGAGTATTTTCAGTGGCGGTACTTATGAAAATGAGATCGGTAAACTGATACGCATTTCGTTAAAGTCAGGCGATTCAGCGCTGGATATCGGCGCGAATATCGGTTTACAGAGTTTACGTATGGCGCAATCCGTAGGCAGCACAGGACACGTTTATGGATTTGAGCCGCTTGACCATTTGCGCGAAAAAGCGGCTAAAAACCTGCGCCTGAATACGGTGGCCAACGTTATGCTGCTGCCCTTCGCCTTGTCGGACAGTGAAAGCGAGATGGAATACGCGATAGATAAAACGAACTGGAACCAGGGCACTTTTAGTTTGGGCGATCAATCAGCCGGAAGTGAAAGCCAGAAGATCAGGATAAAAATTGCGGATGAATTGGATGAGGTGAAGAACATAGAAAAACTGAAACTGGTAAAAATAGACGTGGAGGGATTTGAGTTTAATGTATTGAAAGGTCTTAAACAAACACTCGCCAAACATAAACCGCGTGTAATTTTCGAATACGACAAAAATTACTGGGTGAAAAACGGGCAGCATATTGAAGATTGTTTTGACTTTTTACGAGATCTTGGCTACATGCTTTACCAGATCACTGCCGTGGGTTGCGAGTTGATAAACCAGGTACCCGATATTGAAGGCGGGAATATTTTTTGCTTGCAGGATGCATGAAAAATAACGAATCACCGGTAAAATACATCGCCCTCTTTATACCTTGGGGTATTTCACTATTGTTTACCGACTCGCCTTTAACCTCGTATTTCATTGCGTGGCTTGGCTCTTTCTATATATTTTTCATGACCTATTCGGGGGTGTTAAAACCCCTGCCATCAGACAGGAGGATTGCCGAACAGGTAATGCGCCCGATATTCCTGATACAGATCATTTTTGCGGGATACATGTGCTGCACCTCTATATTTTACCTGCTCGATCTGTATGGCTATAACAATTTCCACCAGGAATACAGCTTGCTGGACATGAACCAGCTTAAGCTTACCGCCCAATGCCAGCGCTATTATTGCCTGGCGCATGCCTCATTTATGGCGGGCATCCTTACGTTTATGAACTACCCGATAGAACAAAAAGTAAAAGTGGAAGGGGAAAGTATCGCTAACCTGCTCTTTTGGTCAGCCATCCTTTCTTTTCCGCTGTCTATTATCTTTTTGAAAGTTCCGGGTCTTTCGCAATTTTCCAACCAGTTTAGCTCGCTTAGTTTTATAGCGTGTACAATTGCGCTGGCATTTGCCATCCCGCTTAAAAAAATTCAGAATACCATTATATGCTGTGTGTTGTATGGACTTAATTTTTACACTGCTTTAAGCTCGGGTTTTAAAGAACCTATTATATTGAGCGTGCTGGTATTGGGTATTTTTTTATATCCAACTTACAAAAAGATCGTCCTGGTCACTTTTATTCCGGCACTTGTGCTCCTGTTTCTCGTGCTACCAACCTATGCTTCTGTTTTCAGGCAGAACGCCTGGACAGGTGGCGAAAGCAGTGACGCTGCAAGAAGCGAGGCGTTTGATGCCGTTCTCAATAAGGAAAACGTCGCCGACCAAACGACCTGGGAATTTTTGGTTAATCGACTGAGTGAGATCGACATGTTTACAGAGTACGTACAATCGACACCCGACAAAGTTAAATTTTATGGATTTGATCTGGTTAAACAATCGTTTATTGTGGTAGTGCCGCGGATTTTCTGGCCATCAAAGCCAAGTACCGAGGACCTGGTGATGCAACGCGTGTACGATGCAGGTGTTATTAATCCGCACTCCACCGTATCGGCAAAAC
Source organism: Bacteroidota bacterium (assembly GCA_013289045.1). Lineage (GTDB taxonomy): Bacteria > Bacteroidota > Bacteroidia > Sphingobacteriales > Sphingobacteriaceae > Mucilaginibacter. The sequence continues at coordinate 30,393 of JABDAU010000038.1, read as the reverse complement.
CGGCTTATATTGTAGATGCCTATCTTTCCGGCGGGGCCCTGGGCATATTTATTTGCCTGTTCATTTACGGCGCTGCTGTACAATTGATTTCGCAAAAGGCCGAACAGCTTTTTGGCGGCTATACATTAGGAACGGCATTGATATTTTCAGGACTGTTCCAGATCTTTTGGCGGGGCTTAAGCTTCGAATTTATTTTGAATAATGTTGTTTGGAGCTACATCACCATGCTGCTTATCGCAAAAATACTACGCTCAAAAAACATATTGGTACCGGTTTGAGAATATTGCAGATCACACCGGCGTATAAGCCGGCATTTGTGTATGGCGGCCCAACGGTATCGGTAGCATTGCTGAGTGAGCATTTGGTTAAAGGTGGCGTAGAAGTGCGCGTACTAACAACTACAGCCAACGGCCCTGCAGAACTTAATGTAGCAACCGGCACAGAGCAGCAAGTAGATGGCGTACCCGTTACGTATTTTAAGCGGATCACAAAAGATCATACCCATTTCTCACCGGCGTTGCTCACACATCTTTGGAAAAGCGTAAGGCAGTATGACGTTGTGCACGTACATGGCTGGTGGAATACCGTTTCGATGCTCTCTGCGTTCATCGCTACATTCAGAGGTAAACTCGTAGTCATCTCGCCAAGGGGGATGTTAAGCAGCTATTCGTTCGATAACAGGAACAGCGGCAAAAAAGGGATGCTGCATCGTTTCCTGGGTAAGCCTTTACTACAAAAAAGCTTTATCCATAGCACTACGCAAAACGAATACAATGCCATAGATAAACTTGTGAAAACGAAAGGCATATTTGATATACCAAACTTTGTTAGTTTCAATAGTAAAGAAGGGCAGGCAGAAATTTCAGACCATGAGGAATTGCAAATGGTCTTTTTTTCGCGGATAGAAGAAAAAAAAGGATTGGATATTTTGCTCAATGCATTGAGATATGTTAAACACCCTTACCATTTAACGATAGCCGGCGATGGAGAAGCCGCGTATGTAGAAAGTCTTAAATCTATAGCCCTGCAAAATGGGATAAGCGATAAGCTAAGTTGGGTAGGCTTCCAAACAGGCAATAAGTTTGAATATCTGTCGGGGTTCGACCTAATGGTGTTGCCATCGCATGATGAGAACTTTGGTAACGTGGTGGTGGAAAGCCTGAGCGTGGGCACACCTGTGCTGCTTAGTGAAAATGTGGGTTTGTCGGATTATGTATTTAAAAACAAATTAGGTTGGGTATGCCGGTTGGATGATAAGCTATTTAGCGATGCCATCAACACGGTCTCCGAACAAAAAGACGAGATCATTCGTATCCGTGCAGCAGCGCCCGGAAAAATAAAGGAGGACTTCAATGATGCCGCCATATTGCAGCGTTACATTGAAATGTATGAGACCGTTATAAAAGCAAGCATTTAATTGAGCAGCACTTTTTCATTTATCGTTCTTACCTATAACGAGGAGATCCATTTGTCCCGGCTGCTTGATTCATTGACCGGGTTGGATGCGCAGGTTTACATTCTCGATTCCGGCAGTACGGATAGTACTTTGTCTATTGCAAATACGTACGGTGCTACGGTTTTGACACATCCTTTTGAAAATCATCCCCGCCAGTGGGATTTCGCCCTTAAAAACTTCGATATACAAACCCCATGGGTGATCTGCCTTGATGCCGACCATGTAGTAACACCTGAATTGAAAGCGCAGCTATTGGCCTTTAAGGATGAAGACTACGCGGGTGTTGATGGCATTTACTTCAGCCGCAAAAATTATTTTAAGGGCAGATGGATCAAGCACGGCGGCTACTATCCGTTCTATATGCTCAAAATGTTCAGGTTTGATAAAGGGTATTCTGATTTGAATGAGGCAATGGATCACCGCTTTATCGTACCGGGCAAAACGGTGATCTGGAAAGACGGGCATTTGCTGGAAGAGAACCTGAAAGAGAACAATATCCGTTTCTGGATAGAAAAGCATAATCGCTACAGCGATTTGGTGGCGCATGAGGAAGTAGAACGAATGCAAAAAATCCGTTTGCAAACCATTCAGCCTAAATTCAGGGGATCGCCCGACGAGCGTACCGCCTGGTTGAAGCAATTATGGTGGCAGCTGCCGCTTTATGTAAGGCCGATGATCTATTTCATTTACCGTTTTATTTTCAGATTGGGAATTTTAGATGGACGGGATGGAACCATTTTCCATTTCCTGCAGGGATACTGGTTCAGGCTGGTTGTAGATATTAAAATAGATGAAATAAACCGGCAGAAAGGGCTTACAAAGCAAACACAACATTGGGTTTCTCCGGTAAAGTTCGTCTTCTCGTTTTTGGCATTATTTCTCGTATTCTATTATTTTAACATCCTGTTTTTTGGGCTTACCAGTCCGGGGAATAACTATAACGCATTTTTGGCCGATCATCTTAACTATATCCAATGGCTTAGGCAATTCCTGCTTGATTCCAGCACTGCCATTATCAAAATGTTTGGATTCACCGCTATCAATAATAATTATGAGCTGCTCGTTGCCGGGCGCGGCACCATCCGGCTGGTATATTCCTGTTTGGGGTTGGGCGTGATCAGCTTTTTTGCAGCATTCGTTATCGCATATCCAAAGCCGTTAGTTCGAAAGATTATTTTTCTGGTATCAGGTATTGTCGCTATCGAGATCATCAATATCATCCGTTTTGTACTGCTCGCTATCTTTTGGAATAAGCGTTCGCCGCAGATCATTGATCATCATACATTGTTCAATATTATCATCTATATACTCATCTGCTTTAGCCTTTATCTTTGGATAAAAGAGCCCAGTAAATCTTAAATTTCCCCGGGTCATTTTTTTTAGTTTTTTATTGCAATCGATTGCAATAATTGTGTTTTAATATTTAGCTTTGATATAAGCCAATTTTTTCTGACAGATACATTCCAAACCGTGCGGATGTATAAAGTCGCTTAACAGATTAACCAATTACACATCGCCGCTCATCTTTTAATGGAACGGCGGGACATAAATTTAGATCGCTTATGAGGGGCAGTAAATTTTTTACCGTCGGGCTGTTTTTGCCATTCCTGTTTTTTCTCTTCGCAGCCCAGGCATCCTTTGGCCAGCAGGAGCTGAACTTTGCTTCGCTTTCTACAAGGGATGGGCTATCCTCCAACACCATTAATGCAATTATAAAAGATAAATACGGGCTGATGTGGTTTGCTACTGCAGATGGCCTCGATCGTTTTGATGGCACCAATTTCACTGTCTACCGGCATCATGCCGGCGATACCACAAGTATCCCGGCGGATGAGATACAATCGCTTTACCAGGATAGGTCGGGCAAATTGTGGATAGGCACGGCAGGCGGCTCGCTCGCCTATTACGACCGGAACCAGAATAGTTTTTCGCGCTACCAGGGCGATAGCTTTTGGCGAAGCTCCACTTCAGAAGGCATCAGGGCTATTTGCCAGGATCATAACGGGAAGCTTTGGGTGGCCAGCTACAGCGGTTTGCGGGTCATCGATCTTAAAACAAATAAAACCACCACCTTTATTTTCAATTCGCTGCAAACCGATATGAGCAAGGCCACAATAGGCCTTAATTTTTATGAAGACCGCTATAACAGGATGTGGGTAGGCACAACTACGGGCTTGCTGCTGTATGATGAAAAGGCCGGCAAGTTTATTCGTTTTGTACATGATGATAAAGATAAAGGGTCGTTAAGCAATGATCTCATCCGGTCGATAAATGAGGACACCCTTGGGCGGTTGTGGTTCGGCACCAATGACGGCCTTAACCTATTGCAGCCCGATGGTAGAACATTTGCGCATTTTATGCAGAATACCGGCGAAACCGCTCCTTATTGCAACATTTACGCCATCGCTACCGATCAGTCGGATCTTTGGGTAGCTACCGAAAATGGCCTGGCTATTTTAGATCTGCATACTTTTAAAACCCGGTTTGTTACCCCTGCTTTTCGCGATGTGTTTAGCTTGAGCGATAAGTTTATCAAAAGCATCTACATCGATCCACGTGGCATTTATTGGCTGGGCACGTTTGAAGGCGGCATAGATAAATATGATAAGAACCTTGCCTTGTTCAGCCTTAAAATACCAAATCCCTTTGATCCGTATGGATTGATGGCGCCGGCGGTAACATCGTTCACCCAATATAACCAGCACCAGGTTTTTGTTGCCACCGATAATGGCGGGGTACAGCTTTTTGATCTTCAAACAGGCCTGTTCCGAAAATTCTCTGTGAACAGTGAACGGCAAAAAACAGACAAGCCGCTTTCGGTATTATCCCTTAAATATGACAGTCACGGCAATCTCTGGATAGGAACCTTTCACGAAGGATTATTTGTTTTAAATATTACCACGGGCAGTTGCCGGCATTTCACAGCAGGTAAAAGTGACAACCAGATCTCCGAGAACGATGTTTTTTGTATAGAAGAATCACCTGACGGCCACATGTGGATAGGCACAAACGGCGGTGGTATTGATATTTATGACCCGAAATCCGGCAAATTTGCCCGGTACGACCAGGTATTTGACCTCGATAAGGTTGAAAGCAAAGTATATCTCAATAAATACTTACGCGCAATAACCATAGGCAAAAACGGCGATATGTGGGCGGCAACTTATGGCGGCGGCATTTATGTGTTTAACTTCAATACTAAAGCTGCAAAAGTCTACAATAAGGCAAACAGCGCTTTGCCAACCGACGCGATCCTTTCTTTGCTTTACGATAAGAAAACCGATATGGTTTGGGCGGGAACTAACGGAGGCGGCCTATGCCGGTTAGATCCGGCTACCCGGAAGATCGTCGCTTATTCTGAGAAGGAAGGGATCTCCAATGATATCGTATGCGAAATTCTTAAAGACAATAAAGGGCTGCTTTGGTTAAGTACCAATAAAGGCATCAACAGTTTCGATCCAGCCACCAGGCGGTTTAACGTTTATACGCATCAGAATGGCGTTCAGGATGTGCCTTTTATCTCTGGTTCGGGGCTTAAAATGGCCGATGGAACCTTATTCTTTGGCTGCCAGGATGGTTTCAATTACTTCAATCCCCCGAATTTTGCCGGTACGCGCTCGCCTTCGCCGGTCATGTTTACCGACCTTAAGGTATCGAACAACAGCGTAAATCCCGGCAAACAATCGCCGATAAGTGAACAAATAGCCGTTGCAAAAGAGATCAGGCTTAAGTTTGGTCAGAATTTTTCTATCAGTTATATCACTGTAAATTATACCGATGCCCACCAGGACAAGTACTCTTATATCCTGAAAGGATTTGATAAGGAATGGAACTATGTCGGCAAGGCGACAACGGCCTATTATACCAACATCGACCCCGGAACCTACGAATTCCTGGTGCGGGCAAGTGATGGACGTGGCCATTGGAGCGAAAAGCCAACCTCAATAAAAGTTACCATATTGCCGCCTTGGTGGCGCAATATTTATGCTTACATCATTTATTTCTGCATTGCTGTCGGCATGCTTTTTTATATCCGCCACCGGGGCATACTTAAACTGAAGCGGGAGATGAAGATAGAGGAGGATAAGCGGGCCATAGAACGCGTGCATGAGCTGGACAGGCTGAAGATCAAGTTCCTTACTAACCTAAGCCATGAGTTCCGTACTCCGATATCGCTTATTATGGCGCCGGTGGATAAGCTGATGTCGATAAATACAGGTAATGACATTTCAAAGGAAATAAACCTCATCGGGCGAAATGCGCGCCGTTTGCTCAACCTGGTAAATCAGCTGCTTGATTTTAAAAAGATGGAGGAAAAGGAGCTGCGGCTAAACTTAAGCACCGGCGACCTGATCGGGTTTATCCGGGAAACGGTTTATTCTTTCCAGGATATATCGGAGCATAAACATATCCATCTTGATTTTATCTGCGAACAGGATTCATTGCCTGCATACTTCGACCCGGATAAGATAGAGCGTATTTTATTCAATCTCCTGTCGAATGCCTTCAAGTTTACCGGGCAGGGCGGCGAAATTGTGGTAAAGCTTTGCACTGCTGACAATGAAGACAAAACAGGGAAAGTACTAAAATTGAAGATATCTGATACGGGAGTGGGTATACCTGAAAGCGAGAGGGAAAAGATCTTCCAGCGGTTTTACCAGGTTGATACATCGAGGACCTCACTCAACCAGGGGAGCGGTATCGGTTTATCTATCGCAAGGGAGTTTGTACAACTACATGGAGGTACGATAGACCTTGCCGGCAAAGAACCACATGGAAGCGTATTTACGGTAATGCTACCCATACTGCCTGCAGAAATTAACGACACTGTACTAAGCGAATCGGCCGAGCTGCAATATATAGCTGAGGAAAGTTTGCCTTTGTTGAGCGCCGGCAATGCCGGCGAAGGCCCGGTTACCGAAAAAACGACGATACTGATAGTGGAGGATAACGAAGAGTTGCGCGATTACCTGAAATATAATCTGAGCGATGCCTATAAGATATTTGAAGCCACTAACGGCAAGGATGGCTGGCAAAAAGTGCTGTCGTGCCACCCCGACCTGATCCTGACCGATGTAAGCATGCCTTACATGGACGGTATAGAATTATGCAACAAGATAAAAAATGATAAACGCACCAGCTTTTTGCCGGTTATCCTGCTTACGGCGCACACTACAGAAGAGGATCAGCTGAAAGGATTGGAAACCGGGGCAAATGATTACCTCACCAAACCATTCAGCCTGGAAGTGCTAAACGCAAAGATCCGTAACCTTATCCAGCTCAATCAGAAGTTAAAAACAACTTACTCGAAGCAAATACATGTTATCGCACCTGAAATATATATCGAATCGGCCGATGAAAAGCTGCTTAATAAAGTTGCGCTGTTTGTTGAAGAGAAACTGAACGACCCGGATTTCTCGATAGAGGAACTCAGCAGGTATTTGGGCATGAGCCGGAGCTCATTATACAATAAGCTATTCGAGCTGACCGGCGTAGCCCCGGTTGAATATGTGCGCGCCATAAAGCTGCAAAAGGCAGCTGTGTTGCTGGATAAGAGCCAGTACACTATCCGCGAGATCGCTTTTATGACAGGGTTTGGCACGCCTGGTTATTTCTCAAAGCTCTTTAAAGAGAAATATGACCTTTCGCCTTCCGAGTTTAAAGACGCTAAAAGAAAAGCGGCAGAAGTGAAAGTTGATACTGCGAATGTTTAAAAAGGAAATAAAAACACTATTTAACTGCTATTTGGACATTTCTTTACAACATTTACCAAAACGTGAGATTGAATCATTCATCGGTTACAGAAATTGCGCTGGTCAATTGATTAAACCCGCACAAGACTGTACGAATGAAAAAACAAGGTGACAACTACTCCATATTTGTTCTGTATTTAAAAAACATACGATCAAGATCGCGTAGCATATTGGCGCCCGTGCTGGCATTGATCTTAATAAATTTCTTTACTGTAGCTGATCTCTCCGCCCAGATCCGGCTGCCACAGCTTATATCCAACGGTATGGTGCTGCAGCGTGATGCACAATTGAAAATATGGGGATGGGCATCTCCAAATGAAAAGATCAGCATAAAATTTCATGGGAAAAGCTACCGGGCTAAAGCAGGGATAGATGGCAAATGGATGGTGATGATGCAGCCGATAAAATCAGGCGGCCCTTATACCATGCAGCTATCGGGCAGCAATACGTTAACTATTAATGATATCCTGGTAGGTGATGTTTGGTTTTGCTCGGGGCAGTCGAACATGGTGCTGCCGGTGGAACGGGTTAAAGAAAAGTACCCTGACGAGATCAGCAACGCTGATTACCCGATGATCCGTAATTTCTTTGTTCCTACGCTGTCAGATGTAAGGAGCGTGCACGCCGATCTGCCACCGGGTAAATGGGTGGCAGCCTCGCCAACCGGTGTGCTCGAGTTTGGCGCTGCTACATATTTTATGGCGAAGGACCTATTCCTCAAATATCATGTACCTATCGGCATTATTAATTCGAGCGTGGGCGGTACACCGATAGAGGCGTGGATAAGTGAGGATGGTTTTAAAACATTACCATCTTATCAAACCCGGATAGCGCAATTTAAGGACAGCGCCTATATGGCTAAAGTACTTGCGCCAAGCCGCCCGCCAGCGGAGCATCACATAATTAAACCGGATGCCGGCCTGGATGGTACTGTTAAATGGTATGATCCTTCATATGTGCCGGAGGGCTGGCATAATTTCTGGCTGCCGGGCTATTGGGCAGACCAGGGAGTAAAAAATCTGAATGGCGTGGTATGGTTTCGTAAAGAAATAGATGTGCCCGCTTCCATGGCCGGGAAACCTGCTAAGTTGTTCGTAGGCCGTATTGTTGATGCAGACGAAGCCTATGTTAATGGTGTTTTGGTGGGCAATACCACCTACCAATATCCGCCCCGGCGGTATGATGTGCCCGCCGGGTTACTGAAAGCAGGGAAGAACCTCATCGTGATACGGATAACCAATACGGCAGGTAAAGGCGGCTTTGTGCCGGAGAAGCGATATGAATTGACGGATGGTACAACCCATATTGATATTCGCGGCGACTGGCGATATAAGGTTGGCCAGGTGTTCGCGCCGGGGCAGCGGGCTAACAATTTTACACCGCAATTTTCTGCACAAAACGAACCGACAGGGCTTTACAATACCATGGTTTACCCAGCTATAAACTACGCCATAAAAGGTTTTGTATGGTACCAGGGCGAGGCGAATACCTCAAGTGCTAAAGCATATAACCAACTGCTGCCGGCATTAATAGCCGACTGGCGCAACAAATGGGGTAATAATGATCTGCCGTTCCTGTACGTACAGCTACCCGGTTTTATGGAAGTACAATATTCGCCGTCAGAGAGCCAATGGGCCGAGCTGCGTGATGCACAGCTGCATGCGCTTGCTGTGCCAAACACGGGTATGGTTGTAGCGATTGATGCCGGTGAATGGAACGACATACATCCGGTGGATAAAAAAGACGTAGGCGACCGTTTAGCGCTTTGTGCCGAGCAGGTAGCATATAAGGATAACGTGGTGGGATCGGGGCCGATATTTCAATCGGCTGAGGTTAAAGACGATAAAGTCATTATCAGTTTCAACAGCATTGGCAGTGGGCTATTTGTTAAAGGCAGTGGCGAGCTAAGTCAATTTGCTATAGCCGGTACGGATAAAAGATTTGTTTGGGCGACCGCAAAAATCGAAGGTGATAAAGTAGTGGTATCTAACCCCGATATACCGCACCCGATGTATGTTAGATATGCCTGGGCCGATAATCCTGAAGGCGCGAACCTGTATAATAAAGAGGGGTTGCCTGCATCGCCTTTCCGCACAGATAAATAATTACTGTTTGAACATTAATGTTACTTATTTAACAAAATTTATCACATCTAAATAACTAAACTATTGAAATTGCCTGCAATAAAGATGCATAACAAATTGGTTAGATATATTGAAAAAAGGAATGCGCGGCTTTGTTCAGGCAATCGATTGTATAAGCTTATGTTGAATGGTAGCTTGCTGTTAATGCTTTTTTTTGGGAGCATAACAGGCAAGGCGCAAAACAAAATTGATCCCCAAAAAGGCCTGAAGGATTACTATAAGAATTATTTCCCGGTAGGTGTTGCCGTTTCTACAAGAGATTTGAATGACCCGGCGGAAGTGGCCCTGATCACCAGGCAATTTAACAGCCTGACGCCTGAAAATGCCATGAAAATGGCGCCCATACATCCCGAAGAATTTCGCTATAACTGGGGGCCTGCTGACTCAATAGTAGCTTTTGCACAGGCTCATCATATGCGGGTAAGGGGGCATAATCTCTGCTGGCATTCGCAGGCGCCGCATTGGATGTTTTATGATAAGCAGGGCAAACTGGTAAGCAAGGAAGTATTGCTGCAGCGCCTTAAAGAGCATATTTACACTGTAGTCGGCCGCTATAAAGGTAGAATATATGCGTGGGATGTGGTAAACGAAGCTATTGCCGACGATACTGCCAAGTTCCTGCGCAACTCGTTATGGTACCAGATCTGTGGTGAGGACTTCATCTTTAAAGCCTTCCAGTATGCGCATGAAGCCGACCCTAAGGCCGTCCTCTTCTACAATGACTATAATGCCGAACGCCCCGAAAAGCGCGCACGAATATATCGTTTGCTAAAGGAAATGGTTGATGCAAAAATTCCAATCAATGGAATAGGGCTGCAGGCACATTGGTCGCTAAACGAGCCTTCGGCAAATGAACTGGTGAAAACCATTAGGCTGTTTTCCTCGCTCGGTATCAAGGTACAGATCACTGAGCTGGACATCTCGGTTTACCCCTGGGAAAAAAATATGCGCAGATTACGCCCTAACGAGGATACCACCTACACCCCGGATCGCGAAAAACGGCAGACAGCGCAATATGCCATGGCTTTTAAAATTTTCAGAGAAAATAAACAGAACATTACCGGCGTAACGTTCTGGAATGTATCCGATCGTCATAGCTGGCTGAACCTTTACCCGGTGATCGGCAGAAGAAACTATCCGCTGCTGTTCGATCAGTATTTGCAGCCAAAAAAAGCTTACTGGGATGTGGTCAATTTTTAATAAGCTATCATGAAAAATATATTCCGCTGCGTCATCCAAAGTTTAGTGCCGGTACTGTTGGTACAGATGGTTTCTGCACAGGAACCGGGGCATATCAGCTACATCAGTGAAACGCCCGGAAAAGGATATTTCCCATTGTTCGCAAATGGAAAAGCGCCTGTTTTACTGGTAAGTAATGATGACTGGCAGGGTGTGCATTTGGCGGTTAACAGTTTTTCGGATGACGTACATAAAGTTACCGGTACAACGCCTGAAATAGCTGATAGCTATAAAAGCAAATCATCGCTGGTAATCATCGGTACATTAGGGAAAAGCGAATGGATAGACCGCCTTGTAAAACAGGGAAAACTTAATGTTTCCGGAATTGCAGGCAAGTGGGAAACGTTTTTAATTCAACCTGTAAAAGATCCTTTTCCGGGTGTTAAGCAAGCGCTGGTCATTGCGGGAAGCGATAAACGGGGAACTATTTACGGGGTTTATGATCTGTCGGCGCAAATCGGGGTATCGCCCTGGTATTGGTGGGCCGATGTTCCTGTGAAAACGAAAAAGGCCATCTACATAAAACCCGGAAGGCATACAGATGGGTCGCCTGCAGTGAAATATCGTGGCATTTTTATCAATGACGAGGCCCCGGCATTTTCCAGTTGGACAAAAGAAAAGTTTGGCGGTTTTAATCACCAGATGTATACCAAAATGTTCGAGCTGTTGCTTCGCCTGAAGGCAAATTACCTGTGGCCCGCCATGTGGGGAAGTGCTTTTAACGATGATGATAAACAAAACCCTGTACTGGCCGACGAATATGGCATTGTGATGGGCACCTCGCACCACGAGCCGATGGACCGCGCACAACAGGAGTGGAAACGTTATGGTCAAGGCGATTGGAATTATGAAACCAACAAGCAGGTATTGCAGGATTTCTGGCGGAAAGGTATTCAAAACATGGGATCGAAGGAAACCATGGTTACCATAGGCATGCGTGGCGATGGCGATAAACCGATGACAGAGGGCAGCAACATCCAACTGCTGGAAAATATTGTAAAAGATCAACGGCAGATCATCGGCGATGTGCTGAAAAAAGATCCATCACAAGTGCCACAGATGTGGGCTTTATATAAAGAAGTACAGGATTACTACGACAAGGGCATGCGTGTGCCTGATGATGTAACATTATTGCTTTGCGACGATAACTGGGGTAATATCCGCAAGCTGCCTGGCCTTACTAAAAAGCCACGTAAGGGTGGCTATGGCATCTATTATCATTTTGATTATGTGGGCGGTCCGCGAAATTATAAATGGCTGAATACAAATACTATATCCAAAACATGGGAGCAGATGCACCTTGCTTATGACTATAACGTGAGGCAGGTATGGATAGTGAATGTAGGCGACCTGAAACCTATGGAATACCCCATCAGCTTTTTTCTCGATTATGCCTGGAACCCCGATCGCTGGCCTGCCGCCAAACTGCACCAATATGGCGTTGAATGGGCCGCGCAGCAATTCGGCGCTGAACATGCTGCGGAGATTGCCGAGATCCTTACCCAATACACCCGGTTCAATGCACGCCGTAAGCCGGAAGTGCTGGATCAGAATACTTATAGTCTTACTAATTACAATGAGTTTGGCCGCGTGGTGGAAGAATATAAACAGCTTGAGCATAAGGCCGAAGCGCTCTATCAGCTGATGCCAGCTGAATATAAGGCCGCTTTTTTTGAATTGGTATTGCATCCCGTCCAGGCATGCGCTAACCTGAATGAGCTCTATTTTGAGGTGGCTAAAAATCAGTATTATGCAAAGCACTTGAATGGTGCAGCGGCGGATTCGGCAGCTACGAAAGTGAAGGTGCTATTTGATAAAGACCAGCAGATATCCGATTATTACAATAAGAAGCTCGCCGGTGGTAAATGGGATCATATGATGGATCAGACCCATATCGGTTATGTTTCGTGGAGCGACCCGCGCGTTAACAAAATGCCGGTACTTACTGAATTGAACCCTGACAGTGCAGCAAACCACGACTTGTTACCGATGTCCGGCAATGGCCATACCCCAAAGCTGGATGGCATGTTTTCAGATAAGAACGGTTACATCGCGATTGAGGCGGAACATTTTAGCAGGCAGGTTGGAAGGGCTAAGATAAGCTGGACAGTCATCCCGGATTATGGCAATACGCTTTCAGGCGTCGAGCCATCACCGGTAACGGTAGCCCGTATTCAGCCTGGACAAAATACGCCGCATTTGGAGTATGATATTAACCTGAAAGACACCGGTAGTATTGCCATCACTACTTGCGTATCGCCAACGCTCGATTTCCGGAACAAGGATGGATTGTTTTATGCAATTTCTATTGACTATGAGAAGCCGCAACTGGTTAATATCGCCACAAAAGTAGACGGCCGGGACTGGGGAATGGCCGTAACCGATAACTTAAGGAAGCTTGTCACACATCATAAAATAACAAAACCGGGCAGGCATGTGCTCAAATACTGGATGGTTGACCCGGCAGTAGTGGTGCAAAAATTTACGATCGATTCGGGTGGGTTAAAGCCGAGTTACCTTGGGCCTGAAGAATGATTATGATAATTAAGGGATAAAGATAAATCCAACACAATTGTGACTCATTCAGGCCCGGCAAATTCCATAAATTAGTGGAAATTTACCCGGGCCTTTCACTTACTATGTAACCCGGTCATTTATCTGAATTTAAACCTATGAAACTGCGATCAATTATTTTACTGCTGATCTTTATTTGTTGTGATACGCACATCCTGCTCGCACAAAGCGATGCAGTGCCTGTTACCATCAATGTCGATATGCAGGCAAGATCCGATACGCCACTAACGCCTATATGGCGCTTTTTTGGATACGACGAGGCCAATTATACTTATATGAAGGACGGGCAGAAGCTGCTTTCGGAACTGGCATCGCTTAGTCGTGTACCTGTTTTTGTCCGTACGCATAACCTGCTCACATCCGGCGATGCAAAACCTGATCTGAAATGGAGCTCGACCAATGCTTATACGGAAGACGCTAACGGCAATGCTGTTTATAACTGGAAAATTGTAGATAGCATATTTGACACTTACCTCCGGAAGGGGATGAAGCCGCTGGCCGAAGTGGGTTTCATGCCCGAGGCATTATCTGCTGTGCCCGAAGCAGATGGTTATCAAACCACTACCGATGGTCGGAAAATATACCATTACACCGGGTGGAATTCTCCCCCGAAAGACTATGCAAAATTTGCCGAACTGGTATACGCATGGGTTATACACTGCGTTGCCCGCTATGGCGCTAAGGAGGTGGAAAGCTGGTATTGGGAGATATGGAACGAACCGGATATATCCTATTGGCGAGGCACGACAACGGAATACCTGAAATTGTACGATTACTCGGCCGATGCGATAAAACGGGCATTGCCATCGGCCAAAGTCGGTGGGCCGGAAACTACTAACCCCGGTAGCCCGAAAGCTGCATTGTTTCTGCGGACTTTTCTCGATCATATTTCCACGGGCAAAAGCTTTGCCACCGGAAAAGCGGGCATTCCGCTTGATTTTATTACATTCCATGCAAAAGGCAACCCGACATTGATCGATCAAACGGTTTGGATGGATATGGGTGCGCAATTGCGGAACATCAGCAAAGGGTTTGAAATTATTGCTTCCTATCCTTCGTTAAAGCACTTGCCGGTCATTATCGGCGAATCTGATCCGGAAGGATGTGCAGCATGTTCGGAAGATAATTTCCCGCAAAATGCCTATAGGAACGGTACCATGTATGCGGCCTACACGGCGGCATCGTTTGCACGGGTTTATGACCTGGCTAATCATTTTCACACTAACTTGCTTGGCGCGGTTACCTGGGGCTTTGAATTTGAGGACCAGCCCTGGTTCAGAGGCTTTAGGGACCTGGCGACAAACGGCATTGATAAACCGGTGCTCAATGTGTTCCGGATGTTTGGAATGATGCAGGGAGATAGGGTAGCCGTAACATCAAACGCACCCTATAACTATCAAACCATCCGGGATTCAAGCGTGAGAGGACATTATCCCGATGTTAGTGCATTGGCAACAGCTGATAGGCACTCGGTTTACATTTTAGTGTGGAACTATCATGATAAGAACGATACAAATGTTAATGCCACGCCTGTTAAATTGACTATCACGAACATAAAAGGTTCGTCGACTACAATGGCGCATTACCGGATCGACCAGCATCATAGCAATTCGTACACGGTATGGAAACAGATGGGTTCGCCGCAGCATCCTGATGCCGTACAATATCGGTTACTGGAACAGGCAGGCGCTTTGCAAAAATTGCAGCCGGATCAAACTTTGCAGATAAAAAATGATCAAGCTGCAATTTCTTTTGCCTTACCAAGGCAGGGGATATCGTTGATAAAATTGACTGTCAGATAATTACCTTTTTACGGTAAGCTATCTATTAGTTGTTTTTAACGGTAAAGGTGTTGATCATCTCAATTGTTCCATCCGGGCGGTGATGCAGCTCGGTAACCTTCACATTCCGCAGGCTTGTTCTGCCTGAAAGTTCGGTATCGTGGTAAAAAATATACCATTTGCCTTTAAATTTAACAATTGAATGGTGGGTGGTCCAACCTTGTACAGGCAGCATAAAATGCCCGGCGTAAGTGAACGGCCCCATCGGGTTATTGCCGATAGCATAGGCGAGAAAGTGCGAATCGCCTGTTGAATAGGTGAGGTAATATTTACCGTGAAACTTATGCATCCACGATCCTTCGAAAAATCGGCGGTCGTGATCGCCGCCAAGAAGCTGATGGCCTGCGCTGTCTACAATAAGTGCGTCATGTACCGGCCCTGCAAATTCGGTCATGTTGCTTTTCAGCTTAACCACCTGGCAGCTCAGCGCAGGTGCATTGTCCTGGTGTAGGTCTGTTTTTGAGCCGTTGGCATAGTACTTGCCGTTCTGCCAGCGCTGAAGCTGACCACCCCAGATACCGCCGAAATACATGTATGCAGTTCCGTCGTTATCTATAAATATCGCGGGGTCGATACTGTAACTTCCTGCAATAGGCGACGGTTTTGTTTTAAACGGCCCTGCCGGATTTTTAGAAGTAGCCACACCGATCTGGAAAACGTCGTTCTTATTCTTTAAAGGGAAATAAAGGAAATAGGTGCCGTTTTTATAGGCAGCATCAGGCGCCCAAAGCTGGCGGCCTCCCCACGGGATATCTTTAATATCGATAGCCACGCCATGGTCGGTTACCGGGCCGCCGATACGATCTAAAGAAAAAATATGGTAATCGCGCATGGCAAAATGATCGCCGTTGTCGTTTTCGGGAATGCCCGCATCGATATCATGAGAGGGGTAGATGTATATCTTGCCATTGAACACATGGGCGGATGGATCGGCCGTGTAAATGTTTGTGATCAGCGGCTTGTTCAGGTACACAATTTTTTGCTTCTTCTGTGCAAACAGCGTGGTTGGCAGCAGGCATACCGCCCCCAGGGCAAGCAGCTTTGATAAAGTCGTTTTTTTATTCATCATTCTCAAAATATTTAGGATTGTTCGTTTAAGATCGATCTTTTGATGCCCATTTCCAGTCCGCGCAGCTCCGCAAGCCCTTTAAGCCTGCCGATGGCCGAATAGCCGGGGTAAGTATTATACCTGAAATCATCAAGCAGCATATGGCCGTGGTCGGGTCGCATAGGTATGGCTATATCTTCGCGGCTTACGTGGGCGCGCATTAATTGCTCGTTAATAATGTTGCGCATAATGGCATACATATCGTTGCTCCCTGCAAGATGTTCCGCCTCATAAAAGCTGCCGTTGGGCTCCCGCTGCACATTGCGCAGGTGAAGGAAGTGAATGTGCTTGCCGAGCGTTTCTACCATCTTCGGCAGGTCATTCTTCGGATTCGCGCCCAGCGAGCCGGTACAAAATGTAATGCCATTATAAGGCGATGGGCAGGCATCCACCACAAATTTCAGGTCGTTTTCCGTACAGACTATCCTCGGCAAACCCAATATCGGGAATGGCGGGTCGTCCGGGTGAATACACATGCGAATACCTGCTTCCTGTGCGTATGGGATGATGCTTTGCAGAAAATAGGCAAGGTTGTTTTTTAATTTTCCGGCATCCGTATCGCTGTATTTTTTAAGATGTTCCCTGAATTGGATTATGGTAAAAACCTCGTCGGTACCAGGCAATCCGGCCAGGATAGTGTCGGTTAGGTTTTTCTTTTGATCGCTGTTAAGATCATTAATATAAGTTTTAGCAGCTTTTTGAACTGTTTCCGAATAATCAGCGGCAGCATTTTCACGTTCGAGCAGGTAGATATCAAAAGCGGCAAGGGCGGTCAGATCAAAACGGAGCGCCGTTGCACCGTTTGGCAGTGAATAGTGCAGGTCTGTCCTTGTCCAGTCGAGCACGGGCATAAAATTGTAGCATACCGTTTTTATACCTGCATTGCCTAAGTTTTTAAGGGTGGCGATGTAGTTTTCGATATACTTATCGCGGTTCGGGCCACCGGTTTTAATCTCCTCGTGGATGTTTACGCTTTCAACAACCGACCATCGCAGCCCGGCTTCTTCTACTGTGCTGAGCCTATTTTTTATTTCTTCATTGCTCCACACTTCGCCACATGGAATATGATGCAGGGCGGTTACGATGCCTTTGGCTCCGGTTTGCGTAATGGCGCGTAAGGTTACAGGGTCTGACGGGCCAAACCATCTGAAAGTTTGTTCCAGGTTAGGGATCATGCGTTTTGATTATGATTTATATGTGTTGGTGTTTTTATAATAATTGTGCTAAAAACTATTTATTTTGATTTTGCAAAAAGCTTAACAATGTGTTAGTTAATTATAGCCCAATATTCTTTAAACTTGCTTAGTTAATATAAGGCCGGCTTCATTCTGCAAAACACTGTAGTGTTTGATAGCCGCCACACTTATCATTTAATATACTTTATCCAATGAAACAAGGCCTGCTTATCGATATGGACGGCGTGATCTACAGTGGTGAACAACTGATCAACGGCGCCGATAATTTTATAAACGCACTGGTAAAGAACAATGTGCCGTTTGCTTTCATGACCAACAACAGTCAGCGTACATCGCTGGAAGTGGTAAGAAAGCTGAAGCGCCTCGGCATAACTGTCGAGACGAAACACGTTTACACCAGCGCTATGGCAACCGGACAATTTTTGGCCAGCCAAAATCCCAATGGCACAGCATATGTGCTTGGCGAGGGCGGTTTGCTCACCAGCCTGCACGAAAACGGCATAACGCTGGTAGACTCGGACCCCGAGTTTGTTGTGCTGGGCGAAGGCCGCAACTTTACGCTCGAAATGGTGCAGCGTGCTGTTGATATGATACTGGCAGGCTCCAAATTTATCGCCACCAACCGCGACCCATCTCCCCGAAAGCCGGGCTGGAACAATCTTGGCATTGCCGCCACAGCCGCCATGATAGAGGAAGCTACGGGTCGCAAGGCATTTGTTACCGGCAAGCCAAGCCCTGTGATGATGCGCTCGGCCCGCAAATTTTTAGGCCTGGAGACTGCCGAAACAACCGTTATAGGCGATACCATGGAGACAGATATACAAGGCGGCACGCAAATGGGATATAAAACCATATTGGTGTTATCAGGTATTGCCACCAAAGACTCACTTTCGCAGTATGCTTTTAAGCCGGATATGGTTGTAAGTGCTATTGACCAGGTTGAACTTCCGTTAAAATGGTGGTCGAAATAACTGCCCCAATAATTTATTGCCATCTATTATATGCTAACCGGTTGGTGACAGCAATAATATTTACAATACCGCTAAACGGGTTAAATGAATGTTGAAATTGATACAACAAATGTTTTATCTGCGAAATACAGGCAGATAATTGCTGTTTTTATTATTTCTGTGTTCTATATTTCCCCGGTTAAGTATTATGTATAAAAATGGATCAATCAAAAAAACTGGCTATTGTTACCGGCGGAGGGTCGGGCATTGGCCTTGCTACCACCGAAGCTTTTGTAAAAAATGGCATCCAAACCATCATCATCGGCCGGGATGAAAATAAACTGAAAGAAGCCAGCTCGAATTTGGGCGAATTGTGCGCCTACCGGGTATATGATCTTTCCGAAACCAGCGGAATGCCGGCCCTGATCAGTGAGATCGTCGCATCATTTGGTGCGCCCGATATTTTGGTGAACAACGCAGGCATCAACATGAAAAAGCCTTTCACAGAGGTAACAGATGATGATTTTAAATTGATCATCCAAACCAACCTCAATGCCGTGTTCTCACTAACCCGCGAAGTGGTAAAAGTGATGCTGCCAAAGGGAAGCGGAAGCATTATCAACATCAGCTCCATGAGCTCGCAATATGGTATACCGTATGTTATCGCCTATACGGCCACTAAATCGGCTATTGAAGGGATGACGCGCGCTATGGCTACCGAACTGTCTCCAATGGGGATCAGGGTTAATTGCGTGGCGCCGGGTTTTATTGCTACGGCCATGTCGACAAAGGCTTTGAGTAATGATCCGCAGCGGATGAACAAAGTGATGTCGCGCACGCCGATGGGAAAGTTAGGCGAACCGGCTGATGTTGCGCAATCGATATTATACCTGGCATCGGATGCGGCTAAGTACGTTACCGGGGTAGTGTTGCCGGTTGACGGCGGAAATTCTATCGGTTTCTGATTTCCGTTTTAGCATATTAATTTGGTATATTAAAACCTGAATTACAACATAATGCTTTTGGGAATTTATTCCCTAATTTCGCCTACTTCTTACAATTGACATGAATCCGAAAAAAAGGACCACTATCTATGATATCGCAAAAAAGCTTGGCATAACCCCTTCATCTGTTTCGCGCGCGCTGAACGACAAGGCGGTGAACGAAAAGACCAAGAAACGGATACTGCAAGCGGCTAAGGAGTTAAATTACAAGAAGAATTCGCTGGCATCAAACCTGCGGAAGGGCGAAAGTACCACCATCGGCGTAGTGGTGCCGCGTATCAACCAGAACTTTTTTTCGAACGTGATCTCGGGTATCGAGAATGTAAGCTATAAGAAGGGCCACAACCTTATTATTTGTCAATCGGATGAATCATACGAGAAGGAGAAGAAGTGCATTAATATGCTCATAAACCAGCATGTTAACTGTATCATCATGTCTCTTTCTGTAGATACGACAGATTATAAGCACCTGCAATCCATTATGGATCAAAATATTACACTGATACAGTTTGACCGTGTTGCCGAAGAGGTGGAAAGCCTTAAGGTGATCAACGATAATGAACAGGCTTCGTTCGAAGCGGTGAGCCACATGATAAAACAGGGCTATAAAAGGATCGCATTGCTGGAAGGGCCGCAAACGCTCGAAATATTCAGGCAGCGTAAAGCGGGCTACCTGCGCGCGCTGGAAAAACACGACATCGCTGTTATTGATGAGTTGATAAGGCCTAACGCATGGACGAAAGAACTGGGCGCTACAGCCACCCGGGAGCTATTAAGCATGCCATCGCCACCGGATGCCATTTTCGCATCCACATCCGACTTTTCGGCGCTGGGTGTGCATGAAGTGGCTATGGAGATGGGTTTTAAAGTGCCTTCTCAGTTGGGCATCTGCGGCTATTCGAACGAGCCGTTCACCGAAATTACCAGTCCTTCTATTACAACTATCGATCAGTTCAGCTTCCAGATGGGCACAACCATTGCCGAGCTGTATTTCCAGGAGATCAACAAATCAGACACGGCTAAAATATCTAAGGTCATCAGTATAAAACCTAAACTGATAGTTAGGGCGTCTACTTTGAAAGAGTAAGGGCATACCTATTATCTGTTGCAACATACCTTTACATATAAATATTGCCTGTTATTAAACTGCAATCGATTGTTTTTTATTGCTCAGATGAGGTTCGTCTGTAAATCATCCATGGGGTTTAGTAACTATTTTCTCTTTTTCTAATGCAGGTTCTGCAATTTTTCATCAGCATTGCTATAGCGGTTTATGATCAAACTCCCTGATTATCTCCGGTCAAACATGAAAGCTATACTTTTATCAAACATTTATATCCTAATGATACCCACAAGGCTTATTTTCTATCACATCCCCGCTATAAATACCCGTAAAACCAGTCAATTAACAGCCAAAGCACCATCAGGGGCATTTTAAACATTTGACGTATACTTTTACCAATATTTGCCATACTATTCCTCCCGAACTCTTGAAATTGGTCTTCGTAAAATCATCACTTTCCTGTTACAAAGAATGATTTTTTATAAACCAGCATTTTTCCTGTTTTTAGATACCTGGCTGAAAATTTCTAGCACTATGAGTGAAATCGATTGCAAACAATCATCATCACAATGCAGCAAAGTACTAATTGCAGGTTAAGGCTGAACAAGCCCGGCATAACTAACCAATAACCGCTATAAAAAATGAGAAGGCAACCTACTTAAATCACAAGGATCAAGCTTCCCGGTCGAGGACACGCGGGGGTGACATTTAAAGAACCAAACGCTAACTATAAAACCTAATGTATGAAAAGACTTCAACTTTTAAATTCGGGATGGCGGAAATTATTATTGCTCATAGCAATTTTTAATCTTTCGGTCATCACAGCATTCGCGCAATCCCGCAGTATTACCGGCAGGATCGTGGATGAAAAATCTGAACCCCTTGTAGGGGCAACCGTCCGCGTTACAGGAACTACCGTTGCTACATCAGCCAACATAAATGGCGATTTCAGCCTTACGGTTCCTGCAAATGCGCAAAGCATAACCATATCCTTTTTAGGTTATGTAGATCTTGTTAAAAACATAACACCCGAAACCAAGAACATCGGTAACATACCAATGGCCAAAAACAGCAAGGACCTTAACGAGGTGGTTGTTGTGGGTTATGGTACACTGAAAAAGCAGGATGTGACAGGAACGGTTGTAAGCGTTGATGCAAAAACGCTGCAGGAAATCCCGGCATCGAACGTATTTAACCAGCTGCAAGGCAGGGTTGCCGGTTTGGATGTGGTTAACAGCGGCAACGGGCCTATCATCAATATCAGGGGTAACCGTACCATAGGCGCTGTGCCGGGGACTGACGGCCCGCTGATCGTATTGGATGGCCAGCCTTATTACAACTCTATCGAAAACATCGACCCTAATGATATCAAAAGCGTTGAAGTGCTTAAAGGCGCTTCTGCAACAGCGATATATGGTTCACGCGCATCAGGCGGTGTATTGTTAATTACTACCAATCGCGGCAGGGTTGGTCAAACTGTTACTTCTTACGACTCCTATGTTGGCCAAAGCAGGCCTGACGGTGGAATTAAGTTGCTGAATGGACAGCAGTTTGCCCAATTGCAGGCCGACGCCCTCCAGGGTGCTGTATTACAAGGCAGCGGCACAACTAACCCTTATGCATTGTCAGCCACTGAACAGAAAGCGTTGGCGGCCGGGGTAAGCACCAACTGGCCCGACCTGCTGCAGCAAAATGCGATCATCTGGGATCAAAGCCTCCGGGTTTCAGGCGGTACAGACAAAACGCAGTTCACTGTAGGTATCGGCTCCCGGTATACTACCGCGCTTCAGCCTGACAATTCTACAACCCGTTATTCGCTTAACGCAACACTCGACCATAAGATCAATAAGTACATCAAGTTCGGCTTCAGCACACTTACTACCCTGCGCGACATCAATGCAGGAGGTGGCGACCAATTGCAGAATGCCCGGTACATGAGTCCGTTAACTTATCCCTACAATCCGGACGGCTCGCTAAACGTCCTGCCGGAGTCGGATGAGATGGACGCAACTACGCTTAATCCATTGGTTCCAAGCCATGACCCAAATCAGTTTTACAACTATACCCGCGGTTTTGTAAACAACGATATTATTTATGCTGAGATTTCTCCCATAAATCACCTGACCTATCGTTATACCGCGAATTATAATTATTCGCAATCATTGCAGGGCATATATAACGGTATCAATGGCGGCAGTATCCTCACCATTGCGCAAACCAATGCAACTACAACCAATAACTACCAATACAGGTTGGCCCAGGAACATTTACTGACTTACGATAACACCTTTTTCGGCGAACACCATATTAATTTTGTTGCCGTATTCAGGACGGAAAAACAGCATACCGAAAATTCAAGCATCGGCGCCACCGGTATCCCGTCTGACGAGGTTCGGAACGAAAACCTTGGCCTCGCCAGCACCATCAGTTCGGTGAGCGGTAGTTATGCAGAGCAGGGTTTGATCAGCTATATCGGCCGTTTAAACTATGCTTTCAATAATAAATATGACTTAACGGCTTCAATAACTACTGATGGTAACTCGGCACTGGCATCAGGGCATAAATATACTACCTATCCGTCCATCGGCTTGGGCTGGGTGATCAGCAACGAAAACTTCATGAAGCAGTTTACGTTTATCGATAACCTGAAACTGCGCGGTGGCTACGGCGTAACCTCTACAACCAGCACCATTACACCTTACTCAACACTCGGGCAATTAAGCTCGTCAAAATACCAATACGGTGGCTCGTCTGCCGGCGATGCACAGGGCGTAAGGGTAACAACACTCGTAAATACCAACTTAACCTGGCAGCGCACAAGCGAATACAATATCGCGTTAGATTTTGCATTGCTTAAAAACCGACTTAACGGCTCCATCGAGGTCTATCAGCAAAAAACTACGGGTATCATTCTGCCGAACCAGTTGCCGGTAACCAATGGTGCAAGCTCGCAGGTGTCCAACCTGGGTACATCGGCGGATAAGGGCCTTGAAATTACGTTGAGCAGTATCAACCTGCAAAATGTAGGCGGTTTCACCTGGACAACCGACTACAATATGGCTTTTAACAGGGAGCACATTGTTGCATTACCTAACGGCGCGCAGAATAATATCAGCGCAGGCGAGTTTGTAGGCCAGCCACTCAGCGTTATTTACGACGTAAAGAAAATAGGCATCTGGCAAACAAGCGAAGCCGCACAAGCTGCCGTTTATGGTGAAAAACCCGGTCAGATCAAAGTTCAGGACCTGAATGGCGATGGAAAGATCACTTCTGCGGATGACCAGATCATCGGCAACTTCCAGCCGCAGTATACCTTTGGTATGACGAACAGGTTTGCCTACAAAAACTTTGACCTGAGCATTGTGATTGATGGCAGGATGAAATTTACCACCATCGTTCCGTATGTGTCTTCAACTAACTCAGGGCTTAACGGCTGGCAATATTTAAATCTTGGCCGCCACAACCAGCCGGTGCTGGATTACTGGACGCCTAACAATCCAACCAATGCATTTCCTGAGCCTAACGCCCAGTTCCAGGCGCCATACTATTCTACTTTGCAATATTATGATGGATCGTATATCCGCGCTAAAAGTATAAACGTGGGCTATAACTTCCCAACGTCAATATCCAAACATCTTGGGATGAGCTCGTTGCGATTGTATGTAAACGTCACCAATCCATTTATTATTTATGCGCCGATCATGCACCATGGCTTCTCTGTTCCTGATCCGGAATCCACTTACAATGTGGCAGGGTCTAACCTCATAGCGCCGGCCTCTGCTTCGGCAAGCGGCAACATTGCAGGTTTTGATCCGAACAATCCTTACACATCGCCTTACCGTGGCGTGGGTATAAACCAGGACGGGGAGACACGTGACTTTATAATTGGTGTTAACGCAAGATTCTAAAAAAACAGATATGAAAATATTTAATAAAACCAGCTTTATTGTTGCAGGCGCAGCAATACTAATAGCAACTACAGGCTGTAAAAAAATGTTGGTTGAACAACCAAGGTCCGCGCTTTATCCTGATTATTTCAGCACTGCCGGCGGCGTACAGGCTGCGGTAACCGGCGTGTACACCGACCTGAGGGGCGTATTTGGCGGCGAAGGTATCGTATACTTTTATGACGGTACGGACGAAACCATTGCCGGCGGCAGCTCCAGCACAAACGGTAATATTTTTAACAGCTATAACGGCCTTAACTCGTCAAACAGCCCTGATATAACCGGCCTTTATGTAGATATTAATACGCTTAACGGCGTTTTACAATATGCGTCGGCTATTACTGACCCTACAGCGAGGACGCAATATGTGGCGCAGGCCAAATTTTTACGCGGCTGGCTGTACTTCTTTTTGGTGCAAACCTATGGCGGAACTACAGCTACGCAAAAAAGCGGCATCCCGCTGCATACCACTTTCATTACCAAGGCTACTACGGCAGATGCACCTGCCGCACTGGCTGATATTTACAAGCTGATCATCCAGGATTTTACAGATGCAGCCATCGCATTACCGAATACCATTACCAGTTCCGACCCGTTCTCGGCCGGAGGTGTTGGTAAAACGGCTACCGCTGCGGTAGCCAACGCTTACCTGGCTAAAGTTTACCTTACCCGCGGTTATACTGAGGCCGCGCAGTCAGGCGACTTTCAGAAAGCAGCCGACCTCACATCAGCCCTCATCACTAACAAAGGAAACTATGGTTTAGACCTTTGGCAGGATTACAAGGATGTGAACAATCCTGCGAATGATTATGGCAAGGAAAATATGTTCACCATTGACTTCGGCCTTACAGATCCGCAATACTCCGGCTATACGCAACAGCCCTCGGGGGGCTTTGGTATCAACCTGCTGTATGTACTGGCGCGTTTCAACTACGTTTCCACTGGTATAGATAATGTTACCGGGATTGACGCCGTTCCGCAAAAAATGAGCACGAAGTCGGGTATGCTGCGCGATGTATACAACGGTCGCCCATACATCCGTTTGGCGCCGAACACACCGTATACCATCCTAAATGCATTTGCCGATCAGATACATGATTCCCGTTATGATGCTACCTTCCAAACCTTCTGGATCTGCAATACCAACGTTGCTGCCGGCACAAAAAGCGATGGTAGTTTGAAAGGAAAGCTTGTGCCATGTTCGAATGTGTCCCTAACATCATACCAGGTGCCAACGGACGGCGACACCGCCATCCTGATGCCGAGTACCGATGTAACAATGGCCCGCCGCGATGCATTTAACGGATTGATCGTTACGCCAAAGCAGTTCAATAACACCGTTTTCCCAACGGTTAAAAAGTTCGACGATTCGAAACGTACCGGTATCCTTGATTTTTCGAGCAGACCGATCACTTTAATGCGCTTTTCTGAAGTTTATATGATGAATGCAGAAGCCAACTATATGGCCGGGAACATTACGGCGGCTGCCACTTCGTTAAACGTCATCCGTCAGCGTGCAGCCTACCGTACGGTAGCCGATGCACAGTTAACGGCTAAAAACCAGTTCAGCGTTACCGCAGCTTCCATGGCTGGTGACAACGCAACTAATGCTACAGCAATGGCTTTAACACCGGCGCAATTAGCACAACTGGCCATCCCTAACAATACCACCGCCGGTTCAGGTCTTTGCGGTATGGATTTAATTTTGGATGAGTATACCCGCGAGTTTTACGGCGATCCGCGCCGCTGGTATGATTTGGTAAGGACCGGGCAGTTGGTTAGGCGCGTAAAAATGTATAATGCAATTGGCGGCCCTAATATCCAGGCTTTTCATGCACGCAGGCCTATCCCGCAAAGCTTGCTTAATAACGTGCTGAGCGGCCCGCCATATCCGCAGAACAACGGTTACTAACAGCAAGTTTATTGTTTAATATAATATCAGTTTAGTTTAATTGAAAGGGCCGCCGGTTTAATGGCGGCCCTTTTGTTGTGGTATTGCATCTTTGCGGCTGTATATCTCCACCAACAGATATTTATTATCTATACCCAATTCTTTTTATCTATAGTTAAAACGCTTTAATATGCATTTCTTCGATAGCGTCTTATGTTCCATGTGGTTGATTGTCAGTGGGTAAATAGTAATAAATTGATCGCGCATGTTGCCTTCGGAAACCTGCAAATATTAAACCTTTTATAAAGCAAAACATTTCCGGGTTGCTGCCCATTAAACCTTAAGATAAATCTTCGATATATTTGAGCATAAACACTAAATGAATCTGGACTTATGGAAAACAACAATTCAGGCGATATCAGCAAATGCCCGTTTCCTCACGGCGACATGAAGAATAGTAACACTGGTTTTGGCGGTTCCGGAACCCGTAACCGTGATTGGTGGCCCGGGCAGCTTAAGCTGGGCATCCTGCGCCAGCATACTTCGGTTACCAATCCGCTTGGGGCGGACTTCAACTATGCGGAAGCTTTTAAAAGCCTCGACCTTGAAGCGGTAAAGCAAGACCTGCACGCGTTGATGACCGATTCGCAGGACTGGTGGCCGGCAGATTTTGGTCACTATGGTGGCTTATTCGTTCGTATGGCCTGGCATAGCGCAGGCACTTACCGTATTACCGATGGCAGGGGCGGCGCAGGACAAGGGCAACAACGTTTTGCACCTTTAAACAGCTGGCCTGATAACGTGAGCCTGGATAAAGCTCGCCGTTTGCTGTGGCCTATTAAACAAAAATATGGCAACAAAATATCATGGGCCGATCTGATCGTCCTGACAGGAAATATCGCGCTGGAATCGATGGGTTTCAAGACCTTCGGTTTTGCAGGCGGTCGCGAAGACGTATGGGAAGCGGATGAATCTGTTTTTTGGGGTTCAGAAAAAGAATGGCTGGGCGATGAGGACCGTTATGCGCACGGTCCCGGTGCCGTGGTAGAAGATCACGGTGTAGTGTCATCAGATGACGATGCTACCGGCGATGTGCATTCACGTGATTTGCATAAGCCGCTTGCAGCGGTGCAGATGGGTTTGATCTATGTAAACCCTGAAGGCCCGGATGGTAATCCCGACCCAATTCTGGCCGCAAAAGATATCCGCGATACGTTCGGCCGCATGGCAATGAACGACGAAGAAGCCGTTGCGCTGATAGCCGGCGGCCACACTTTTGGTAAAACCCATGGCGCTGCATCATCAGAGCACGTTGATAAAGAGCCCGAAGCTGCAGGTATTGAGCTGCAGGGCTTCGGCTGGAACAACAGCTACGGCAGCGGCAAAGGCGCCGATACCATTACCAGCGGACTGGAAGTTACCTGGACAAAAACGCCAACAAAATGGAGTAACGACTTTTTTGAGCACCTGTTTGATTTTGAATGGGAGCTAAGCAAAAGCCCGGGCGGCGCACAGCAATGGGTGGCAAAAGATGCGGATGACGTAATCCCTGATGCATTCGACGCGGGCAAAAAACGTAAGCCAATGATGTTGACCACCGACCTTTCGTTACGCTTCGACCCGGAATATGAAAAAATATCAAGGCGATTCCTTGAAAACCCCGACCAGTTTGCCGATGCTTTTGCACGTGCATGGTATAAACTGACCCACCGTGATATGGGCCCGCGCGAACGCTATCTTGGCCCGGACGTTCCGGCAGAAGTACTGATCTGGCAGGACCCTGTTCCTGAGGTTGACCATGTGCTGATCGATGATAACGATATTGCAGCTTTAAAAGCTAAAATACTGACATCAAGGCTCTCGGTTTCCGAACTGGTTTCTACCGCATGGGCTTCGGCATCCACCTTCCGTGGTGGCGACAAACGCGGCGGCGCTAACGGCGCACGTATCCGCCTTACCCCGCAAAAGGATTGGGAAGTGAATAATCCTGCGCAGTTGAGCAAAGTGTTGTATGCGCTGGAAGGTATTCAGCATGATTTTAATAATTCAGCAACCGGCGGCAAAAAAGTTTCGCTGGCGGACCTGATCGTATTGGCTGGTGCAGCCGGTGTTGAAAAAGCGGCTAAAGATGCCGGTAAGGATGTTACCGTGGAATTTATTCCTGGTCGTACCGATGCTTCATTGGAGCAAACTGATGTAGAATCGTTCACTTACCTTGAGCCTGCTGCTGATGGCTTCCGCAATTATCGCAAACCAACAAGCTATGTACGCACTGAGGATTTGCTGGTTGACAAAGCAAACCTGCTTACCCTGACAGCCCCGGAACTGACCGTGCTTGTAGGCGGCTTACGTGCGCTGAATGCAAACTATGATGGTTCCAAGAACGGTATCTTCACCAAAACTCCGGGCCAGCTGACCAATGATTTCTTTGTGAACCTGCTGGATATGGGCACCGAATGGAAAGCCACAGGCCACGACAAGGAATTATTCGAAGGCCGCGACCGCAAAACCGGCGAAGTGAAATGGACAGCCACCCGCGCCGACCTGGTATTCGGCTCGCATGCAGAACTGCGTGCCATTGCCGAAGTCTACGGACAGAGCGATAATCAAGGCAAATTCGTAAACGATTTTGTAGCCGCCTGGAACAAGGTAATGAACCTTGACAGGTTTGATCTGCACTATTGATCAGCATTTTATTATCATTATAAAGAGGCGGACTGTTTTAGTCCGCCTCTTTTTGTATGTATCCATTCATCTTTTAGTGCAGGGCCTTTTAGGGCTTATCGCCTATAAAAACTATCAAATTATACAGCATTTTGGTTGCTTTTTGCAGATGTTCGAAATCTATCAGGTCTATCTTATCCTGCGGAGTATGGTGCTCGTCAAACCCGCCTGATCCAAGTAATAGTGAAGGGATATTTTTATTCATAAAGCTGTAAGTATCCGTATTACTTAATACGTCCTTCACGCTGTCGGTTACAGAAAATTGCAGATTTTCTGCAGTGAAATTATTTCCTGCGCTATAAAAAGCGGTTTTGAATTGCGGATCACCAAGCGCCCATACGCCCCTGAAGGAGCGATGCTTACTACCCAATTGCTCCAGGTTTACCGACATTAAAATATCGATTTGCGTTACAGGCAGATGATCGGCAAACCACCGCGAGCCTTTCAGGTTCAACTCTTCGCCACAAAAAAAGCTAAATATTACAGGTCGCCCACAAGGATGTGCCGCCAATAGTTTCGCGGCGTTCAATCCTGCTACGCATCCGCTGGCATCGTCGTTAGCGCCATTGTAAATATGATCACCAATACGGCCAATATGATCCAGGTGCGCGCCGATAACAATTGTCTGGTGTTTCAGTTCCGGGTTGGTGCCCGGTACCATGCCTATCACATTATAACCCGTTTTCTTTTCAGCTTTATATTTTAATTTGACCGCGATACTGTCGCCCGGCGATAACGTTTTTGCCAGCGCCGGACTAATCATAATGGTCGGAATACCGCTTTGAGGGCTATCGCCATCCGGTAAATAATGCATATAACTGAACCTGTATTGGCGGATAACGGTAGTTTCCCAATCCTTTGCCTGTGCCTCACCTGGAAGCAGGATAATACCCGCCGGATTATCCTTTACCGAATCACCAGGAAATAGCACTACCCATTTCCCTTTACGGGCAATCCCGCGCTGCGCTACTATAAAGTTTTGTGCGCTGTGCAGGTAGCTTTTACCCTCAATAGTGAGCATACTTCCGGTATAATCGTCCCACTTAAAAGGTACTGGCTGTAGGTAAGTTTTTTTATTTGATACGGTCCAACCAGGTTTTATACCAGTTGCTTTAAGTTGTTGTTCTACATATTTTGCGGCTTTTAAGTAGCCCGCCGAGCCGGTGAAACGCCCTTCAGTAGCATCGGAAGCAATGCCGTACATGTCTTTTTTTAACGAGGTGATACTTTGGCCTTTACTTTTAAAGGCTGCTGCAGCTAAAAGTATGATGAAAATATACTTCTTCATGGTTATTTACGGTTAATGGTCATTACTTTTCTGCCGCTCTCATAAACTATCAGCGAATTGTTGTCAGGGAATTCAAGTTGTACATCATACCCATCCAGGAAAAATTTATTGGTTGATTCCGGGAATAATGTCGCAGTAGGCAGGCCATCGCCTGATACTTTGATCGCATTGCCATCCTGTTCTACTTTCATCACTTTGCCATTGCTTTGCTCATA
>JABDAU010000037.1 GCA_013289045.1 Bacteroidota bacterium | reverse complement strand
TGGGTGATCCACTTTTTTTCAACAGTAAGATATTTTACAACTGGATAATAAAGAAAGTTGAAGGCATCAAAACCCTGACGTTTTTTCTCAATACGCAAAACCACACCTTCAACTTTAATGCCGTTCTTCAACATTCTAATACGTTTACTAATATTTATTATGCCACCGACCAGCAATGCAATCCCGAATAAAGAAGTTATTATTTCAGTGTTTAAATGAGTATCCATAATTAAACTTTTATACTAAACATAAGATATTTACCATTTACTACTCTATGTTTGTATAATCCCCACATTAAACGCCTTCTCAATCGGCGCATGGTTTGCCGCCTCAATCCCCATCGAGATCACTTTCCTGGTTTCCAGCGGGTCAATGATTCCGTCAACCCACAACCTTGCCGCAGCATAATAGGGGGTAGTTTGCGAATCGTATCGCTCGCTAATCTGTTTTAACATTTCATCTTCCTGCTCTTTATCGGCAGTCTCACCTTTAGCTTTTTGGCTGGCCTGCTGTATCTGTAACAGCGTTTTTGCCGCCTGCGCGCCGCCCATCACGGCAATTTTCGCCGATGGCCAGGCGTAGATCAATCGCGGGTCGTAAGCTTTGCCACACATGGCGTAATTTCCCGCTCCGTAGGAGTTGCCGATCACGATGGTAAACTTAGGCACTACGGAATTGGCCACCGCATTTACCATTTTCGCACCGTCCTTTATAATGCCGCCCTGTTCACTCCGACTGCCTACCATAAACCCGGTAACGTCCTGGAGGAATACCAGTGGGATCTTTTTCTGGTTACAATTCATGATAAACCGGGTAGCCTTATCTGCCGAGTCGGAATAGATCACACCACCCAACTGCATTTCCTTTTTGCCTGATTTTACCACTTTGCGCTGGTTGGCCACAATACCCACCGCCCAGCCATCGATTCGGCCAAGTCCGCACAAAATCGTCTTGCCGTATTCAGCCTTATACTCCTCAAATTCCGAATTATCCAGCAGGCGCAATATGATTTCTTTCATGTCATAAGGCTTATCACGGGTATCAGGCAGTATGCCATAAATATCCTTTTCATCCAGTGTTGGCACTGCGGGTTTTATCCGGTCGAACCCCGCCTTGATGTAATCCCCTGTCATGCTCATGATATTGCGGATGCTGTCAAGCGCCGCTTTATCATTCGGTTGCTTATAATCTGTAACGCCGGATATTTCGCAGTGCATAGTTGCGCCGCCGAGCGATTCATTATCTACATCCTCGCCGATTGCCGATTTTACGAGATATGATCCCGCTAAAAACACTGAGCCAGTACCTTCCACTATCATGGCCTCATCGCTCATAATGGGCAAATAAGCGCCGCCTGCCACGCATGAGCCCATGATAGCCGAAATCTGGATGATACCCATGCTGCTCATGATGGCATTATTGCGGAAGATGCGCCCAAAGTGTTCCTTATCCGGGAAGATCTCATCCTGCAAAGGCAGGTACACCCCGGCAGAATCAACCAGGTAAATAATAGGTAATTTGTTTTCGATGGAGATCTCCTGTGCCCGCAAATTCTTTTTCGCTGTTATCGGGAACC
Source organism: Bacteroidota bacterium (assembly GCA_013289045.1). Classification (GTDB taxonomy): domain Bacteria; phylum Bacteroidota; class Bacteroidia; order Sphingobacteriales; family Sphingobacteriaceae; genus Mucilaginibacter. The sequence goes on along the minus strand of JABDAU010000037.1, from coordinate 34,850 downwards.
AGGCGCCGGCTTTAACCGTAGCGTCATTGGCAACCACCACGCATTGCCTGCCCGAAACATACCCGATACCGCAAACCACACCTCCGGATGGGCATCCGCCATGTTCAGCATACATGCCATCGGCAACAAGGGCGCCAATTTCCAGCCAGGGTTTGTCATTATCAAGCAGGTAGGAGATCCGTTCACGCGCCAGCATTTTGCCTTTTTCTTTTTGTTTGGCAGCAGCCTTTTCGCCTCCGCCGGCATAAACTTTCTTCAGGCGGGTGATCAGCTCGTAGCTTTTTTGTTTGTTGATGTCTTCGTTCTTATTAAATTCCAGGTCCATAAGCAGGTGAGATCGGTTGATGCAAGCTTAAGGAATAATAACAGAAAAAGCGAAACTGGAAAACAGTTTGTTTTGTGAAGCAGCAGAGGATCGCTTGTTATAAAGCGGATAATGGCATTAATTAAATGGTTTTTTGTCGTACTTGTCAAGCAGGTACAATTCATTGTCTTTATTAATATCATTTACAGTTGTACCATGGGGTTTATTAATTTCCATATTAAAGTGGATGCGATAATTTTCACTCAATACCGTGTCAGCACCATAGTGCTTTACAAAGAATGTTTTATTTACCGATAGCAGATCAGAATAACATAAGCTGGATAATCCAAATATTAAATATGCAGCCCCGGTAATAATGGTTACATATTTAAGCTTGTAAGTGTGTAAATACTGCAGGAAAAAATAGATAAAGAAAGGGATTACCGGTATCATAAAACGGGTATCATAAAAAGGCCATATCAGGATGATTAACAAATAGCAAATAAATACCCAGAAGTAGAATTTATTATAAATCTTTAGCTTGTATATGATATAAAAAACTGCTACAAAAATTACTAACCCGGTTGCAACAAAGAAGTATAGCACATTATTTCCAAAAACACCTGATACTTTACTGAACGGGGCATTGATAGCAATCTCTCCTAACTCCTGCAGATGAAAGCCTATACGCTGAAAAAAAGAAAAGGGATTAGTTAAAATATCCTCAATATCTAATTGTTTCACATAATCGATATGTCTTTCAAAAAAGTTAATGTTGAAAATAAAAATTGCGATTGAAACTATACATACTGTTATAAATGCTATAAGCACAATTTTGCGCTTAAATAGTTGTCGACGGTAAAGGAAAATAGCATACAAAACAGCGCCTGCAATAACAGCTACTCCGGCGCTCCGAACGAGCACACCCAGGCATGAAAGTATAACCGCCTGAATAATAAATAACCTTTCCCCGCTGAAGAATTTCGACCAAAAGTAGATTGCACTGATGAATATCAGCGTAAACACTTCATCGGCTACCACCAGCGTATAGTGCTTTATGCAAACAAATGATATTAAAACTAAGCTTAGGTAAATTATTTTGTCCCTTATATCAAATATCCCGGCCAAAATATAGCTGCCTGCTAAAACGCAAATAATATTTATGAATGTTATAACACCCGGACATAACAGGTATAATTTATCAAGAAACAGTAATAGCCAGGGATAACCATGCGGCAGATAATCATGGGCAGCATCGCTTGTTTTATCAAGGTTGCCTTTCATAAACTCAACAATATTCAAATATCTTATGCCATCGGTATTTAATCGCAATGGCGTAAAAACATTAACCAAAACTAAAAGCAATATTCCTCCAAGTATTATTTGGGTATAAGGCTTTAACGTGTGTGCGGTAAATTTTTTGATGATATCAGACTTTATATATTGAACCTGCGACCTACGCGTTGAATGTGATATTTTAATACTGAACCCCTTGAAGCATTAATCTATAACTTATATACCCAAAACCACCGGTACCACCCATGAGATATGGGGCTATAAATCCTTTATCAAACCATATTACATAATCAGAATCCATAAATCCCGTATGAGATTTATTCCCTATCAATTCCATCTTTTCCCATTGGCCTGTAACTAAATTCAGTATGGCATAAAAACCTATGTTGCTATTACCCATAATCCCTTTACCTATATTGCTCGTTACAAATAGCTTATCTTTTTCAATGCGGTTACTGTTTGCCGGTACGCCTGCATTAAGATATCTGAAACTTCCGGGTAATATTGGTTGAGATTTCATATTCAGGTCATCATCATAAATATTATAAAGTACAGAAAATCCTTTAGTGCTGCTATTGTAACTGCCTACTAACATATAACCACCTTGTAAAGAAACACCAACCGTATTATCGCTTACAAATAGCCCTTTCATTCCAAGTTCTTTAGCGTTACCTAAATCAGCAGATTTTATTTGGGGATTGACAGGCGTAAAACCTTTTTCCAAAGCTTTTATATCATCATTCACAAATACGTTAGTAATAGCTTTTTTAGTCCCTTTTTCAAAATCCATTTTACCCAACATCATCTCCGGATCGTTATTTTCGTTTCGATAAAGTAACGTATAATATAAATTATCAGGCCGGGTCGGCGAAGTTTTCAGCAAGATGAGGTCTTTGAGACTGCTGTTATATTTAGGTTTTATCGCAACGTCGGCATTCAATTGCCTGGCAGGAGCGGTCTTTCCCGCTGGATATTTGTAAACCTCAATATCGGGGCCGTTTAGCCATGCTAAAAACGCATCTCCGTTTTTGTTGCAGGCAGCATTTATAAAATAGCCATTGATAACGGCATCACAAGTATTAATAGGCTCAAGTTTATCGTTAAAGTCGAGTATTTGCAGTTTTTGGCTTGTACTGTAATCCTCATCTTGATGCAATTCGATGTGCATTTTACGCTTGAGGTTGGTTTTCCGTATAACCAATTTAAAGTAATTGTCGGCAATAAACACCTGAGGTATTTCAATATAGTCCTTGCCATCATCATATATCACTTTTTCTAAAAGTTTATTCCCTGTGGCGGGGTCGAGAATAAAAGCCTTATAAGTATTGCCGTAACCTACAAATTCGCCATATTCCGTTGTGGATAATACTAATAGTTTATCCTTAAAACGCCCTATAGATACGCCATAACCGTCAAATGAGGTTTGCCATGCTATCTGAAAGTTATCGTTAACCGCCACAACATCAAAAGCGCCGCCCTTTGTATCTACCTCAAAAGCGCTTAAATGATCGTTGAACTTTACAGAAGAGCCTATTCCGCGCACGCTTTTATAATTAGTATTTATAATTATTCCTTCCGTTTGCGCAAATGCCATGTAAGGTAATGCAAATGCAAAAAAAGCTATTATCAATTTTTTCATTGTGATAAGTTAATGATAATGGTTTAATTTAAATTATTGAGCCGACGACGGGAATCGAACCTGCGACCTACGCGTTACGAGTGCGTTGCTCTACCAGCTGAGCTACGTCGGCTATTATTCCGCTAATGTAACTTACAACCTACATATTTACAAGAAGAGAGAAGCAAGAGCCAACATGCAAAAATCAGGACAAACCAATCTATCTCCGTCTTGATTCCAGCCTCTTGACATTTGGCTTCTCTACGTCAGGTTCCTATCGCGAAACCAAACCTCGTCGGTTTTGGGTTTAAAATTATCCATCAAATTAATTAACTCAACCGGGTCGCTCGAAGATAGCACCAGGCTGCGGTTTACCGGTTTAAGAAAGCGTTGCTCAACCATCACATCCAGTTGCTGCAGCAGAAAGTCGTAAAATCCATTGGTATTCAACACGCCAACAGGCTTGCCATGCAGGCCCAGTTGCAGCCAGGTGAGCACTTCAAAAAATTCTTCCATAGTTCCTAAACCGCCGGGCAGGGTGATATAGCCGTCGCACAGGTCACTCATCATTTGCTTGCGCTGGTGCATGTTGTCAACTATATGCAGCTCAGTAAGGTTTGGGTGCGCTATCTCATCGCTCATTAAAAACTTGGGTATCACACCTATGGCCTTACCGCCTTTGTTCAATACGGCATCGGCCACCATGCCCATTACGCCAACTTTGCCGCCGCCATAAATAAGGGTTATATCACGCGTAAGCATAATGTCTGTAAGCGTATCAATAGCATTGGCCAGCAACGGATCGCCGCTGTAATTAGCGCCGCAAAAGATGCAGAGTTTGGTCATAGAAATTAGAGACTGGAGATTAGAGATTAGTTTTCGCGTACAAATTAGTAATTTGAACTCTTTAAGCTCAAATCTTTTTTCTAATCTCTAATCTCTGGTATCTAATCTCTTTTTTCACTTTTCCTAATCTCCAATCTCTAACCTCTAATCTCCAAATTAACTATATTTACACAATGAATTTTTCATCGAAATTATTGGAAGATGCAGTTGCGGAATTTTCAAAACTGCCGGGAGTAGGGCAAAAAACAGCCCTGCGGTTGGTGCTGTATTTATTAAAACAGGATAAAGCCGAGGTGAACAAATTCAGCAATGCCGTGAGCAAACTGCGTAACGAGATCCAGTTTTGCCAAACCTGTCACAACATATCCGACCAGTTGGTTTGCCAGATCTGCAGCGCACCAAAACGCGACCGCAGCCTGATATGCGTAGTAGAAGATACACGTGATGTAATGGCTGTAGAGAATACAAATCAATACAATGGATTGTATCATGTTTTGGGCGGACTGATCTCTCCAATGGACGGTATAGGGCCGTCTGATCTGGAGATCGACACACTTGTTGAAAGATTAAAAAACGAGGAGGTAAAAGAGGTGATATTTGCCCTCAGCGCTACAATGGAGGGGGATACCACTATTTTTTACCTGAACAAAAGGCTGAAACCTTACAATATAACTGTCTCAACTATAGCCCGTGGCATAGCTTTTGGTGGAGAATTAGAGTACGTGGATGAACTAACTTTAGGACGTTCGATCGCTACACGTGTTCCATACGAAAATTCACTATCAGGCTAACAATATGAAACTATCTGTAATCATTGTAAACTACAATTTGTGCGAGATGCTGCGTCAAACGCTGAATACTTTAGCAGACGCCGCGAAGAACATTGATTACGAAGTATTTATAGTTGACAATAACTCCAGCGATGGCTCTGTTGATATGATACAGAGCGACTATCCAAAATTTCATGTGGTAGCAAGTCCAAAATATTATTCTTACACAAAACTTTGTAATGAGGCATTGGGCCTGGCATGCGGGCAATATGTGCTGCTGGTAAACCCTGATATTTTAAGTTCAACCCAAACACTGGAACGCGCCATCGAATTTATGGACAGCCACGAAGATGCCGGTGGCTTAGGCGTACGCATGATCACACCGCAGGGTAAATTTCTTCCCGAATCAAACAGGGGGCTTACCCAGTCATGGATCAGTTTCTTTAAAATGACCGGCCTGGCTAAATTCTTCCCAAAATCACGTTTGTACGACCGCAACCGCAAGGATTGGGTAGAAGAGTTCCAAACCTCGGAAGTGGATTTCATAAACGGCGGCTTTATGTTTATGCGCAGTTCTGCACTGATGGAAACGGGTTTTCTGGACGAAAACTTCGCCGAGTATGGTTATGATATCGATATTTCATACCGCATACGTCTGGCCGGCTATAAAAATTACTACTTCCCCAAAACATATATCATCAACTACAGCGAGCGTAACACGCCTAAATTCGAATGGCAATTTATTAAGTATTTTTATGGTGCGATGATTATCTTCGCCGTAAAATACTTATTCCGTATGCCAGAACTGAAAGTAGCAGGCATACCAAAAATGCCGCTATTGTATGAAGTTGAAGGATAAAGTATTTCCGATTTATACTATTAGGGTGTTGCATAATCAAACTTTTTATAAATTTGATATATGAAAGTCGCACTTCAATATCTGAACGATTCAGATGGCAAAACGCAAGCTGTACAAATGCCGTTATCTGATTGGGAAAAAATTCTTACCAAGCTTAAAAAGTATGAACAAGCTCTTAAATTAAAGTCTGATCTTTCAGAGGCTTTTGAAGAAATTAAAACATTGAGTGAGTCAAAAGGAAATGAACAAACCCTTACAGATTTCCTCAATGAACTATAATGTTATTGCTACCGAAAAATTCAAAAAGGAAGCAAAAAGGCTCATCAAAAAATATCCTTCTCTAAAAGATGAATTAGCTGAATTCAATAATGAAGTTTCTGCTAATCCCACTCTTGGTATGTCATTAGGAAATAATACATTTAAAATACGTATTTCGATAAAGAGTAAAGGGAAAGGCAAGAGTGGCGGAGCAAGGATTATTACATATGTAATTACTCAAAATCTTAAAGTTTATTTATTGACTATTTATGATAAATCTGAATTCGATGTTGTTGATGACAGCTTAATTAAGTCGATAATTGCCCAATTAAACCCATAAATGAAGTTAAAGGATAAAGTCATCATTATAACCGGTGCATCATCAGGCATCGGCAAGTCACTTGCTTATGAATTTGCCAGACGCGGCGCCAACCTGGTTTTAGGCGCAAGGCAATACGTTACGCTCTGTGAAATAACAGAAGATCTTGAAAAAACTTACGGCATTCGCGCGGTAGCTGTACATTGCGATGTGACTGTCGAAGAAGAATGCGCCGAACTGATCAAACAGGCTGTTCTCACTTTTAAAAAGATAGATGTATTGGTAAACAACGCGGGCATTTCTATGCGGGCTTTATTTAAAGATGCTGATATTGATGTATTAAAGCAATTAATGGATGTAAACTTTTGGGGGACAGTATATTGCACCAAATATGCGCTTCCGGAAATTACAAAAACACAAGGCACTATAGTAGGGGTATCATCTATCGCAGGATATAAAGGACTGCCGGGCCGCACGGGGTATTCCGCCTCAAAGTTTGCTATGAATGGCTTTTTGGATGCATTGCGGGTTGAAAACCTGAAAACCGGTGTAAATGTGCTTACCGCATGCCCGGGTTTCACTGCATCTAATATCCGCAATACCGCTTTAAACAAGGATGGTAATCCTCAGGGAGAAAGCACTTTACACGAGGAAAAAATGATGACATCCGATCAGGTTGCAAAGATCATCGCAGACGGTGTGGAAGAAAACGCCCGTACGCTGGTTATGACCGGCCAGGGAAAATTGACAGTAGCACTTAGCAAGTTTATCCCGGGTATTTTAGATAAGCTGGTGTATAATGTTTTTGCTAAGGAGAAGAATTCGTTGCTGAAGTAATTATTTCTTCTCTATTTCTTTATTTTTAGCTGCCATCAACTCCGGCAATTCCACTTTCTCAATACTATCCATCTTGCCCAAATCAAGTACAATCTGCCCGCCATCATTCCTGTTAAACATCGGATTGAATTTGGCCCCCCATAACAGGTCATCAACAGTGTATGAAGTACGTGAATTTACCACTTGGGCAAAGGCTTCATCAAACACACGTAACAAAATTACAAAGGTCGCTTCAGCACTAACAAGGTTGTCATAAGTAAAGTCTTTTAACGGGCTGTTCTCATCAATGTCATGCACAACCGTCCAGTTCATGGTAAGGATGCTTACACTTTTCCGCTCGAGTTCAAGCGGGTAAAAACGACGCACGGTTTTTCCATCCACAGTCTCATTATAGCTAAAGGTCATTTCAAGGTTCAAATCAACCAATATATTGCGCCGCCTGTTGGCCAGCCTGAACATTAGTCCGCGTTTATTTTCTAAATAAGGCGCTACGATCATGTTTTTACTATAAATGATCTTCGCTGCCGGTCGCGAAAACCGCCCGTACATTAAGCCTGTAGCCAGAGCGAACGATAACAAGCCGATCATCGACTCAAACGCTGCGACACTGTTCGCCGCCATGCCCCGCGGACTAATATGCCCATAACCAACTGTCGATAATGTTTGTGCCGAAAAAAAGAATGCCTCCCAAAAACCATTTAATTCTCCATCCTGGTGACGGCCAAATAATGCGTTATTACCCAGTAACATATAGATAAGCGCGAATATAATATTGGCAACCAGGTAACAGCTGAATATAAGGATGGCAAATCGCCAGCCATCCATGGTGATCAGCTTGTGATAATTGTCGGAAGTGTTAAACGTAGGCAAACCCTTACGGACAACATTCGGCGAACCGTCTTTATTAATGAACGGCTGATTTTTCATTACCGGCTGGTAACCAAAACCAAGGTCGTCTTCAGGATTAACTTTTCTGGGGTGTCTGATCATGGTAGTTATTGAATTAGTGATTGATTGAATGAAACTTTCAATTCAGTCATTCACTAATTCACTCAATCACTCAATAATAATAATTTCGTTTGTTTTTAGAAAAACTATTTCCATATTTGCTCTCGAAATGAAAATGACAGCATTAAATAACAATTGGTGGCTTAACGGGTAATCGTAAGGCAATTCCATTGTTGTTTATAAACATATTCAAAAAGAGGGTTGCCATACGGCAGCCCTTTTTAGTTAGCTACAGCCCCCCGACCCCCTGAAGGGGGAGTTTGAGGGGGGGCGAAGTGAAATAAAATAACCATTAAAAAAATTCCCCTTTTAGGGGGCTAGGGGGCATGAAAGCGATATTAAATCACTTATTCGAACACAAAACATTTACCCGCGTACAGTCGAGAGAAATACTCACCGACATTGCACAGGGCAAATACAATAATTCGCAAATGGCGGCCTTTATGACGGCCTATTGTATGCGTAGCATCACCGTTGATGAGTTGGAAGGTTTCCGCGATGCAATGCTTGAGCTTTGTCTGCATATCGACCTGGAAGCAGGCGAGATCGTCGACCTGTGCGGTACCGGCGGCGATGGCAAGGATACGTTTAACATCTCCACGCTGGCTTCTTTCGTAGTAGCCGGGGCTGGATATAAGGTAGCAAAGCATGGCAACTATGGCGTATCGTCAGGGTGCGGCTCATCCAACGTAATGGAGTTTTTGGGCTACCAGTTTACCAATGATGCAGATAAGCTAAAAAAGAGTATCGACAAAGCTAACATCTGTTTCCTGCACGCACCACTGTTTCATCCGGCTATGAAGACCGTGGCGCCGATCCGCCGCGAATTAGGTGTGAAAACCTTTTTCAATATGCTTGGCCCGATGGTAAACCCGGCAGAGCCACAAAACCAGATGGTGGGTGTGTTCAATCTTGAGCTGGCGCGTGTTTATGCCTATCTCTACCAAAAATCAGATAAAAAATATACTATCCTGAATGCGCTTGATGGTTATGATGAGATCTCGCTTACATGCGATTTTAAAACATTCAGCCCCGAAGGCGAAAAGATAAACAGTATTGAAACACTTGGTTTTGAAAAACTAGATCCGGCGCAAATTACCGGCGGGCACACCATCAGCGAATCGGCAGAGATATTTATGAACGTGCTGAATAACAAAGCAACGTTAGCGCAGAATAATGTGGTATTATCTAACGCTGCCCTTGCGATAAAAACAATGGAGCCGAAAAAAACATTTGCCGATTGTTTTTATGAGGCGGAAGAAGCGTTGTTATCACACAAAGCATTAAAAAGTTTTCAGCTTTTATTGGAGAATTGATATGAAGATAAAGGTTTGCGGTTTAAAGTATCCTGAAAACATACAGTCGGTTTCTGACTTGGCTCCGGACTTTATGGGCTTTATTTTCTATAATAAAACGCCACGTTATGCGAAAGATCTTTTAGCCAGTACTTTAAATATGTTACCACAAAATATTATTAAAACTGGTGTTTTTGTAAATGAAGACTTGTCCGCAATCAACCTTTTAATTGCTAAATACGGATTCGACGCAATACAATTACATGGCAGCGAAAGCCCCGAATTTTGCGCCGAATTAAAAGGCAAAGTAAAAGTTATCAAAGCATTCGGGCTGAACGAAAATTTTGATTTTAAGCAATTGAAGGCTTATGTAGATAATGTAGACTTTTTCCTGTTCGATACCAAAACACCGATCCATGGCGGCTCAGGCAAATCTTTCGACTGGACCTTGCTAAACAACTACCATTTAGACGTGCCATTTTTCCTGAGCGGGGGAATAAGTCTCGAAAATCTGGAAGAAGTTAAAATAATAAAACACCCTCAATTTTATGGTGTTGACCTGAACAGCCGCTTCGAAATTGAACCGGGCCTGAAAGACATAAAGCAATTAGAAAAGGCATTTGAAATGCTGAAAACATTTGATACCAATGAAATACGGAGTTAACGACTTAGGCTATTATGGTGATTTTGGCGGGGCATATATCCCCGAAATGCTTTACCCCAACGTGGAGCAATTACGCCAGGAATACCTGAAAATTATAGAAGATCCAGCCTTTAAAGCCGAATTTGATGAATTGCTCCGCGATTATGTTGGCCGCCCTTCACCATTGTATCATGCCAAAAGATATTCTGAAAAATATGGCGCCAACATCTTCTTTAAACGCGAAGATCTGAACCATACCGGTTCGCACAAGATCAATAATGCAATCGGACAGATCTTGCTGGCGCAACGTCTTGGCAAAAAACGCATTATCGCCGAAACAGGCGCCGGTCAGCATGGCGTAGCAACCGCTACAGTTTGTGCGCTAAAAGGCATTGAGTGCATAGTTTACATGGGTGAGGTAGACATGAAGCGCCAGGCCCCAAACGTCGCCCGTATGAAAATGCTTGGGGCTAAGGTGATACCTGCATTGTCGGGCAGTAAGACGTTGAAAGATGCCACGAATGAAGCCTTGCGCGATTGGATCGGTAACCCTGTAGATACCCATTATATTATCGGCTCGGTAGTAGGCCCATATCCTTACCCCGATATGGTGGCCAAGTTTCAATCCATCATCTCACTGGAAACCAAAAAGCAACTGAAAGAACATACAGGTAATGAATTACCGCAATACGTAATGGCCTGTGTAGGCGGCGGCAGCAATGCGATGGGTATGTTCTATCATTTCCTTGATGATGAAAGCGTAAAACTGGTGGCTGTAGAAGCAGCAGGCAAAGGCGTTGACAGCGGCGAATCTGCAGCGACCACATTTTTAGGCCGCGAAGGCGTTTTACATGGCAGTCGTACTATTTTAATGCAAACCGACGACGGGCAGGTTGTTGAACCCTATTCTATTTCAGCCGGTTTGGATTATCCCGGCATCGGGCCACAGCATGCGCACCTGTTTAAGATCAAACGCGCTCAATATGTGAGTATTACTGATGATGAAGCATTAAAGGCTGGTTTGCTTTGCTCACAATTGGAAGGTATCATCCCGGCAATTGAAACATCGCATGCCCTGGCATATTTGGAAAAAATGCATTTTAAGAAGGATGATAACGTGGTGATCTGCATTTCGGGCAGGGGAGATAAAGACCTGGATACTTATATTAAATATTTTGGATACTAATTAGTTCATAGATCATGGTTCATAGTTCATAGTAGCTTCAACCAAGATCCATGAACCACCAACCATGAACTATAAAGAATGAACCGCTTACAAACCCTTTTCAATACTAAAAAGAATAACCTGTTATCTATTTACTTCACAGCAGGTTATCCGGAATTGGATTCGACGCTAAAAGTCGCCGAAGCGCTGGAAATTGCCGGTGTGGATTTTATTGAAATAGGTTTTCCATATTCCGATCCTGTGGCCGATGGCCCAACCATACAACACAGCTCAGAAAGAGCGCTGGAAAATGGCATGACTTTGCACCTGCTATTTGAGCAGTTAAAAAACCTGCGCAAACATGTGAGCATTCCTATTTTGCTGATGGGTTACGTAAACCCTATCGTACAATTTGGCGTTGAAAAGTTTTGCAAAACGGCTGCCGAAGTTGGTGTGGATGGCATTATCGTACCCGACCTGCCGATGTATGAATACGAAGCTATGTATGCCAAGTATTTCATTGACAATAATTTAAGTAATATTTTCCTCGTTACCCCGCAAACATCCGAAGAACGTATTCGCAAGATCGACGAGTTGAGCAACAGCTTCATTTACCTGTTGTCGTCATCCTCCATTACCGGAGGTAGTTTAAATGTATCTGCAAATATCGAAGACTACTATCGCCGCATTAAAACTATGGAGCTTAACAATCCGGCGATCATTGGTTTTGGCATCTCTAATCATCAAACTTTCCAAAAAGCTTGCGAATATGCAGCCGGCGCCATCGTTGGAAGCGCCTTTGTGAAATTTCAAGCGACAGATAATTATATCGATAACATTCCAGATTTCATTTATTCGATAAAAAATTAGCTTCAACAATAATTTTTTATGAAGAAATGGAAGAAAGCTGTATCTTTCACACATCAACCTGCGTTTAATACGTTTGTTCGTACATAGCCGCGCCCATGATCACATTTCTTCAAAAGAAGCTCAGCGATGTTTCGATATCGAGGAAGCTATATTTTACGATAGCCGTTATGGCATTGCTCATTACTATTGAGCTTTGTACGCTTTTCTTTGCCATTACTACTTTATCATCAGTTCGCTCGTATGTTGAAGGTGAAGGCCTTTGGTCGAAAGCCCAGAAGGATGCCGTGCTCAATTTGCGTATTTATGCATACTCGCATGACGAAAAAGATTATGCCGCCTTTCAGCAGTTTATGAAAGTACCGCTTGGCGATAGCAAAACCCGTAAAGAACTGTTAAAACCTAACCCGGACATGTCAGTTGCCAGGCAGGGTCTGATAATAGGGCGCAATCATCCTGACGATGTGGATGGTATGTTAAAGCTGCTTATCCGTTTTCATGATGTATCTTATCTCAAACGTGCTTTTACCGCCTGGACTGCTGCTGAAATGGAAGTCACCCAACTTATTCCAATCAGTGAAAGGCTTCATAAACTGGTAACCGGCAATGCGCCTCAAGCTGAAATTAATGCCCTTTTGATCCAGATCAATAACATGAACAAAAGGGTAACAGTGCTTGAAGACGAGTTCTCATTTACACTTGGAGATGGCGCCCGCTGGCTGGAAGGTATTGTATTGCGATTGTTGCTTTGCCTTTCGCTTACCATTGGCACTTCCAGTATTATTGTTACCATATCGGTAAGCCGCAATATACAGCGCAGTATAAATGCAATTATCGAAGGCGCAGCTCAGATCAGCAAAGGTATATTCACTACACGTGTAAAGGTTTATTCAAAGGATGAGATAGGGGCGCTTGCCACGTCTTTCAACCAAATGACGAATACTTTAGAGTGCAATATTCGTGAATTGAAGGAAACCGAGGAAAAGTTAAAACAAGAAAAGAAAAAAGCCGAATCGTCTGAAAAAGTAAAGCAGCTTTTCCTGGCTAACATGAGCCACGAGATACGTACGCCGATGAATGCTATTCTCGGGTTTACGCGACTATTACAGGAGTCGGACATTGATGAGGAACAACGGAAATATATCGACATTATCCTGCAATCGGGTGATAACCTGTTGGTGATCATTAATGATATTCTTGATTTTTCTAAGATCGAGGCCGGCAAGGTAGTGTTCGAGATAATGCCTTTTCATTTAGTGGATAATATAAATTCAACTATCGATCTGCAGGCCGTTAAAGCTGAACAAAAGAAGATTAAGCTTAATGTCCATATCGACGAGAAGCTTCCGGTTATGGTACAAGGGGATTCGGTTAGGCTTACCCAGATCATGCTTAACCTGATCTCGAATGCTATTAAGTTTACCGAAGAAGGCGAAGTGAATGTTTCAGTTACCGAGGTAAAACAAAATAAAAACGACGTAGTGATACAATTTTCGGTAAAAGATACCGGCATCGGCATTCCACTTGAAAAACAAAGTAAAATATTCGAAATTTTTGAACAAGCCACTACCAGCACAGTACGCAAATTTGGCGGCACCGGCCTTGGGTTAAGCATTGTGAAACAGCTGGTTGAATTACAAGGTGGGCGCATTACGCTAAAAAGCAAGCTGGGCGTGGGCTCAGAGTTCTGTTTCAGGTTGAGGTTCCTGAAACAGAACATTGAAGACATTCCTGCCGGGCAACACCAAAAAACCATACCTGTTCCATCTGTGGAAGGTATCAAGATAGGCGCGGGTAAGCGGATATTGGTGGTGGAAGATAACCCGATAAACAGCCTCCTGGTATTAAAAGTATTAAAGCGACAGGGTTATGAAACTGATGTTGCTGAGAACGGCAAAATAGCTCTCGATAAATACCACACCAATAAATACGATATCATTTTGATGGACCTGCAAATGCCCGAAATGGATGGTTACGAGGCTACAGTAAACATCCGCAGATCCAGTACAGGAAACAGCAATATCCCGATCATCGCCATGACGGCCCATACCATAAAAGGGGAGTACGAGCGCTGTATGGAGATCGGTATGAATAATTTTATCTCCAAACCCTTCCGTGCAGATGACCTGTATGAAAAGATCGATAGCCTGCTCACATTAGCCTGATTTATTTGAGGTTTGATTCAACAACTTTTATATCGGGATTAATTCTCGCTAACTGGTCGTCAACATACAGCATATCAGGGTCAAGCTGCTTGGCGCGTTCTAAATTTCCTCTTGCTTTGTCGGTTTTACCCTTGTCCAGCAGGTACATTCCCATTACCAGGAGCGCGTACGGATTTGTTTCATCAAGCGTTAGCGCCTTGTCGGCATCTGTAAACGCCTCGCCCGTTTTGCCGAGCATAAAGTTAGCATAGGCGCGTGTGCTGAAGGCCTCTGAAGAATTCTCGCGGATAAATATGGCTTTATTCGCGTCTTCCTTAGCCATTGCATAATCCTTCATAGCATTATGTACAAACGCGCGACCGTTACGACTGTCAAAATGATCTGGTTTGAGTTTAATACCTTTATCAAAATTCACCAGAGCCTCTGTGCAATGCTTTAATTGTACATCGGCATAGCCAAATAAATAGTACTCATCCGCAGTAACCGATTCCTGCCATCTCGCACTTTCATGATCCTTTTGCAGCTTTTTAACAGGTCCGAAATTCCCTGATTTGATATAACATGAAAGCATCAGGCTAAAAAGTGATTCTTCCATGTATTTATCATCAATCTTTTTGAGCCAGTTCAGCGCATTTTCATAATCGCCCGCATCATAAAATCGACAAGCATTCATGATATTGGCATAATTGCTTTTATCCTCCATCATTAATATTAGCTGATAGCCGTCCGAATAATGCAATCGTTTGCTACTCTTTACCAATAATTTACGGGGGAATAAATTGATAGCCAGGTTAAGTATCGATACCAGAAGAGCTACGCCTAAAACTAGTCTTTCGTAAATATTTATATCACCCGAGAGCACCAGAGAAAAGAGTATGCAGATCAGCAAAAGCAAAATAACCGGGCTGCAAAGCAATGTTATTACCTGGCTGCTAAAAGGCATGCCGGCATCATAAATACAAAGTCCGTTTTGTTTTAGGTAGGCGAATTTTGGTTTGACGTAAATATTTAACCGCCCGGCATTCATGCGCATGGTGTTATTATCGCCATATGTGCCAATGTAAATAACAACAGGCTTTTTGGTGAAGATAAGCGCCGGTATTGCATGGCCTAATTCATACAGAGAGATAATAATGAAACTGAATATATTAAGCGCCAGCCAGAGCAGCGGCAGTGTGATAATTATAAAAACATCATACATCATATTCGAGTATGAAATTAGTACAATAAACTAATATCTGTATCGAAACTTTCCGATCTTCTCTTTGCAGATTTATAAATATTCCCCCAACACACCCTTGCCTTCACGTACTATTTCAAACTCACCTGATGTACAATCCACAACCGTAGAGGGAATGTTGCCGCCGTAACCGCCATCAATAACTATATCCACATTATCCTGGTATTTTTCATAGATCAGTTCCGGATCGGTGGAGTATTCGATGATATCATCATCATCCTTAATAGAAGTGGATAGAATAGGGTTGCCGAGCGCTTTTACTATATCACGTGCAATATTATTATCGGGCACCCTTATACCCACTGTTTTCTTGTTCGAACTAAGCAGTTTAGGTACATTATTGTTGGCATTAAAAATAAATGTGAAGGGCCCGGGCAACGCTTTTTTGATCACCCTGAAAGTAGCATTGTCAATTGTTTTTATATAATCAGAGATATGGCTCAGGTCGTAACAAATGAAGGAAAAATTCGCCTTGTCCGGTTTAATGTTGCGGATACGGCAGATAGCTTCAATAGCCCGGTGATTGGTAATGTCGCAGCCCAAACCATAAACAGTATCAGTAGGGTATATGATCAGCCCGCCTTTGCGCAGCACATCTGCAACCTGCTCGATAGCTTTTGGGTTAGGATTTTCAGGATAAATCTTTATCAGCATATTTATTAAGCAAAAATAGCATAGTTAAGTTTTAGCATCGCCAAATTTCATTTTTCAGAGCCCATTGTTGTAACAAACCTATTGCAATTTCGTATAATGGGCGAAGATAAGCTAAACCGATTCTTATCACCCTTATTAATTTAGACTAACAGGTTTCGGCATACCTGCCTTATTTTAAAAAATACCGCTGACTGAATGAAATTAAGCGCATACCGGATATCGGTCCTCTATATTGTAATAAGTTTTTTGTGGATAGCGCTAAGCGATCGTATACTTTTCTATTTTCAAACTGATATTTCTCCATCAGCTTTTGAGCTTGTTAACAGCACCAAAGGTATTTTATTTATTTGTTTTACCGGTTACAGCTTGTATAAGCTTATTAATATTCAAAATAACAGGCTTGCAGAAAATGATAGCAAATACCGTCTGATTTATGAAAATAGCCCACTGCCAATGTGGGTGTATGATCAAAGCACGCTGCAGATCATTTCGGTTAATAATGCTGCGGTGACAAAGTATGGTTACACGAGAGAAGAATTCTTAACTAAAACCATTCTTGATATTCGCCCTAAAGAAGATATCCCTACTGTACTGAATGCCGTAAATGATGTTACTGGAAACCCCCATGAAGCGATGCGCTGGGTGCATCTCAAGGCTGATGGCAGTAAAATATATGTTAACATCAGCAGTCAGCTGATCAATTTCGGGGCAGACCGAAATAAGAAGCACGTTATGGTGATAGCCGATGATATTACAGAAAAGGTAATGTTTGAAAGAAAACTGGGCGAACTTAACCTTAACCTGCAGCGCGAAAAACAAAAGCTGAGCGAAACCCAACATATAGCCCGGGTTGCAGGATGGGAGTTCTTCCCTGAGATAGAGCAATTGGTTTTCAGTGAAGAAATGTTTGCCATTACCGGTATTTCGCGCCCATCAGATGGCAATCTTTTCCAACATTTCATCAACCATATCCATCCGGACGACAAATCAAAAATCACAGGCAACCTCGCTGCGCTTGTCTACTCAGGTAAACAACTGGACATTACTTACCGTGTTTTATTACCCGATGACAGCATCCGCTATATCAGGCAATTGGCCAGGCTTGATAGTGAACAGGGGCAGCCTGTAAAAATAGTTGGCTCGGCACAGGACATTAGTCAGTTGAAGCTGATGGAGCAGGAGCGCAATAAAGTATGGGTGAACCTGGAAGACACGCTTAATAACATTAAAGATGGCTTTTATGCGCTCGATAAAAAACTACATTTCACCAAGGTGAACAAGAATTTCCAGATGGAAATAGGCTTGCGAACTGAAGAGATCATCGGTAAAAAGGTCACAGAAATATTCCCGGGCTTTGATGAACGGATGGCTTATACGCACATTAAAAAGGTGATGCATGATAAGGTTTCGGATAAGTTTGAGGCTTATTCACGTCACTTTAAAAAATGGCTCAGCTTTAATGTTTATCCGACGGAAGAAGGCGTGGCCGTATATTTTAACGATATAACCGAACAGCGCCGGAAAGATCAGCAATTGAAAGAAGCGCTGGAACGCTATGATATGGTGTCGATGGCTACGCAGGATATTATTTATGATTACGATATTCGGAAAGATGAATTGGTGTACAATGGCAGACTGTTGCCATTTCTTAACCTCGGCGACAATAGTGAAGTTAGTAATCATTTACAGTGGTGGCGCTCGCTTATCCATCCTGAAGACCTCGACCATGTTACTGCTACCCAACAACAGGTGTTGCATGGCAAACAGACCAACTGGGAATGCGAATACCGTGTAAATTGCGGCAGCGAGGGCTACAAATATGTTTTCGATCAGGGTTATTATATTTACAATGGTGAAGCAGAGCCGGTACGGCTTACAGGTGCGATAAAAGACATAAACGACCTGATGCTGATAGATGAAGAGAACCGCCGCCTTGCACAGATCATTACGAATGTAGATAACCTGATAGTGCTTGTTGATACGGAAAATAAGGTTGTTTGGGTGAACAAAGCCTTTGAGGTGCACACTGGTTATACTTTAAGCGAGATTATCGGGCTTAATCCGGACGACTTTATGCCGGGCGGGGATACATCGCAGGAAACGCTGACTTATGTAGTCGATTCCAAACGCAAGCAACTGTCATTCTCAGCTGAGTACGTTCAATATACTAAAAACAAGGGCAAACAATGGATCAGTGCAGCCTATACACCGCTGTACAATGATATTGGCAGGCATACAGGTTATATTTCCGTACAAAACATTATTACTGCACGCAAGGAGCGCGAAGACTATATCAATGCCCAGAACAAAATATTGCAGGAAGTAGCATGGCTAAGCTCGCACGAGGTACGCAGGCCGGTGGCATCAATTTTAGGCCTTACTTATTTGTATCAAAATTCCGAGTCGGCGGGAGAGAAGGATGAAATACTTCACCTGATAAATAAATGCGCCAATGATCTCGATGGCATTGTACATAATATAACGGCCAGGGTAAATAACGAACTGAGCGCCATTTACATCCCGGCCGAGAATGAATTTGAGGCTGATATAGTTTTACAACAGCCCCCGCTTAAGAACTAATTATGCTTGTTTGGCAAACTGAAGATTGATCAATATTTTGATATCGTCGCCCAATACCACAGAACCGGTATCAGTAACGCCGCTCCAGCTTAAACCGAAATCTTTGCGGTTGATCTTGCCGGTAACTTCAAAACCTGCTTTAGTATTGCCATAAAAATCGCCTGCTACACCGCCGTGTTCAACGTCAAGTGTTACAGATTTAGTTACGCCTTTCATGGTAAGGTCACCTGTTAATTTATATTGGTCGTCATCCTCTTTGGTGAAAGAAGTTGATTTGAAAGTGATCTTAGGATATGCGGCCGAATCAAAGAACTCAGCGCCTTTCAGGTGATCGTCACGCATAGTTTGATTGGTGTCGATGCTGTCAACGTCAAGTGAGAAGCTAATGTCTGCACCTGAAAAATCTGCATTTTCGGTTGTTAGTTCGCCTTCAAAAGTTTTGAATGAACCTGTTACAGTTGAGATAACTAAGTGTTTGATCTTGAACTGTACTTCTGAGTGCATAGGATCAAGCACCCATTTTGTTAATGTTTCCGTTGCCATAATTATTTTATTGTTGATTGTATTTATTGATGCAAATGTAAGTAGATATATGTTTAAACATATATTTTATTTTCATAGATTACAATCGGTTTACAATTGTATTAACGGCTAAGGTAGAGGATGGTTTTTATAGAAATTGTTAAGCTTTGGTTAAGGACACAAGCGTGACATTGTCTTTTCTTAGTTTTTTTGCAGCCTTTTAAGAGAAACTAAAACTACATTATTTAGCTATTTTATTATTGTAAACTGCTGTATATCTGTATTTTATATTTTTATGAATTGTAGCAAACTGTAGCAAAAGCGTAGCGTTTTGTACATGGAACCATTAAAAAACGCTACACTTTGCTACAGTTGAAATAATATCAATGCTCATGATTGAGATGATAAAAATTTTTATCACAAGACAATGGATTTTTATGATGCAATTGCTATAAATCTAACAACACAAATCAGCAAAGCAGAGAAATAAAAGCTGTTGTTTTATAAGCGACTATCGCTCAAACGTCAACCGCTTACCCGGTACGTCACTGATCATCCCATCGCTATAAGCCAAATTACCCGATACGATAGTATGTTTGATTTTTGATCGGAAAGTAGTTCCTTCAAAAGGGCTCCAACCGCATTTGTACAGGATATTGCTTTTATCAACTGTCCACGGGCTGTTCAGATCAACCAGCGCAAGGTCGGCCCAATAGCCTTCGCGGATAAAGCCACGTTTTTCTATCTGGAAGCAAATGGCTACGTTATGCGCCATTTTTTCGGCAACCTGCTCAAGTGTTATCTTGCCCTGGTAGTGCAGTTCCAAAATAGCAGGCAGGGCATGCTGTACCAAAGGCCCGCCGGATGGCGCCTGCAAATAAGGCAGCGATTTTTCCTCAATGGTATGTGGCGCATGATCGGTCGCAATAACATCTATACGGCCATCCAAAACGGCTTTTAATATTCCGTCACGGTCGGCTTCCGTTTTTACAGCCGGGTTCCATTTAATGAAGTTGCCTTTGGTTTCATAATCCTGATCGGTGAACCATAGATGATGTATGCAGGCTTCGGCGGTGATCCTTTTGTCCTTTAACGGGATATCATT
The DNA here is from genome assembly GCA_013289045.1 of Bacteroidota bacterium. Classification (GTDB taxonomy): domain Bacteria; phylum Bacteroidota; class Bacteroidia; order Sphingobacteriales; family Sphingobacteriaceae; genus Mucilaginibacter. The sequence goes on along the minus strand of JABDAU010000037.1, from coordinate 14,499 downwards.
ACTGAACAGATGCGTTTCCCTTTCAGTCGAAATATGCAGAATATGTAATCGCGTGTTATATTTCTTAGCCAGCTCAACTGCCATAGACGACGACAAATAACAAGCCTCCGCACTACGGATCTTAGGATGAAGTTTAACCGGTATATTCTCACCGAGCAATTGTTTATAGTGCTCCAGGTTGCTTTTTATGGTTGCCTCATCTTCGCAATGCGTAGCCACCAGCATAGGCGACTGCGAAAAAATATTTTCCAATGTTTTAGGATCGTCCACCAGCATATTGCCTGTTGATGAACCCATGAACACCTTTACCCCGCAAACATTATTTACATCGGTACGCAGCACCTCGTCGATATTATCATTGCTGGCGCCCATAAAAAACGAATAATTGGCAGGAGAGGAGTGGGCAGCAATATCATACTTCTGCTGCAAAAGTTCCTGTGTCAGCGTATTCGGCACCGTGTTGGGCATCTCCATAAAAGAAGTAATTCCACCCGCAACTGCCGCACGCGATTCGGTATGAATATTCGCTTTATGCGTCAATCCCGGCTCACGGAAATGCACCTGGTCGTCTATACAGCCGGGGAAAAGGTGCAAGCCTTCGGCATTGATCTCTTTATCCGCTCTGGCATTTATCGTACCGTCAATTCGCTCTATAAAACCGTCTTTAACCAAAAGGTCGGCTACAAATTGCTTGTTTTCGTTAACGATGGTTGCGGATTTGATGAGAATGGAAGACATGGTGCGAATTTAGAGATTAGTGATTAGAGATTGGAGATTAGGTGAAAAAAAATGGCGATTCTGTTTGCGCTCGTTCCCGACAAGCGTAGCAGTAGACGGGTGCAAGCAATAATGATCGGACAGTTTGGAAGTTTTACTTGCTACCCAATCTGATAGGTTTCAGCGCCTCAACACCGCTTGGCAACAAATTTCCGCAGCGATATAAACTATAAGCATCTGGTTTTTTTGACCATGGGTCTGAGTCCCATGCAAAATAAGTGACGCCAACCAGGCGCCCTTGTGCCGCAGCTTTTGCAAAAACATTCATCATTTCCTTAACCAATAATGTTCTGTTTGAATCATCAGCAGGGCAATTCATGTCGGTATTATTAAAGCCCCACTCTGTTACCCAGCCAGGCTTCCCCGTTTTAGAGCCAGCTGTACGGCACCCGGCAATTTCAACGCTGTTAAAACGAGCGGCCCTTTTGGCATCAGCCGCAGCGTTCCCCGGTTGATCGCCGGAAGGGTAGCTGTGAATGCCATACGCATCCACCAATGAATCAATCCCGTTAGTTTGAAGAAACTTGATAGTAGCCGGCAGGCTTACCATGTCTTCTTTTTTATTATTGTATAGTTTCGCTCCATCCTGCGCAGAAACCATCCCGGCCAAAATAATAGGTGTGTTATGATTTAGTTTAGAATGATCGCGTACCTCTTTAAGTACTCTCATCACTTTAATATATTGCAGAAATCCTTTAGCGATCTGCTTGCCTTCGGGATCATTATACAGGTCGTTAAGGCTTAATATTTTACCCTCGCCGGGTATAGGAAATTCAGGATTAAAGGCAGCCCAGTTGATCTCATTCCCAAATTCAATGGCGGTAAGCTGTATATTGTTCGCATCCAGCTGGTCAAATAAAGATTGATAATAAGCTTTCGACAGGTTTACGTCTGCTGATGACAGCGGATGTCCGCCCCACATTTGAGGAAAGTTTACCGGGTCGTAGGCACGTGAAGGCGCGCCCGGAGAGTATTGCGCGCTAACTATCAATTGTATCTTAATACCCTGCCCGGCAGCGCGCTTAGCATAGTCTATTCCCTTTGCATCGGCGGTTATGCCGCAGCGTATTACATGCACGCCTGCAGAGTGGAGTTGTTGCAACGTAGCATTTTGATTGGCAATACTTGCCCGCATGGGGTTTACTACGTTTACACCTACAACTGCCTGTTTATAATTGGCAGTTAAATTTTGCGCCCGCGCTGCAGTAAAAAAACATAGGGCAAAGGCAAATAAGCAAGAGTATTTTTTCATAAGCTGTTTTTTAGTAGGATCGGGTTGATAGCTAATCGTTTAACGGCTATAAAAATTTATTTAGCCAACGGCGTAATTGAAAATGTGGTGATATTGAAATAAGACCGAAAGTTGGTAAGACCCCGGGTAAACGGATGATGTAAAATCTTCCGGACTTTCGCTCTTCCTGACTTTCCGACTCAAAACCCTATCTTTGCCCGCATGGCATCCACCTTCGAAGATTTTCAGTTCAACCGGCAAATACTCAATGCCATAGCCGACGCCGGTTATACCGAACCTACACCTATACAAGAAAAAGCCATCCCACCTATATTGAACGGACAGGATGTAATGGGCATTGCACAAACCGGTACAGGTAAAACGGCAGCCTATGTTTTGCCCATCGTAATGAAGCTTAAATATGCCCAGGGTGAAAATGCGCGCTGCCTCATCATAGCGCCAACACGCGAACTGGCCATGCAGATAGAGGAAAACATCAACACCTTTACCAAATACACTGATTTGCGTACCGTTGTATTATATGGCGGCATCGGCCCCAAGACACAGATAGAAAATATTCAAAAAGGCGTCGATATTATTGTAGCTACACCCGGCCGCTTTATGGATGTTTATTTGGCCGGCCATATCTTCACAAAACCAATGCAAATATTGGTGCTCGACGAAGCCGACAAGATGATGGACATGGGCTTTATGCCGCAAATCAACCGGATCTTGGAAGTGGTGCCTGTAAAACGGCAAAACCTGCTTTTTTCGGCGACTATGTCCGATAAAATACAGCAGTTATCGTATAACTTCCTGGAATTCCCTACTGTAGTGGAGGTTACACCGCAAGCTACGCCCGCGCAAACCGTTAGCCAGCGGTTATACCAGGTGCCAAACCTTAAAACCAAAATTAACCTGCTGAAACACTTGCTGGATGATACTGACGATATTAAAAAACTGATCATCTTCTGCAAAACCCGCGTGGTAGCCGAGGATGTTTACAAATTCCTGGAGCGTAAACTCGGGCAGGAGCAGGTGAAAGTGCTGCATGCCAATAAAGGGCAGAACACACGCATTAACAGCATGAATTCATTTAAAAATGATGAGGTTAAAATATTGGTGGCTACCGATGTTGCCGCCCGCGGTATTGATGTGAGCGATGTAAGCCACGTGATCAACTTTGATGTGCCGGTGGTGATTGAGGATTATGTGCATCGTATTGGTCGTACAGGTAGGGCGTACCAGTCGGGCGTGGCTATCACTTTTGCTGCGGAGTCTGAAGAATATTATGTAAATAAGATCGAAAAGCTCATCAGGCAAAAAATAACCGTGTCTCCGTTGCCGGAGGCTGTTTTTGTTGAGGAAACACCTTATGAGGAACGCCAGGCGCAGGCCAAAGAAATAGATATGCAAAAGCGACGTGAAGACCCGGACTTTAAGGGCGCCTTCCACGAAAAGAAAACACTCAATAAAAAAAAGAAATTCCAGGCGGTAAGGGCCAAAGCAGATCCTGAAAAGGCTGCCCGCAAATTCCGTAAAAAGCGATAAACACACATGCCGACGACTAAAAATTTCCGGTTAACTCCTCTTAATATCGTAAGCGCCTTGTTCCTGCTTACAGCAGTTTATATTTTTATTTATGGCGCCGGTCTTATCGGGATGCAGGTGCATTATTTAGGCAGCGCCATCGGGTGGATCTTCCTGCTGTTTGCCTTTGTTGTGTCATTTTTGGATATTATGCTGCGGAATTTTTTCCCGCAAACCAAAAAGTTATGGATTGTAGAGCTAAGCTTTATAACTTTGACGCTTATAATTTTTTTACTCGTTAAATAATGAAAAGAGCTGAAATAAAACTGATCGTTGATATGGACGATAACAATGTGCCTGAAAATATTACCTGGGAATCAACCGATTCGCAAAACAAAGAGGCGCTGCCCGTAAAATCAATGATGCTGGCTCTGTGGGATCATAACTATAAAAATACCCTTCGCATAGATCTTTGGACAAAGGATATGCCGGTTGACGAAATGAAACGCTTCTTCTTTGAAACGTTGCAAACCATGGGCGACAGCTTCCTGCGTGCAACAGGAGAAACAAATATTGTAGAAGACCTGCGCGATTATTGCGCTCATTTCGCCGAAAAAATGGAACTTAACCCTCAAAAATAATATATGCGCATCAGCTCATTTATTTCATTTGTTGGCTTTGCCGCTGTATTGATCGCCACGTTTTGTCCGTTGGCGCATTTTTTTATCGTGCATGAAACCATTTACAAAATAAATCAGCCTTATGGCCTCATTCTGCTGCTTATTTCAATGATCGGTATTTTGGGCTGCGTATTCAGCAACAGCAATTTAACCCGGTTGATGGCATGGATAAATCTTGCGCTCATCATTTTGTTATTCGTTGCCGCGGTATTTAAAATGTCGCATTACTTCAATTTCATGCCTTTTCATTGGGGTGCGGAATCATTAAATAACCACATCAAATTCGATTGGGGCTGGTACCTGATGCTTGCCGGGACTATCATAGCGCTTGCCGGAACTTTTGCCAAAAAGCCTATAAGTTTTACTGCGACTAATAAATTAGCCGATAACAGTTAAAACTTTGTAAACCTACAACTGTATGTTGTTTCATAAATATGTTTTCTGTCGCATATTTTTAACATATTTGTAATACATAAATCTATCTTAAATGTTAAAACTTTCTTTCCGCAACCAGGTCCTTACCGGGTTTGCAGTATCGATAATCCTCGTTTTAATAGTAGGCGTATTGTCTATCATCAGCATCAACCAACTTGAAGATGACACGATCATGGTTGAGCATTCCCAGCAGATCGTAAAATCATCCAATGATCTTTTACAATTATTGATCGATGCAGAAACAGGTATGCGCGGCTACGCAGCTACAGGAAACAGAACTTTTCTCGATCCTTACAATTCGGCCTTACCTAATATTACTGTAGATCTTAACGATCTTCGCACGCTCACTGTTGACAATCCGGCACAGACAGCAAGGGTTGAAAAGCTGAGTGAGCTGGTAAATAAGCAGCTGGTACTATTGAAAGCGAATGTCGATACACGAGAGTCAAAAGGCTTGCAATACATGGTCGATAATGCTACACTTTTCAGCGGCAAGCAGGTCATGGATCAAATACGTCAGTATAAAACAGACCTTCTCGACCAGGAAAACAGGTTGCTGGATGCCCGTAAGAAAAGTTCAGCGCAAGCCTCTTCAGAAACAGAAATTATCGTTATTACCGGCTCTATTATATTCCTGCTTATTATAGGCGTGTTATTTTATTATATCCAAAAAACTTTTGAGGAACAAAAGAAAGCTGAAGAAACGGTAAGGCTGGCAAATATTGAGCTGGAGCGCGTACTCGAACAAAATGAGGCACAAAACTGGTTGCTGAAAGGCGTTGCCAATATAAACGAGAAAATACAAGGCCAGCTAAGCGAAAAGGAATTAAGCAAGAATGTGCTAGCCGAAATTTGTGACTATACGCATGCGCTGGCAGGTACTTTCTATCTTTTCAATTCCGAGGAAGAACGACTTGAGTTATATTCTTCCTATGCCTTCCACGATCCGCAGAAATTGAAAAAAGAGATCAGGCTTACAGAAGGTTGGATAGGGCAGGCGGCAGAAAACGGTAAGGAAGTTATTCTGAAAGGAAAGCTGAATGACAATTTTAACATAGAAAGTTCTATCCTGAGTGATCAGCTCACAGAAACTATTATCCTTCCTTTCTTTTATGATAAGAAACTTAAGGGCGTAATAGAAATTGCCTGCGATAGGGAGATAGACGATAATACCCGTAACTATCTGTCAATTGTTGGGAATAATGTTGCCATCGCGGTAAATACTGCACAGGCGCGTACCATAATGCACGACCTGTACGAAGAAACCCAACAGCAGGCCGAAGAATTGGAAGCACAGCAGGAAGAAATGCGCGTAACCAACGAAGAGCTGATGAACAAAACAGAAATGCTCGAGGCATCAGAAGAAGAGTTACGCGTACAGCAGGAAGAATTGCGCAGCATAAACGCAGAGCTGGAAGAAAAGGCCAGCCTGCTGGAAGAAAAGAACCAGGCTATTGAAGAAGCACGCCAGGCGATCAATATCAAAGTAGAGGAACTGGAAACCACCGGCCGCTACAAATCAGAGTTCCTTGCCAATATGAGCCATGAGTTACGTACGCCGCTGAACAGTATACTGGTATTGGCGCGTATACTGAAAGATAACAAAACCACCAATCTTAGCGACGATCAGATAAAATATGCCAGTGTAATATTTAATGCGGGTAATGACCTGCTGACGCTGATCAATGACATCCTCGACCTTTCGAAAGTAGAATCAGGTAAGCTTGATATGCAGATCGAAGATATTAAGGTAACTGAGATTGTGAGGGACATGGAAATGCTGTTTACTGAATTGGCTTCCAGCAAGAAAATTAAATTTACAAACAACATATCAGGCGTACCAGACACCATCTTTACCGATAAAACGAGAATAGAACAGGTCATCAAGAACCTGCTTTCAAACGCATTTAAGTTTACGCCTGATGGGGGCAGTATCGCTATAAGCGTATTGCCGGGCCAGAAGGCTGATACGATTAGCTTCGCCATAAAAGACTCCGGAGTAGGCATACCGAAGGATAAACAGAATGTGATCTTCGAAGCCTTTAAACAGGCAGATGGTTCCACCAGCCGTAAATATGGCGGCACGGGCCTTGGTCTTTCTATCAGCCGCGAGCTGGCCCTGTTGCTTGGTGGTTCGATCAGCGTTAGCAGTGAACCGGGCCAGGGCAGTGAGTTTACATTGACCATACCTTTCAAAGCAAACCAACAAATAGCTCCGCAAATAGCAGAACCTGTTTTGCCGACTGTAGAAACTATTAAAATTGAAAACATTCCGTTAAAGCCAGCCGTAAAAAAGGAGTCGGGCAAGGACCCGTTAGTGGTAATTGTTGAGGATGACCGCAATTTTGCCTCAATTTTGCAGGACTACTCAAAAGGCCATGGCTATAAATCAGTAGTGGTACATAACGGCTCGGATGCTGTTGATGTGATTCGGGAAAACATGCCTGATGCCGTTATACTTGATATTATGCTTCCGGGCAAAGACGGCTGGCAGATATTAAAGGAGCTCAAACAATCGGCTGATACGGCGTCTATACCGGTACATATGATGTCGGCGAACGATACATCGGTAAACCAGGCACGTAAAGAAGGCGCTATCAGCTTCCTTAAAAAGCCGATAGACACCGGCGCCCTCGACAAGTTATTTACTGATATGAAGCAAAGCGGTACTGACTTTAAACAGATATTGCTGGTTGAAGATCATAAAGCGCAAAGCCAGGCGCTTAAGGAGATGATGGAATCGCGGGGCATAACGGTTGACCAGGCTTTTGATGGTGAATCGGCTTTCAGGATGCTGAACGAGAACGAATACCAATGCGTTATCCTTGATCTAAACCTGCCGGATATATCAGGGCTCGACCTGCTTGATAAGATAAAGGCCGTGGATAGGTTTATGGAACTGCCCGTTATTGTAAATACTGCTATGGAGCTGGATAAAACATCCGTAAACAGGCTTATGCAGTACGCAAATGCAATGGTTGTTAAAACAAATAAATCATCAGACAGGTTAATAGACGAAGTGAATCTTTTCCTGAATAAGATAAGTGAAGCTACAACAAAACCGGCGCAATCGGTTAAGAATATGGTAATGAACAAAGGGAAAGAAGCTATTAAGGGTAAAAAAGTATTGATTGTTGACGACGATATGCGCAACATCTTTGCATTGAGCAGTGCATTGGAAAGTTACGACTTTGTAGTAGACATAGCCAACGATGGCGAAGAAGCTATAGCCAAACTGGAAGACACACCAGATATTGACATTGTACTGATGGACATTATGATGCCTAAAATGGATGGTTATGAAGCTACAAAATATATCCGTAAGCAAAGCAAATGGAACAAATTGCCTGTTATAGCTTTAACAGCAAAAGCGATGAAGGACGATCGCGAAAAATGCATAGCAGCGGGAGCGAATGACTATATAACCAAACCGGTTGATATAGACAGGCTTATCGCACTGATGCAGCTGTGGTTAGGAAGCTGATTATGAACGACGGAAGTGGCTTAACAGACGCGCAACTAAATGAACTGACAGACCTGGTGAATAAAGTTCACGGGTTTGACTTCTCGGCCTACTCGAAAGCATCATTAAAACGTAGGGTTGTAAGGGTAATGACCAATAAGAGCATGCGCTTTTACGACCTTAAACACGCTTTGGTAAATAATAACGATTTTTTCCAGTGGTTCCTGGACGAGATCACCGTTAATGTTACCGAAATGTTTCGCGACCCGGACTTTTATAAAGCATTAAATAAGCAGGTTATACCTTATCTTTCTACCTACCAGCACGTAAAAGTTTGGAGCGCCGGATGCTCATCGGGCGAAGAAGTTTACTCACTGGCTATTTTGCTTAACGAAGCAGGGTTAGGGAAAAAGTCATTTATTTATGGTACAGACGTAAACACCGAGATGCTAAAGGAAGCGCGTCGTGGTATATATAGTCTTAAAAAGATCAGGAACTATGCCGAGAACTACCAGCTCACAGGCTTAAAAGGCACTTTGACAGATCATTTCACCATTATGTACGACGCTGCAACTATACATAATGAATTGAAAAATAACAGTCTTTTTTCTATTCACAGCCTTGTTTCCGACAGCATTTTTAACGAGTTTCAGATGATCTGCTGCCGTAATGTGTTCATCTATTTTGAGACAGAATTGCAGGAGCGGGTATTGGAGCTTTTCTATAACAGTTTGTCGCCCTTAGGCTTTCTGTGCATGGGCACAAAAGAGGCTATACGGTCGGACAGGCTGAAGAAAAAATTTAAAGTAATAAACGCACGGGAAAATATATATCAAAAAATTGCCGATTGATCAAAAATTAATATCGCGTTGGCAAGACTCAGAGATTTTGCTTCTTGGTGGTTCTGCAGGATCATTCAATATCATTTTTCGTGTAATAAGAAATATGGACAGCGATTTCGGGAAGGCGGTAATAGTGGTGATTCACAGGCGAAAGAATTTTTTTTCGGAAATTGAAAAACTATTCGCAGAGAATTCTCGTATGCTGTTCAAGGAAATTACTGACAAAGAGAAAATAAAGCCAAATACGGTATACGTAGCACCAGCAAATTATCATACATTAGTAGAAAAGGAGCGGTGTTTTGGCTTGGATGTTTCCGAATCGGTCTGGTATTCAAAGCCGTCGATAGATGTGACTTTTGAAAGTGCCGCCGATGTATACAAACAGCGATGTACTGCAATTTTGTTTTCAGGTGCTAACCAGGATGGTGCGGATGGATTATTGACGTTGAGGAACACCGGTGCGCTCACTATTGCACAAGATCCGTTGGATGCTGAAATGCCTCAAATGCCCGAAGCGGCTATAAATATCGATGCTGCTGAATATATACTTCGAACGTCCGAAATTTTAGAGCTTATAGAATTAAAATAATTGCCGATACAAATAATAACAACTCAACCCACACCATATTAATATGACCCCCATTAATATTCTGTTAGTTGATGATAAAGAGCCGAACATTATTGCGCTTGAAGCATTGATAAAGCGAAATGATATCCGTATTTTTTCAACTACATCACCCAACGAAGCTTTAAAAATAGCCTGGGATAATCACATCAGCATAGCACTGCTGGACGTTCAAATGCCCGAAATTGACGGCTTTGAACTAGTGGATATGCTGAAGTCAAATCCGCGTACCAAAGATATCCTCGTCATATTCGTTACAGCCATCTCCTTCGAGCCAAAATATGCTATTAAAGGCTATACCAGCGGCGCAATCGATTACCTGTACAAGCCTTTGGACCCGTATATTACTTCTGCTAAGGTTGATTCCTTTGTGCAGCTGGCACGTAACCAGGAGGAAATAAAGCAAAAGAATGAAGAATTGCAGAACTATGCGCTGATGATCAAAAACTCAGCAGATGTGATCTGTTCAATCAATGCGCAAAACTTTCGCATACAAACTATAAATCCTGCGGTAGAAAAGATTCTGGGCTTTAAGCCGGAAGAGTTGATCGGTAAAAGCATTATCGACAGCGCAACGGAGACAGACCGTTCGGCCTTTCGGAAAAAGCTTGGTGAGATCATTAAAGACAATCTTACTTTTTCAGTTTTCGAGTTCAGGTTCGAAACTTTTGATAAACGGATGATATGGATCGAGTGCCGGGCATCATACCAAAATAAGGCCATATTTATCAATATGAGCGATGTTTCTCCGCAAAAGAGCTACCTGGAACAACTGGTAAAGTCAAAAGATGCAGCCGAACAGGGCAAAAAGGCAAAGGAAACTTTCCTGGCCAATATGAGTCATGAGCTGCGTAACCCGATCAATGGCATTGTGGGTGTGACACAGTTATTGCGCAAAACGCCGCTTAGCGACCAGCAATCAGGTTTAATAAATTTACTGGATACCTCGTCGCACTCATTATTGGGTGTGATCAATGATATATTGGATATATCAAAGATAGAAGCAGGCAAATTCAGCATCATTCGTGCCGACAGTAACCTGCATGAGACTGTGGATGCCGTATACAAGCTGTTGAAATTTAAGGCAGACGAAAAGCAGGTGGAATTTATATTGGATATCGACCCCGCTGTGCCTGAGTACCTGAGTTTTGATACGCTTCGTCTTAACCAGATCTTAATGAACCTGCTGAGTAATGCCATTAAGTTTACTGACCGCGGCTTTGTGAAGCTGAAGGTTACGGCCTTAGGCAAGACGAACGACAAAGTAAAAGTAAAATTTACCGTTGAAGACACTGGTATAGGGGTTGCAAATGATAAACTTGGCAAAATATTCGAGTCATTTGAACAGGCTGATGACGATACCTCCAATAAGTACGGCGGTACCGGGCTTGGGCTGGCCATAGTGAAAAAACTGGCTGAGCTAAAAGGAGGGGAACTTACCTTCAGCAGCCAGTTGGGTAAAGGAAGTGTATTCAATTTTACCAATTGGTATACAATTGCTGCGAAACCGAAACCAACACCCGGTAAAAACAAGGACAGCAAATTGGCGCCATTTAAAAATGTGAGCATTTTGGTAGCCGAAGATAACCTGATCAACCAATTCGTTTTATCAAAAATGCTTGCTGATTGGGGCGTACATGTTGAAATGGTGGACAACGGGCGCAAACTGCTTGAAAAACTGCTGCTTGAAGATTTTGACCTGGTGCTAATGGATACCCATATGCCTGAAATGGACGGTTACGAAGCTGCAAAAGCTATTCGTGTAGATATGAAAGAGCCTAAACGCAGCATACCGATCATTTCACTTTCTGCTGCTGTGTTGGATCATGAGCAAAGTGACGCGATTGCAGCCGGAATGGATGACGTACTTTCAAAACCTTTCCAGCCATTTGAGCTGCACGATAAGATAGAGCGTTTGTTGAAAATTAAAACAGTGTAGTTTGGCCAACGCCGGCTACACGTGCTTCATGTTCAAGCAGCCATCTTTTGCGCCATACGCCGCTGGCATAGCCGGTTAAGCTGCCATCGGAGCCGATAACCCTGTGACAAGGCACCACTATCCAAAGCGCATTTTTGCCATTCGTGGATGCAATGGCCCGAATGCCAAGCGGATTGTTCAAAATGCGCGATTGCTGGCCATAACTAATTGTTCTGCCATAGGGAATAGTAAGTAATTGCTGCCAAACTTCCTGCTGAAAATCAGAACCAGGCTGCTTTATCGGAAGATCGAATTCCTTTCTTGTACCGGCGAAGTATTCATCCAACTGTTTGATAGCTGCATTCAGCAACAGATCGTCAACGGGCGCAACTTCGTGCTCCTCATCTCTTGCTGAAACCGAAGTAATAAACCCATCCTCAGCTGTGATGCGCGCCAGGCCTAACGGTGTACGATAGTAGGCTGTTTTCGCAGATTGCTCTTTGTTTTCCATGCTTCAGAACAATATTAGCCAATTTTCAATTGTCGGTCAATCCTAATCCGTCAACTAATTGTAACTTCGCGCCATGCAGCTCATCAACCAGACCTGGGATCTTCTGAAAAAAGAAATATTGCTGGAGTGGCGTTCAAAATACGCTTTCAACGGTGTGCTGCTGTATATCGTATCAACAGTTTTTATTACTTACATCTCCTTCAGCCTAAGCGGCGGCTTCGGAACATCAGACGGCTATAAAATAACCTGGAATGTACTTTTCTGGATCATTATGCTGTTTGCCGCAGTAAATGCCATCACCAAAAGCTTTGCGCAGGAGAATAAAGGGCGACTGCTGTATTATTATTCTATCGCCAGTCCGCAGGCTATTATCCTTTCCAAAACCATTTATAACATTTTGCTGATGACGTTGCTCAGTATATTGGCATTGATCATTTACCAGATATTTTTTACTAACTCATTAGGCGACCCGCTGTTTTATTTCATAGCTGTATTGCTTGGGAGCATCAGCTTTTCAACTGTATTTACCATGATATCCGCTATTGCTTCAAAAGCAGCTAATAACGGAACACTAATGGCCATCCTTAGTTTCCCGGTAATTATCCCTGTTATTTTACTGCTCATCCGCATTAGTAAATATGCAATGGATGGGCTTGAACGCAGCGCCAGCTATGGCAGTATTGGTGCGTTATGCGCACTGAATATTATGGTGATCGCCGCCTCGCTTATCCTTTTTCCTTTCCTGTGGCGCGACTAATTAAGGCTTGTTTAGAAACGTTCTAATCTTTTTGATCTTTTATTTGGATTAAGTCTAAATAAGATGTTTCTTTGCACCGTTATAAAAACAGACGATGCAAGCAAAAACCTTTACACTTTTATTCTGCTCATTATTTATCTCAGGCGTTGCGCTGGCGCAGGCTCCGACCACTACGTCCGAAGATTCACTAACCAACAGTCTTTCAAAAAGCGGTACTGCAATTGGTGGCTATGGCGATGCCTTTTATTCAAAGAATCAATTTCTTGGCACTTCACGCGTCGATCTGGAGCGTTTCGTGCTATTTGTAGACCATAAATTCAACGAAAAAGTTTCTTTCTTTTCTGAACTGGAAGTAGAGGATGCAAAAGTTGACGGCGGCGAAAGCGGGGGCGAGGTTTCGATAGAACAGGCTTACCTGAAATTTAACCTGAATGCTAATCAATATATCACTGCCGGGCTATTTCTGCCGCGTATAGGCATCCTAAATGAAAACCACTTACCCAATACTTTTAATGGTAACGAGCGCAACTATGTGGAAACGTTTATCATTCCATCTACCTGGCGCGAATTAGGCGTAGGTTTTAACGGTAACCTGCCCACAGCGCCGGTTACTTATTACGTGGGATTGGTAACAGGCCTTAACTCAGCTGGTTTTGTACACGGTACAGGTTTGGTCGACGGTCGTTATGAGGGCCGCAACGCAGGCGGTAACAACCTTGCACTGACTGCAGCTTTGCAATATTTTCACGGCGACTTCCGTGCACAGATCTCCGGCTATTACGGCGGTACAGTTAGCGAAAGCAAGCGTAAAGCGGATAGCTTAGGTTTAAACTCAGGCATATTCGGCACGCCCGTAGCTATTGGCGAAGGCGATATTATGTACACCAGCAGTGGTTTCTCAACCCGGGCCCTGGCAACTATCGTTAATATCCCCAATGCTTCAAGCATCAACTCGGCATTTGCCAATAATACACCACAAACTGAATGGGGCGCTTATTTAGAGCTGGCATACGATCTTTTATATCTTGATAAACATCCGCACGAGCAACAATTTAATGTATTTGTGAGAGATGAAAGATTTGATATGAACTACCAGGTCCCGGCAAACGGTATTTATGACGGCACGCTGGATCAGAACCACATTGTAGCCGGTTTTAGCTATCTGCCAAATAAAAATGTGGCTATAAAAGCCGATGTGCGTTTTATACATACCGGTAATCAGAACCCGGCATTGATCGTCAATCCAAACCCAGTTATACTGCCCTATCAGGTAAATAATAACCTGATAGATTTAGGTATAGCGTTCTCATTTTAATGTTATGGACAGAAGAAAATTTGTAAGCCAATCATGTACCATGTGCCTTGCGATAGGCGCGGGGATGATAGTCGGTTCATTGTCGTCGTGTGCAACGTTACCGGCGTACAAAACAGTCATTAACAATAACACAGTAACCGTACCCACTGATCTGTTTGCAAATGGCAACTTCCAGGTTATACAGCCACAAAAGTTATACTACAACATCGGCCTGCGTAAGGAAAATGACGGTACTTACACCGCGCTTCTATTGCGCTGTACACATGCTGATAACCAGCTGACGCCGACAGGCAACGGCTTTACCTGTAACCTTCACGGCAGCAAGTTCGACCAGGAAGGGCATGTTACCAATGGCCCGGCCGCACGTAATTTAAAGAAATACCCCACCGAAGTAATATCAAATCAAATCATCATC
>JABDAU010000036.1 GCA_013289045.1 Bacteroidota bacterium | reverse complement strand
ACGCCGCCATGCTCAACAATATCAGCCACCAATTTCTTCAGCTCTATCATGTCGCGCTTCATGTCAAACAATACCTTATATAACAGGTCGCGCTCCGTGTAGTCTTCTTTATTCTGATTGCCTTCAATACGCATAGGCAGATTTTTACCTGTTTCCTGCGGGATGTAAGTTTGCAGCGTCGGGCCGGTGATCACACGGTCGGTTTCCAAAACGGCCAGTTGTTCGGCGAGGTTTTTCAATTGCCTTACGTTGCCCGGCCATGAATATTCGACCAATAACCGTTGCGCATCGTCATCCAGCTGGATAGGCGGCGTGCGGTATTTAGCAGTAAAGTCGGATGTGAATTTTCTAAACAACAGGTAGATATCTTCCTTACGGTCGCGCAATGGCGGGATACGAAGGGGAACGGTATTTAAACGATAGTACAGATCCTCGCGAAACTTGCCATTCTTCACTGCTTCGTAAACATCCACATTGGTAGCTGCAATAACGCGTACGTTGGTTTTTTCAACCTTCGATGAACCTACTTTAATGAACTGGCCCGACTCCAGAACGCGCAATAAACGCGCCTGTGTGCCAAGCGGCATTTCGGCAATTTCGTCCAGGAAAATAGTACCGCCGTTAACGGTTTCAAAATAACCTTTACGTTCGCCTACAGCGCCGGTGTATGCGCCTTTTTCGTGACCGAATAATTCTGAGTCGATAGTGCCTTCAGGTATGGCGCCACAGTTTACGGCAATGAACGGCCCGTGTTTACGCGGACTCATCTGGTGGATGATGTGTGAGAACACCTCCTTACCACTACCGCTCTCACCGGTGATCAAAACCGAAATATCGGTTGGCGCTACCTGGTTAGCTATATTTATTGCCCGGTTCAATAACGGCGAGTTGCCGATAATGCCGAAGCGTTGTTTAATTTCTTGTATGTCCATTAGGTATAGTGATCAGAGATTAGTTGATTAGAGATTAGTTGGAATCTCGTCAATTCATCGTTAATCCAATAATTCATTAAACAACCACACCAATTAATGTAGCTGTTGTACAGCGATCAATGTGTACATCTACATACTGACCGGGTTTATAACTTTCTGCAACCGGGAAAACAACCATTGCATTCTGGTCGCTGCGGCCGCAGTAATCCTTGTCTGATTTTTTAGAGAAACCTTCTATCAGCACCTTTTGCGTACTGCCGACCAATAACTTTAAACGTTCGTGCGAATATTGCTGCTGTTTCTGTACCACTTCGCTCAGGCGGCGGCGTTTTACCGGTTCAGGGATATCGTCGGCATAACGTTTAGCCGCTAAAGTTCCCGGCCTTTCAGAATACATGAACATGTAGGCGAAATCATATTTCACATAGTCCATCATGCTTAACGTTTCCTGGTGCTCTTCCTCCGTCTCTGTACAAAACCCGGTGATCACATCGGTTGATATAGCACAACCCGGCAAGATCCTGCGTATAGCATCGATCCTGTTCATATACCACTCGCGGTCGTAAGTTCGGTTCATCAGCTCCAGCACACGGCTGTTGCCCGACTGCACCGGCAGGTGGATATACTTACAGATGTTATCGTATTTTTTAATAGTGTATAGTACTTCGTCTGTAATATCTTTTGGGTGCGAGGTGGAGAAGCGGATTCTTAATTCAGGGCTTACTTGTGCAACAAGTGATAATAAATCAGCGAAGTTCACAACTTCCGGACTTTCGGACTCCTGACTTTCGGACTTATATTTATAACTATCCACGTTCTGTCCCAACAAAGTCACCTCGCGATAACCTTTATTATACAGATCAGTACACTCAGCAACAATCGACTCCGGGTCTCTGCTACGCTCGCGGCCACGGGTAAATGGTACTACACAGAATGAGCACATGTTATCGCATCCGCGCATGATGGATACGAAAGCGTTAATGCCATTGCTGTTCAACCTCACCGGGCTGATATCTGCATAGGTCTCCTCACGGGATAGCAGTACGTTTACTGCACGCTGGCCGTCATCTACCTGGTCTATCAGGTTGGGCAGGTCGCGGTAAGCATCTGGGCCCACTACTACGTCAACCAGTTTTTCTTCCTCTAAAAATTTCGATTTCAGGCGCTCGGCCATGCAGCCTAACACACCTACTACCATGCCCGGATTTTTCAATTTGGCTACGGCGAATTCTTTCAGACGGTTGCGCACGCGCTGTTCGGCATTTTCGCGGATAGAGCAGGTGTTGATGAATATGACATCAGCATTGTTATGATCGGTAGTGGTTTCAAAGCCACGTTCTAAAAGTATGGATGCAACGATCTCGCTGTCAGAAAAATTCATGGCGCAGCCATAGCTTTCAATATACAGCTTGCGGCCGTTATTCTTGTTGCCTGGTTCCAGCATCAAAGCCTCTCCCTGCCTGCCCTCGTCATGTGTCTTATCCTGAAACAGTGTATCCATTATTTTTTGAAATCAGTTTGCAAAAATACATAAATTTTGAATATCAGGGTGACAATATGTCAGCCAATTAACAAAATCCGTTTTTTGTTGTTATCCCGTATATCTAACTAAACAAAAGATGCCACAAAAACGACGGGTGCCGCTATGGCCGTTCATTATTTTGCTGATAATTGGCGCCCTCACAGGCGGAGGTTACTATGCTTATAATAGATATGTAGCGCAGGACAGGTGGAAACCCTACCTGCAACAAGAGTTGAAAGACCTGGTGGCAAAAACCAGTGACAGTCTTTACCATATTCAATATTCTGATTTCGACCTGAACATCACCACAGGCGATGCAACCCTTAAGGATTTTAAATTGATTCCGGATACAGCAGTATACAACAAACTGGTGGCCCTGAAAAAAGCGCCTGACAACCTGTTCATCCTCAGCGTAAAAAAACTGAGCATCAAAAACATTGGCGCACGGAAAGCTTACAAGGAAAAGATATTGGACATCAGCAATATTTCCATCGAAAAACCAGACTTGACGATCATTAATAAACGTTTCGATTTTAACGATACCGTGAAAGTGGGCAAGCCGAAAAGCCCTTACGAGATGATCAAAAAGATTTTCAAATCATTGCGCATCGATTCCATTTCACTAAAAGACATCAGCCTTAATTATATTAACAAAAGCAACGCGGTTGAAAAACGGACGTCACTTAAGCATTTGAACATCAATATAGCTGACATTGTGATCGACTCGCTTTCTGATAAGGACACCAGCCGCTTTTATTATACCAAGGGCGTTGAGGTGCGTGTTTTTGATTATAAGGTAGCAACGCCGGATGGCTTATACAAAGCGAACATTAACCAGATCTATTTTTCCACAGCTAAGCGGGTGATCAATTTGTACGGTGTGAGTTTTTTACCACGGTATAATAAAACAGATTTTTACAAAGTATCCAATGGCGGCGGCGATATTTTTAATCTGAAGTTTAACGAGATCGGCATCAATGGCATCAACCTGCAGCAGTTTTTGCGTAACCAAAAACTGTACGCCGGCACGCTCAGTATTGCCAACGCCAAAGTGCAGATCTATAGCAATAATGCTTACAAAGGTGTAAAAACGGTGAAGATCGGCAAAGACCCGGAGCAGTCGCTGCAAAAGGTGGCGCTGGATATGCATTTGAAACATATTGTGCTGAAAAACACGCTGATCAGTTATGCAGAGTCGGATGCGACGAGTGGCTATACTGGCATTATTACATTTAATAACACTAACGGCTATTTCTCCAATGTCACAAATGACGTGGCTGCAAAACGGAAAAACCCTTATATGACGGCGCAAATAAACACACGTTTTATGAATGCTGCCGATCTGAACGTGAATTTCAGGTTCAACCTGGCATCAAAAGACGGGGCATTTAATTATAATGGCGCCCTGGGAAAATTTGACGGGCGTGTATTGGATAAGCTGGTGAAACCATTGGCATTGGTACACGTACAATCGGCTGATGTGGATAAGCTGCACTTTAACGTAGACGCGAGCAACTACAGCGGTAAAGGCCAGCTGGAGTTTTATTACCACAATCTTAATGTACAGCTATTGAAAAAGGTTAATGGCAAAGCTGAGCTGCAAACACAGGGTTTCATATCAAAACTGGCCAATACGCTCATCATTGAGCATGCAAACCCGGATAAAAAGGGTAACTTTAGGCCAGGGCCTATCGATATAAAACGCGAAGAACACACATCGTTCTTTAGCTTTCTGTATAAAGCGTTGCTGGATGGTTTGAAGCCAAGCGTGGGCTACGACAAAAAAACAGAAAACAAGGTAGATAGCGCGATAGTTAAAGTAAACACGCTGGTAAATAAATTTAAAGCTTTTGAAGCCAGGCGTGCAGAAAAAAGGGCCGAACGTAAAAAAGCGCGTGAAGAACGCAGAATGCAAAAAGACTCAACTAAGAATAAATAATGGCGTTCCGGCTTCAGAAAAAACACCATAAAATAGGCCTTGGCGTATTGCTGGGCCTTATTGCATTGCTCATTGTTTTATCAGCGTTGATCAATCATTACTGGTCGCCCATTTTGGCGAAGAAGGTGCACAGTGTTGTGCTTTCCAGCAGCGACAGCTTATACCGCGCGGATTTTTCGGATGCCGAACTGCATGTGATCCGCGGGCAGTTGGTGATCTATAACCTGAGCATAACACCTGATACTGCTGTTTTCCGACGGCTCAAGCAACGGCATATCGCGCCGAACAACTTGTTCTCGCTGCATGTAAAAAGATTGATGCTTGACCATATCCATCCCCTGAAGCTTTACTTCAGGCACAAGATGGAGATCAGCGATATTATGCTGGATGATCCCGAAATAAAGATAAGCTACGAACTGAACCACAAGAAGGATACAGTACTCAAAGATCACCGCACCATATGGGAAAAAATGTCAAAGAGTCTGCATTCCATCCATATCGGCGGCATTTACCTGAATGATGTAAAGCTGGAATACAAAGATTATTCGGGTAACAAACTAAAAATATCCGAACTGAAACAAATGAACCTCAGTGCCAGCGACCTACTCATCGATTCGGCTTCGCAGTTTGACAAATCCAGGTTGTTGTATTGCAAGGAGATCGTTGCAGAGCTGAACAATTATTCAGGCAAAACCGTCGATAATCTTTATACTTATAAGATCAATCATCTTAAACTTTCTACACTTACCTCTCAGTTAAATGTAGAAGGGTTTTCGTTAAAGCCCGTCTCCTCGAACTTCTTTGAAAAGACACATGACGATCGCTTTTCGGTAAATATTGACTCCATCGAGATCAAGAAATTCGACTATTTGTCTTATCATAAGTACCGCACCGTGCATGCGTCAGTTCTTAAAGTTCATGGGGGCACATTTTCATTGTACAGTAATCCACATGGCCGGCCAAGCATGGTTCGTCGTAAGATGAACAGCTTCCCGCAGGTCGCGCTCAGTAATCTGTCGACTGAAATTCAGTTGGATACGTTCATGATAAAACGGGTAAATATCAATTACAGTGAGTTTAACAAAAAAGCAGATCAAACCGGCACCATTTCATTCGACAATACCAGCGGGCATATTTTTAACATCACCAACAATAAAGATGTGATCGCTAAAAACGGCTTCAGCAATGTGAACCTCACTACCTATTTCATGAACCGCGGCAAGCTGCATGTTGAGTTTAATTTAGACCTGGTTGATCACGATGCCGCCTTCAACTACAAAGGTTTCCTTGGGCCGATGGATCTGACGTCGCTTAACCAGGCTACTATGCCTTTTGCGATGGTGAAAATTACGGATGGCGATTTAAAACAGTTCAGTTTTGATATAAAATCAAATAGCCATACTGCAAGCGGAGAGCTTGAATTGCTCTACAATAACCTGAAAGTGAAAGTATTGAAGCCTGACAGCACCTACGGCTTCAAGAACAAACTCATTGCATCATTGTATGCCAACATCTTCATCATCAAGCATGATAACCCGGACAAACCGGGTGATGCGCCACGGACGTTCCATCTAAATTACACCCGGCCCGATTCGGTTACATTTTTTGGATCGATATGGCAAACATTACTCAGCGGCATAAAGCCATCTGCCGGGGTTGATAAAAAAACGGAGCAAGCTACGCAGGAAAAGATACAACAAGGGGAAACAAACAAATTAAAACGCCAGCAGCGCAGGGAACAACGCAAACAACGCCGCGCCGAAAAGAAACGGAAAAAGCAATTGGAAAAGGAATAGAAACAGAATGATAGCGGAGCGGAAGGCGTGGCGGCTAATTTAAAATTCGTTCAGGAAAGCAGCCGGAGTTAATATTGGTATACCATTAAATGGATGTAGCGTCAGCAGATCATTATCGCCAGTAATAATACAGGTTGCATTTACTTCAGCAGCCAATTCAAGATATTTATTGTCTTTAGGATCGCGGCAAATATCGATACGTTTGAAAACGCGAATGTGCTGTCCGACCTTTTCAAAATTTGAAATTGCAGCTACACGTTCATGAAATGTGGTGTATTTATCGAATTTAGGACGAACTAAAGTTTCAGAAAATTCGGCTAAAGTGGTATCAGAATATACTGGGATACCTAATTCGATTGCCTTATCGTAAGCTTTCCGGCTAACCGATTTTGGGAGTAGGTTAGCACTTATTAGGATGTTGGCATCAAAAACAAAAATCTTAGTCATTTGACGATAAAAGATCTTCTAAAATCTCTGGTGTCAAACCATTTTTCACAGCGGTATTACCAATCTCATCCAAAAATTTTGAGTATTCGGCAATGTTTGCATCATTAGCAGCCTTCTTTACCATAAGGCTTACGGCCTGATTAAATCGCTGTTTGCTTTTTTCACTGAAACCGCGATATATTTTACCAACCGTGTCGTCTACTTCTAATATTATCCGTTCCATATCGATTCTTTATAAGCAAATATAAGCAAAATATAAAAATTGCCTTATTGCAGTATCAATTTCAAATTAAACCCAAAATTCGTGAACGAAGTATTAAAGCTTTGCGAAGTATAAGGCTTCGTAATATTGGTATCGTAAAAGATACTCATGTTGAAACGCTGGCTCAGGGCGTAATCTATCTCCGGGCGGTAGGTGATGTTATCAGCACCAGATGACACCTGCGCAGCAATCAGGCCCGGCTGATAGATAAGCGTTTTTGTGTTTCGCACCGCGAAGCTGAGGTTGAAGGTCAGGTCATTCTTCAGGATAAAATTCTCCCATAAGCCAAACGGAAACCGGAAGTTCTTCGCCTTATATCCGAAACCGAAAATGATGTCATCTTCATCCTGCTGCGCCAATTGGCTGTTGAGCAGGCTTAAGCTTAAGGCACGGCTTTGCGCATAACTGATATTGGCAGTTATGTTATTTTTAAACCGGGTATCGATACCTAACAACGGCGAGAAACTCTCAAAAATGCTTACTGCCGAGAACTGGTCGAGCGGTAAAAAGTCGTTGTTTACATCCCTTGAGCTTGCATAGCCATTTGCAGTGGTGTATTGCAGCAAAGTAGTGTATCCACCCACGTTATATGTTGATGAATAGGCATGTTTAAGATCGAACGAATCAAAAATATCCGCTATGAAAGGGATCTTCACCAGCCCGTTATAGCTGATCTGCCAGTTAGGCAATGGTATATCAGGGAACTGGCTTAAGCTGGCGCTTGAAGGGCTTTTACCGGAATAGGCAGCAAGGAAGGCCGGCACCAATACGTTCTGCGAGTTCGGGCCGTAACCATCGGCAAACCCGGCAGTTGCAGGTCCGGTTGAGTTTGGATTAAGCCTGCCCAGCCTTTGCGAAATCACATTTCTGTCATTCAAAAATGTTTCGAAAGCAGCAGAGGTATTGTTCACCCCACCTATTTTAGAGAACGCGGTAGCAAGCGTTATGTACGATACACTATAATCGCCCGTAGTTACTGGCGTCAAATTCTGAAAGCTGTTGGTTTGATCGAGGTAACGGAAATTGGTTTCATAGGTCTGATCCGTAGTTTTGAAGGCCGATAGTATGATCCGCAAACCCGGTATGGGTTCCAGCGTACCGGTCATGTGCATATCCATGGTATACGAACGGGTGTACAACTGCGTTTGCAAAGTATCCGTAGTTATCCAGCCATCTGCTATTGCCTGCGCACGAAGATCACCTTGTCCGCCTAACAGAAACCCGATACCCGGCGCGCCGGTGCTTGGATCGTAGCCGAAAACATGCGAGCCCGGCAAATATCCCGGCAGGAAAGTTCCGTCAGTACGCGTGTATGTACCATTTATGCTTTTTATACTGGTAAGCAGGCCCAGCAGTATTTTCTTTAAGCCGCTGTAGCCATTGTCTTTATCCGTCAGCTTTCGCAGTATGCCAAATTTATTATAGAACGTGCTGAAATTCAGTGTAGGGCTAATGATGAGACTGCGTTTGTTTGATATACTGTTGCCCACAGCAAACTGCGGCTCATCTTCAGAAAATGCCGGTGCAGCCAGCCAGGTAAAATTGGTGGTGTAAGTGGCGTTGGCGTTGATCCAGTCGAGGTATGGGATCTTGTTGATCGGCAATGTCCAGGTGGCAGCAATGGTATGGTTGTAGCTGATCGTCCTGCCTAAACCGCGCAGGCTGTTCAGCATGGTATCGCGGTTCGCTCCTGCTATCGGGCCTTGCGGCATATCCACCTGCGAAAGGTTTGTCGCATCAAAGTTCAGCGTAAATGATTTGGTAAGGTTCCAGCCTATGCCGAAGATCTTGGTAATATTAAACGAGTTGTTGTAGGTGGTCGGTATGGCAATAATATCGTCCGGATCGTTATTGCGCAGCGTACTTTGCGACTCGTATTTATTGAAATCGATACTGAAATTCAATCGCGTTGGCGCCGGGTTAAAGTTGATCTCTTTAAAGATTTTCAGCACATTACTTTTTATCACCTTCTCTAAAGGCGTAAAATACTTTGGCTTATTGGTGTAATTGTAAGCTATGGTAAGGCGATTAGTTTTTTCGTAATCGTTCAGCGTAGTAAAATCGTGATGCTCGTAATCGGTATATGCGTAAGTTACGTTGAAATTCTGCAGGTCGTACACATGGTTTGTTGGCTTCGGATTGGTTTTGGCAATGTGTACGTTGGTAAAGTTTATGCTCTTGCGCGAGGTGTATGTCTCTGCCGCATTTTTAATGGAATCCTTTTGCTTGCTGGATGCACTGGCTAATCGCTGCGATAACAGTACATCCGGTGCGGCCGGGTCATATAACGGCTGGCTTACCTGTTGCGATATATCCACATAAGTTGGGATATGCACGCCACTTTTATCGGAGAAGAACTTCCCAAGCTCGATATTCGCTGATACGTCGTATGATGTACTGTTATCCAAAGTACGGTCGCCAATCTTCGAGTCCAGTGCGCCAAAGCCTGCGGTGGTACGGCTTCCCGAGGCGGTGATGTCGGCAAAATCGGCCAGCTTTACATCGGCCTTACCAATTGCCGACCAGCCGTTGCGCTCGTTAAAGTCGGTCATCCTCAATTCATCAAACCATACAATGCCTGACTTTACCAAACCATCGTCAGTAGCTGAACCGCCCTTATATGGATTACGGATCCCCAGCATTACCGTAGTCAGGCGACTCAGGTCGGGCTGGCCCATAATGGTGATCTTGTAGTTGCCTTCCTGTATGGTATACGGCTTATTAAGCGGCCATGGCGATCCCTGGAATTTTGCGTTATCGCGCGCTACTTTTGCGTTGGTAAGAATGGATAACTCCAGGTCGAGATTATTTGCCGTTGGCCATACACCGCCCTGGCTGGTGGTGCCGGGCATAGTTACTGTTAAAGGTATTTCGCATTCGTAATAATTATCTACATAGTCAATGCCTAAACGGACAAATGCGCTCAGGTCATTATCCTTCAGCACTTCGGTTGGCAAAGCTTCCGCGTGGATGAACATTTGCAGGCGTTTATAATTGCGCAGGTCGTTATTAAAGGTTTTGAATGCCGCCTGCGAATAGCCATCATGCAAATTCGTCACCGTTAATTGCAGCGATTGCTCGTTCAGCTTAGTATTGGCGTTTATACCGCTGTAATTGGTTTGCCTTTGAATGCCCGGCGGCACCACGTAAGGGATAGGTGTACGGTTACCGTTTTCCTCGATATTTACCGTCCCTACCACCAGGTTGGAGTTATCCAATACCGGGTTGGTAATGGATGGATCGGCGATCACATAGGGCGGGTTATTATCGGCGTTGTAATCGCGCCAATCGCTGCGTACGAATTGCAGGGTTGCAAAACGAAGCAAAGCGGTGTCGGCGAAATTAGTGAGGTACATCCGCACAAAGCGTATCGACTTAAAATCCTGGATCCCATTCACCGCTTGCTGATACGCATTTATCGGGATGCGAAACTGGTACCAGGTAAAGTTTTGCGTGGTGCCGTTTGGCAGTTTTACAGCCGATGTTACTTTATCATTGATGAAATTCTGGCCCACGATCATATCCTTCGGCTTGATGGACACATGGTACTCGAAATATTCATCGTCCGTGCTCATATTGTTATCACGGTCGATATCTTCCGCATCAGGCAGCGAAGTGGATGCAGAGTTTTGTAAACCTAACTGCGCTTCTGATTGCTGTGCAGTTTTAGAGTTGCCATCCGTTCCGTTGTACCGGCTGTAACGCTGTAATATACCTGCACCTGCCTGGTCGAGCTGTGAGCCCTGGTAATACTGGTAATCATCACTCGAAGGGTCGGCCGCATATGCTGCGCCTACCGCCGGTGTGGTGCGTGTTTTAACAGCCTGTACCTGTTGGGCAAATTTTGTCTGTTCGTCGGCATCGGCCAAACCGTCTAAACCAACGTCCTGCAATGAGCGCGATGACGGGTTGTTATCAAAAGCATCCACAACGGGCTGTGTTTTCGATACGCGCCCCCATGCGGTAGTATCAACTGTGCTGTAATCACCGTTGACAGGCAGTCCGTTCTCCAAACTCTTACGACCGTCCTTCAAAATATCTTCCGAAATACTACCGATATCAAAATACAGGTCGCCACCATTTGAATTAGGTTTGCCGATAAAAGGATCAAGTACCCAAAATTCTATGTAGCCCACGTTCAATGCCTCAAAATCGTTACTTGACACCGCGCGCATAATACCGCCCCATTTGGTCGATGGGCTTTGCAGCGAACCATCCATGTTGATCTGGGTGGTATAGTTGTATTGGCCGCGCACCGTAGGATAAAAGGCCAGATCGAATGTCGGCAGGATCAAAGGCTGCCCGGTAACCGACTGCTGGTACGGGAACACTTCCGTCTCCAGTACTTCGCGGGTATATGGTTTAGATAGCTCGGCTTTCGATACCGGGATGGTACTGGATGTATAAAATATCGGGTCGATAGTGTAAAACGCGAGTCGTGCACGGTTAAAACCGTAACTCAGGTCATTAAACTTTTGCGATTCGGGGAAAGCCTGCGGCGTACCGGAGATCTGCCAGCTGATCGGGCTTTTCAGATCGATGTCTGATTGGCTGCTTTCAAAATCGTCAAGGTAAGCCGTACCATTTTTCGATCCCGCATAGTTCAGCACACTTGGCGTTCCGGGCAGCAACTGGGCAAATTCACCGCTTAAGCTAACCGAGGATGGGGCCTTGGTATGGATAAAAGGCAGCTTATCAACTAACCGCGTTAACATACGGGAATCGGATTTATAATTAGCATCGAAACCCCAGATGGTGTTGGAGATCGACTCATCGCCCACCGCCTCGTTCTGCGAAAGTGGCTGCTCTGTAAGGTGCATAACGGTAGCGCCCAGGGCCAGCTTATTGTTCACCTGATAATCGAACCTTGATCCGTACAGCGATTTTTGCTGAACGCCAAACAGCTCGTTGTTTTCCAGATTCACCGTTACCGGTACCCCTGACGACAGGATGGCCTGGTTCAGGATCCTTATGGTACCACCGTTATAATCAACCGTATAGTCATTGCCTTCAACCAGTTTTGTAGCGCCGGCAGTTACAACTACCGAGCCTTGCGGGATATTGGTGGCATTCAGTTGGTATTCGGAACCACCCTGCGAGGAATAAGTACCCTGGATCACGTACCTGTTTAACTGCGGGTAATATTGCTGCGCGATGGTTTGTATCGAATCGTATAACGGCTGATAGGTATACGTATTGATGAGGTTTGTTTCACCCGGCGCAAATCTCTTAGCCAGGTCGGAGCCGAAAGGTTCCAGTTCGGGGAAGATGATCAAACCGTTCTTGGAATCGATAGTAATACCGTCGAGAAAATCGAAATAGCCATCCGGCCGTTTTTCGTTTTGTTGGTCGAGGTTATCCAAATCGGTCAGTTGGATCCATAATTTCCCGGTCGTATTCGCGCCCTGCGCCATGATCTCCTTGGCAATGCCCGAATTATTATCCAGCCTCGAGATCGCCAGCTTAAAATTATTCGGGCTTACCTGGTACGCACCCAGCGAGTAAATGTTCTTCATCATCAGCTTCCATGTTGGCAGGCTGGTTTTGAGGATGGTATTCTTCAACAACTTCACATACAGCACATTGGGCGTAGTGGCATTCACCGGCCTGTCGCTTGAGAACTCACCCACCTGGTAAGTGACGCCATTACAAGTGTACTGGTAAGCCACGCCGAGCACCTCGTCGTTATTTAAAGGGTAATTCAACGAGATATAACCCAGCTGCGATTGCAGGGTAAAGTCTTTGTTCTGCACCAGCTGGCGGGCGTAAGTCAGCTTTGCGTAGTTATCGGAATTACCCGTGCTATTAAAGTAAGTGGCAACAGCGTTCGAGTTGGTCAAGCGCGCATCCGTAGGCAGGCCTTTTAACAAACTGTTCGACTGCTGTGAGAAGCCCGGAATATCCGTACCGGCTGGCAATGCCGAAAAGCCCGCGCCGCCATGTACCAGCGTTTTATTGTAAGGCGAATTTTCGCCCAGATCCATCAGCGCCAATATATCTCTCGAGTTGGTGGTAGCATTTACGCGGTTGGTTGTCCAAACCTCGATTTTGGTAATGGTAATGTTTGAGCTGATGATAGGAATGTTAGCCAAGGCAGCATCATAATGATCGCGAAAGTATTGCGACAGGAAGAAGTGCTTGTTGGCATCGTACTGGTCGGTAGTAAATTTAAAGTTGCCTTGCTCAGCACCATTGGTGATGGTAATGGTTTTGGATTGTGAGCGCTGCTGCGACAAGATCGAGGTAACATTCAACTTCCCGAATTTCAGCTTGGTTTTTACGCCGAAAAGCGCCTGCGTGCCGGTGATGAGCTGCGTTGGCAGCGGCATGCTAACCGTACCGGCTTGTATTTCCTGTATAATGTCGTCGTCTTTGCCTTTGTAGTCGAGCTTGATTTGGTTATCGAACTGGAACTGCGCGTTGGTATTGTAATTGGTAGCGATAGTCATGCTATCGCCTATCTTACCGGTTACGTTCAGCTGTATCTGCTGGTCGAAATTGAAGTTGAACTGGTCGCGCTGCTGGGTATTGAAGAGCGGGTTATCGTTCTTGTTGATTTGTCCTGCGAAGGTGGCATTTGCCGATCCCTGCGCTTTAATGTCGATATTATCACTGCCAAAAATGCGCTCGAAAGTTTGACTGCGAACCTTGATCTGCGGAATAAAACCCGGCTGCTGCGACTGGTAGGCATAGGTATCAGCTAACTGCTTAAAATAACCTCGCTCACTTTCCCTTTGCTTAAGTGCGAGGTATTGGGTAAAAGTAAGATACACGGGCGGATGATACAGCATATCGCCCACACGTTCATACAAAACATACTGATTTGTGATGGGATCATACTCGATAGTGCGGACCAGATTTGGCGGATCATTGTCAAATATTCCCTGGCGTATGCGGATCGGCGCAGGGTCGGTAAGCGGGTAAGGCGTTATAACTTTTGAGGTGTCGTTTTTCTTCGTTGCGTTTTGTTGGGCAAATGCTGTCCTAACCCCGCAAAAAGATATTAATACCAGGGCAACGGCAACAAATTTCAACACAAATCGCTTCGTCAAAAGTCTATCAAATTACTTGTAATTATAAGTTCTTTAAAGCGGACTTCACCAGTTGCTCAACTGTTAAATCCTCCTTGCTTTTGTTCATTTCCTGGTCCAGTACTTTCTCTGCGGCATTACGTGCAAAACCCAGCATCACCAATGCGGAAAGTGCTTCGTCTTTAGCTGAATGGTTCAAAGGCGCGGAGGTTAAGGTTTCCGGGCCTTCTTTACGCAGCTTGTCCTGCAATTCCAGTATAATGCGCTGGGCAGATTTCGGCCCAATACCCTTTATACGTTGAATGAGGGCAACATTGCCGTTAATAATTGCAGAATGTATTTCAGTTGGTGTAATGGATGATAAAACCATCCTTGCGGTGTTCGGCCCGATGCCCGAGATGGATATCAGGTGCAGGAACAAGCGACGTTCGCCTTCATCAAGAAAGCCGTACAGCGTGTGCGCATCTTCTTTTACATGAAGCCATGTGTATAGTTTACAGCGCTCGTCGGCGCCCAGCTGCGAGTAGGTATGAAGAGATATGTTGATGTGGTACCCTATTCCACCAGCATCTATCACCACATAAGAAGGGCTCTTGAAAACTAATTTTCCATCTATATAAGCGTACATGTCTCTCCAGATTCTGTTATTTTTTTGTTGCTATCTCGCCGGCTTTTTGCTGCGCGTCGACCACAGCAATGGTTACCATGTTTACAATTTCCCTTACCGAACTGCCCAACTGCAATACGTGAACTGATTTTTTAAGGCCAAGCAATATAGGCCCAACGGCTTCGGCGCCGCCTATTTCCTGCAAGAGTTTATAAGCGATATTGCCCGATTCCAAGTTAGGAAAAATTAATGTATTTGCAGGCTTTCCTGATAAAGTTGAGAACGGAAAATTATCGGCAAGCAATTCCGGGTTTAGCGCGAAATTGGCCTGCATTTCACCGTCAACAATCATTTCAGGATATTTTTCATGAAGAATCTGTACAGCTTCGCGGGTACCATCGGGCACCCTGCCTTTGTTTGAGCCAAAGTTTGAGTACGACAGAATAGCCACCCTTGGCACAATATTGAACTGTCGCACAGAGTGCTCCATCAGCACGGTAATATCCACTAATTCCTGTACGCTCGGGTCGACATTTACCGTAGTATCGCCAAAAAATACAGGGCCTTTTTGGGTGATCATCATGTACATACCCGCTACCCGGTTTACCCCGTCCTCGGTACCGATGATATGCAGGGCCGGCTTAATGGTGGTCACATAGTCTTTCGTTAAACCGGAGATCAAAGCATCGGCCTCGCCAAACTGCACCATGCATGCTCCGTAATAGTTACGGTCATTAAGCAGTTTTTTAGATTCGTATGCTGTAACACCACGGCGCTGCCGCATATTGTACAGGTATTCGGCGTACTCTTTTGAACGCGGTGCGCAACCATTTTGCGGGTCGAGTATTTCCACATCGCCAAGGTACAGGTCGTTCTCTTTTATGATCTGTTTGATCTTGTCCGGGTTGCCCAATAATATCGGCGTAGCAATACACTCATCTTTTACAATTTGTGCCGCACGCAATATCTTGTAAGTATCGGCCTCGGCAAATACTACACGTTTTGGATTTTGTTTGGCCTTGTTAGTCAGATTACGCAGCAAACGGTCGTCAATGCCTATTCTTCGGCGCAATTCTTCGGCGTAAGCATCCCAGTCTGTTATAACATTGCGCGCCACGCCTGAGTCAACCGCTGCCTTTGCCACCGCCGTTGACACCTCGATAATAAGGCGCTGATCCATTGGCTTGGGTATGATGTAATCGCGGCCGAACTTCAACGTTGTCGTATTATAGGCCAAATTAATGGCTTCGGGAACAGGTTTTTTAGCGATTTCGGCTATGGATCTTACCGCCGCTATTTTCATTTCTTCGTTAATGGCCGTTGCCCTTACATCCAGCGCGCCGCGGAAAATGTATGGGAAACCCAGCACATTATTCACCTGGTTAGGGAAATCCGAACGGCCGGTTGCCATAATGATGTCCTTACGGGTACCCATCGCCAGGTCGTAAGCAATTTCCGGCTCGGGATTAGCCATTGCGAACACGATAGGGTTTTTAGCCATGCCTTTCAGCATATCCGGCGTAACCACGTTACCTGCCGAGAGGCCGACAAACACATCAGCGCCCTTCATCGCTTCGGTAAGCGTTTTAATATCCTTACGCTCGGTAGCAAACTCCATGCGGATATCATCCAAATCGGTACGCTCAGGTGCGATCATGCCGTTGATGTCAAACATCACCAGGTTCTCTTTTTTCACACCTAACGACAGGTACATTTTTGAGCAGGAAACAGCTGCCGCACCGGCGCCATTCACTACCATCTTTATTTTATCCAGCTTTTTGCCCTGGATCTCGCAAGCGTTGATCAATGCCGCGCCGGAAATGATGGCCGTACCGTGCTGGTCGTCATGCATTACCGGGATTTTCATTTCGGCCTTCAGCCTGCGCTCTATTTCAAAGCATGTTGGTGCAGATATATCTTCCAGATTGATCCCGCCAAATGTCGGCTCAAGCGCTTTAACGATCCTTACAAAATCATCCGGATCTTTGGCATCCAGCTCCAGGTCGAACACATCAATATCGGCATATATTTTAAAAAGCAGGCCTTTACCTTCCATCACCGGCTTACTGGCCGCAGGGCCAATATTGCCTAAGCCTAAAACGGCGGTACCATTGCTGATAACGGCCACCAGATTGCCTTTGGCAGTATATTTATAAACGTCTTCAGGGTTATTGGCTATGGCAAGGCAGGGCTCGGCTACGCCGGGCGAATAGGCCATGGAAAGGTCGCGCTGGGAATTGGTTGGCTTGGTAGGGACAACCTGTATCTTACCAGGACGGCCCTTTGAGTGGTAATTTAAGGCGTCCTGTTTACGATTGGGTTTATTATTCATCTTCTCTAATTCAGGACTCAAAAGTAAGCTTTTTTGGCTGGTGAGTGGTTTATTAGGTTGATTAAGTTGATTGGTTAGTTATTTCGTGAATAGCTGAAGCTCAACTACTCACCTAATAAACCCAATCAACTACTCACTACCCCCTACTGATCCTCAACGTCATGCCGGGTTGTAACTGCGCGGTGCTCAGGCCGTTCCACTCTTTTATCTGCTTAACAGATATGCCGTCGAAACGGGCTGCTATCGTTTTCCAGGTATCGCCGTGCTTAACTTTATAGGTTATATAATTATGATTTTTTGATGAAGATGATTCAGGGTCGTCATGCTTATGCCTCGATCTGAGGAAACCAAAACCGGGGGCGGGATTGTTCAAAGCCTCGTACAAAGCACCATATTTATTGCTTGGAATTTGCGGGATGATAACTTTACGCGGGTTGGCAGCGGTGCCATTTACAATATAAGTGCGATAAACAGGATTCAGGCCATACAGCACTTTGATATCCATATTTAACGTAGTGCAAATGTTGCTGAGCGAAATATGCTTATCCACCATTATCGTATCCATCTTCATCCCATACTGGCAGGATTCGGGGACGATATTGTGTCTTTTGTAATAATTCATTACATAAGCCACTGCGATGTAGGCAGGAACATAATTACGGGTTTCGGCAGGCAAATATTGGCGGATGGACCAGAAATCTGTAGCGCCTCCGGCTTTTTCTATAGCGCTTTCAACACTGCTTTTGCCGCAATTGTACGAGGCAATGGCCAGCAGCCAGTCGCCAAATTCTTCATAAGCATCCTTAAGGTAGGCTGCAGCAGCATAGCTGGCGCGAACAGGGTCTTTACGCTCGTCGGTGTAATCATCCATAGTGAGCCCATAAAGTTTTGCAGTAGGCGCCATGAACTGCCACGGACCGGTAGCACCTACGCGCGATACAGCGTTAGGATCGAGCTTTGATTCGACGATGGAAAGGTATTTGATCTCCGTGGGTACGCCTGCATCATTAAACGCTTTCTCGTATATCGGGAAGTAGTATTTTGCCAGGCCGATAACATGCGCCATCTCTTCCCTGTTTTGCAGGTAGGCATCGATGTAGCTTTGCACAAACTCGTTGTAATCCATCGGGATATCCTTCCTGATAGAATCTAAACGGTGTTTGATCTGGTTGCCGTAAGGCGATAAAGGCATTTGCGCCGCCATATGGGCAGACGTGGTGTCTTTATTTTGTTTGGGGGTGGCACTGCCCGGTTGAAGCCCGACAGCTTTAACTAAGTTGAGTGACAGGAGGCAGAAAACTAAAATAAAAAGTTTCTTCATCAAGCGGGTTTAACTAAGGGTTATTGCTTTTCCCAATCTTTTACGAAAATACTAATTTTTAAGTTCCAGGAAATATTTTGAGAAATTTAACAGTTGTTCTTCCGCAAACTTGTTGGCCAGCAATTGTAATCCTAACGGCAAGCCCTTGTTATTATTGCCCATCGGCAAAGAAATAGCCGGAAGGCCTGTAAGCGACGCCTGTACAGTAAAAATATCCGCCAGATAAGAGATAACAGGATCTTTTGAACCTTCGCCGATGGTAAATGCCGGTTCCGGCGCGGTTGGTGTGAGGATAAAATCGTATTCACTTAAAATTTCCTCTGTTTTTTCGCGAATAAGACGACGTGCTTTTTGCGCCTTCGCATAGTAAGCGTCATAGTATCCCGCACTTAGCACAAACGTACCCAACATAATACGGCGCTTCACTTCTTTACCAAAACCTTCAGATCGCGACTTTTTATAGGTCGACTGCAGATCGGTAGCGGCAAGGCTGCGATAGCCATAATGCACGCCATCATAACGGGCCAGGTTTGACGATGCCTCGGCCATTGCCAGTATATAATAGGTGGGCACGAGGTAATCAAGATATTGGAAAGTGACAGGCTCAACGGTGTGCCCTTCTTCGCGCAATTTGTCTATATATTTTACCAGCACATCTTTTACCTCTTTATCGATACCGGGGCTGGTGATGGCTTCTTCTAAATAGGCTATTTTCTTTTTGCCAGGCTCGGCTAAATTCTGGCTGAAATGCGGAACAGGCCTTTGCGATAAGGTGCTGTCATATTCGTCAGCGCCGGCCATTACCTCGAGTAATATAGCTGCGTCCTCAACCGAAGTAGTTATCGGGCCAACCTGGTCGAACGAAGAAGCATAAGCAATAATACCATGTCTTGAAATACGGCCGTACGTAGGTTTAAAACCGATAACACCGCAAAACGATGCCGGCTGCCTAACCGAGCCGCCGGTATCCGTACCGATAGCTGCCAAACACATGCCTGCCTGCACCGCAACTGCCGAACCACCCGATGAACCGCCCGAAACTTTCGCAGGATCGGCAAAATTCTTTACCGGGCCGAAGTAGGAGTTTTCGTTACTCGCGCCCATTGCAAACTCATCGCAATTGCAGCGGCCAATGATTACGGCATCTTCTGCCAGCAAACGCTCGACTATGGTGGATGAAAAAATGGCTGTAAAGCCATCAAGTATCTTAGATGATGCAGAAACCTGGTGATCTTTGTAGCTGATGTTATCCTTAATGGCGATCACCATCCCAGCCAAACGACCGGAAGTGCCTGATTTTATGCGGGAATCAACTTCGATGGCGCGTTGTAAAGCCTCGTCTGCAAATACCTCGTTAAAGGCATTAAGGTGCCCGTTAGCTTTTATCCTTTCAAGATAATGCTTTACCAGCCCTTCAACGGTTACCTCACCGCCGGACAACGCGTTCTTTACTTCGCTTAAAGAGGTATAGAAATTAGCCATGGGGCTAAAATAGTGATTAGTTCATAGAACTCCTACGGAGAGATTAGAGATTGGAGATCAGGGAAGAAAATAAGCATTTCCGTTCCGATCCTATATAACTAAGAAGGTCATGATTAAAACAAAAAAACTTATCCGTTGAATATCGAAAATATTCCAACAGATAAGTCTTGGAGTCAGAGATTAGAGATTGGAGATCAGAGATTAGTGATTTACATTAGTAACTATAAATTACTAATCTCTAATCACCGACCACTAATTACTAATTCTTAGGTTTCTCTTCAGTATTTGTTGACGTAGTAGTGGTGCTGCCGTCGTTGCTTGACGCGTCTTTAAATTCTTTTACGCCTTTGCCTAAACCCCTCATCAGTTCAGGAATTTTTTTGCCTCCGAATAACAATAATACTACTACCAGTATTATAATGAGGGTGGTTGGATTATCTAATCCCATAATTTTTGAATTTATATATAATGAATATTATTATTACGATTTTGCTTCGTTGTGCTCAGTCTTTTCAGGCTGATCAACCAAACGTTCAATTGGTGTTTCTCTTAAATGCTCCGGATCTGTATTGGTAACCGGCTCAATCTCCGCGCTTGAACCTATCTCCCCTATCGGCATTGCATTAGTTGCCGGTGTAATTACGGGTTTTTGCGTTTCAGTTTCACTTTTTGGCGCTGCTTCAGCTTCGTCGGCTTCCTTTTTTGCTTCTGCTTCAGCAGCTTTTTTCGCCTCAAAAGTATCTATCTGGTTGGTGATCTCACGTTTTACACCTTCCGATGCATCCTTAAAATCACGGATCCCTTTGCCCAGGCCGCGTGCCAGTTCGGGCAGTTTATCGCCACCAAACAGTACTAACGCAACAACCAGTATCAGTATTATTTCCCCTCCGCCTATATCAAAAAACAACAGAACAAACCCCAGCATAAATTTTATTTTAAAAGACTACAAATATAAACAATTTATTATTCGCGGGTCAAGCATCAATTTGGCGCCAGCCATTCCTTAGGGTTCACATATTCCGAACCGCGTGTTAAGTCGAAATGCACGCTCGACTCGCCTGTGGCCGGGTCTGTAGCAACCGTACCGATGACTTGCTTTGTCGACACCTTCTCGCCTTTTGACACGCTTACCGTGCGCAGGTTTGAATATGCCGTAAAGTATTCACCGTGACGAATAATTACCAAATAAGTACCGCTTATATCCAATACACTTTTTACCTCGCCCTCAAAAACAGCCCTTACATTGGCCCCCGGGTTGGCTTTTATATCAACCCCGGTGCTTTCGCTCTTTATACCGTGACTAAAATAGATTCCTACCCCTTGTGTTATATAACCATTGGTAACCGGCCATGGTAATCTTCCGCGGTTACCTAAAAAGTCGTTTGACAGTTTAGCGGCTTCCGGCGTAGCATTCAAAACCTCGCTATTGCTCGAGCTGCTGGTTATCTTATGCCTTGTCGATTCAATAGTTCTTGTCTCTGCCGGTTTAGCCCCCGAAGCTGCCAGTCTTGCTGCCTCAGCGGCGGCCCTGCGCTTCGCCTCTTCCTCTGCCTTTCTTCTCGCCTCCTCAATTTCCCTCCTGATCGCTTCATTCACAGCGCGGGTGGTTTCGGCTATCTTCCTTTGCACATCCTTCTGCTGCTGCTGCAACGAGCCTGCCTGTTTCGACAGGTCGGATACTACTTTAGCCTGTGTGCTGCGCTGTTCGCCCAGCGTTTGCTTTTCCTTTTCCTGGTCGGCAAGCAGGTTACTCTTTTCCTTTTTGCTTTCGTCCAGCTCCTTTATTTTCACATGCAGGTCCTTTTGGGTACCTTCAATATAATTGGCCTGTCGCTGGCGGTATTCTGCAAATTGCTGCAGGTACTTCAGGCGCTTATACGCCTGGTTAAAATCCTTCGCCGCAAAAATGAACATCAGCTTGTTATATGCGCTTTTATTACGATATGCGAACAATATCATTGCCGCGTACTCTTTTTTGAGCTGGTCCAGCTGGTTCTGTAAGCTATGTACGGTATTATTGCTCTCAGAGATTTGATTATCTAAACTTCTTACCTGCGAGTTGATCAGCGTGATCTGTTCTTCATGCAAACTGATCTGTTGCTTGAGCAAGCTCAGCTGTTTTAACGATGCTTTTTTGTTACTTACCGTCTCTTCATACTGCTGGTTAAGCTGCTGTAATTGCTGCTGCAATAGCTCACGGCGGTGTTTCAGCTCGGCGCTGCTTTGCGCATGCGCGTTCACAGCCGTAAAAATGCAAAGCAGGAAAAAAGCTATTCTCAAATATCTCATTCGTTCGTTCTGTTTGGGGCGGACGACCGTGTTCATTGCGCCGGCTGGTATGACGGCGGTATGTTAAACGGATAATCCTGAGGCTGATTATAGTCAACCTTTACAAAATGCAAATTAACCTCAATTTTATTACTTTTTGCAACCGATGTGATATCAATTTGCGCTGGTACCTTCTGATTGTTTTGCACAATGAAGGAATTATTCACCTGCATCGATTGTCCTTCGGCATCGTTAGCCAACTCTGTCCGCTTTACTTTAAGATCGGTGCCTAATAGCAGTTTGTACACCAGGTCGGTCAGTTTGCCATCGAGTTTTACGCTATCCCCAACGGTAGAATATTTTGCACTGTCGTTCAACAGCTTTGGTACTGCGTTACCGGTAAACAGGGCTTGCAGCATGGCATAATCAACTTGCTTATTAGTGTACTGGTGAATAAAGCTGAAAGGCTTTTTAATATAAAGCCCCTGTAATTTATTAAGCACCAGGATGCTATCGGGTGTAATAACTGCGCGCGCAACTTCAATGCCCAATAATGCAGTTACCGATGCCCAAATCTCTTTATTGTTATTGATGCGGATATTGACTGTAACATCGTGCGTATCACCATTGAGGTTTAGCGAAGTTTTAGCTTTGCCGCTGAAAGTATTGAAATTGGTTTGCTGGGCCCTGATGGCGCTCAGCTTATCTTCAATACTATTTACATGTATCATCGGGCCGCCTGGATTTACCGCCAGCTTTTTACGGGTATGGCAGCTGAACATAGTCAGCAGGCAGCAGGCGATCAGTAGTTTATTCGATATATTTTCTTTCATTTATTTTGCGGTCTAATAATGGGGATTGCTCACCTATCGAGCGTGCTTTTTTCCAGTTCTCCACAGCGGCATTGGTATCGCCGAGGTAGAACATAATATCGCCATAGTGCTCCATTTGCACGGCGCTGCTGGTTTTATCATGCAGAATGGCTTTTTCTATCCAGCTCTTTGCATCGGCATATTTCTTTTGCTTGAAGAGTATCCAGGCATAGGTATCCTCAAAGGATGCGGTATTGGGCTGCAATTCATTTG
Source organism: Bacteroidota bacterium (assembly GCA_013289045.1). Classification (GTDB taxonomy): domain Bacteria; phylum Bacteroidota; class Bacteroidia; order Sphingobacteriales; family Sphingobacteriaceae; genus Mucilaginibacter. Next base: position 13,603 of record JABDAU010000036.1, on the reverse strand, counting down.
CATGTGCTGCCATTTGCGCGGCCTTATCCAGATCATCCCCGCGAATAGAAAGATAATAAGCAAAATTATTCAGCGCAAATGCATTATCCGGGTTATAGGTAAGCGCTTTTTGATAAGCGTTGTCCGAATTTTTATCATCTTTTTGCCCGTGGTACAGATCGCCAAGGGCCGAGTAGGTTAGGGATAGCAAGTCCTTATCATCAGTTTCGATAGAGATGGTGTTTTTAAGATAGCTAAGGCCTTTATCCAGTTGTTTTTTCTGTACGTAGGTAATACCCACCAAATAATTCATCCAGGCCTGGTTAGGGAACAGAGATAATGCATCCTGCCCATCTTTTATGGCATTGTCTATTTCGTTATTGCTCAGCTCTATCCTTACCAGCTGCTCACGCACTTCGTAATGATTGCCATCCAGCATAATGGATTTTTTGTAAGCGTCCTCAGCGTTTTTGTAATCATCGGTTTGATAAAGCATGTCGCCATAAACGGCAAAAGCTTTGGAATCCGTTGGATGTGTTTCGATCAAGATCTTGCTTAACACCAATGCACAGGATTTGGCGTTAGGATCGGGGAATTTTGGAATATAGCCACCCAGTATTTTTATCTTTTGGTCGATATCCAGGTCGGGAATGGCAAAGGCCAGCTTCAGCTCATTAAAACAGCCATCAGCATTTTTTTTATCGCGATAGATATCCGCCAACGCAAGGTGTAACTGCCCGTTGTTGGGGTCGATCTTTTCGGCATCCTGCAAAGCTTTGAATGCTTTATCCGAATACCCATTTGAGTTATACACCTCGGCCAGCAGCAAATAGTAACGCATCTGCGAGGGGTTATCCGCTATCATCCGGTTGATATCGGCAACCGCAAGGTCGATTTTTCCTTGAATAAGGTATATCTTCTGTTTGGCTGCAAGCACATTATCATCCAGCCCATTCATTTGCTGCAGCAGGTCGTAAGCTTTTAGCGCGTCATCGTATTTTTTTTCGAGGAAATAAGTTTTGCCTTTATCAAAATAATATTCCGATTTATCGGGGTTGATACGGATCAGCTCGTCAAATACACCTTCGAGTTTTACAAGACTGTTGTTTTTCTCATAACATTCCGCCAGCGATAACCAGTACCATTCATTATCCGGACTAATGGTAACGGCATGTTCCATCAACGCCTGGGCATCGTGGTAGTTATCCTGGTGTTTTTTTATTGCCGCCAGCTCGTACATGGCCGCGTCGTTATTGGGGTCGGTTTGAAGCACGCGGGTGAATAATTCAGCCGCATGTCCATAATTATCTATCGCCTTCTCGCCGAGGGCGGAGAAGAACAATTGCTTTTCCACCAGGCTGTCCATCTGGGTCATAGAGCGCGACTTTGCGGCAAGCAGCGTACTGTCGGTTTTGCCGGCTTGCGCCATAGCAAAAGCCGGTACCATTAAAAATATGCCTGCTATCTGCCGTCCCGTTCTCATCTGTTAACCAATACCTGTATGTCCATAACCACCCGCGCCACGGGAAGTTTCATTTAATATTTCTACCTGTTCCCAATCCACCTTCTCGTGTTTTGAAATGATCATCTGCGCTATCCTGTCGCCGGCTTTCACCTCGAAAACTTCTTCCGAAAAATTGATGAGCAGCACTTTTATCTCGCCACGGTAATCGGCATCAACCGTACCGGGTGAGTTTACAATGCCTATGCCATGCTTTAACGCCAAACCGCTACGCGGACGTATCTGCGCCTCGTAGCCTTCAGGTAATTCGATATGCAAACCTGTTGGTATAAGTTTACGTTCCATCGGCTTTAAAGTTACCGGCGCTTCGAGGTCGGCACGCAGGTCCATCCCTGCCGAATGTATGGTTTCATAGCCCGGAAGGCCGTTTTTTGAGCGGTTTATTATCCTGATGATCATCGTTTAAATATAGCTTTTAAGTTAGCACGTTCAAAATAAAACGCTACCAGTACATAGCCCAGCAGCAGCGCATCGCCTATAAAAATATTCCGCTTAAAAATGTAGAACGATAAATAAACGACCACAATTGCCGAAACGATATACGCGAGGTTCTTTTTAAGGTTGTAAGGGATGGGATAATTCTTCTGCCCCCACAGGTAAGACAGGATCATCATAATGGTATAAGCTATTAGGGATGTCCATGCAGATGCCATGTAACTGTAACTTGGAATGAACAGTACATTCAGTACAATGGTGAGTACAGCACCTATACCCGAAATATAAAGCCCGAACTTAGTTTGGTCTGATAGTTTATACCAGATGGAAAGATTCATATAAATACCGAGGCTCACGTAACCAAAAGCCAACGGTGGAATCACTCGCAAGCCTGTCCAGTAAAGTGCCGTTTGTCGCGCATCAGGCCCGTGTACCCAATACTTTAATATTTCAATATTAGCTATAATGCCTATGAAAATCACGCATACGGCTATCACAAAATAGTCCATAATACGGGCATAGGTTTGCCCGGCATTTTTGTTTTTCGACTGATTGAAAAAGAAAGGCTCGGCGCCCAGCCTGAAGGCATTGATAAACACGCTGAGGAACACGGCTATTTTAGCACAGGCGCCATAGATCCCCACATCGCGCGCTACGTTGACGGTTAGCAGCTTGCCCAGCAATATCTTATCCATATTCTCATTTACCAGGTAAGAAAGGTTGGCGATGAGCACCGGCCAACTGTAGCTGTACATGCTCATGAGCATAGCCTTATCAAACTCAAACCTGATCTTCAATAATTCAGGCAGCAATAGCAATAAGGTAACTATGCTGGATAAAAGCTCCGATATAAAAACGTAACCTACCCATTTCGGTACGTACCAGCCGCTTATCCATGCTGCGCCGCCTAAATGATGTTTTATCCAAAAAGGAAGTACATATATAAACAGCATATTAAAGCCGACAAATATGAGCACGCTGGCCATTTTGATGATACCATAACGACCGGGTTTGCCATCGGCCCTAAGCTTTACAAAGGGAATGGCGCACCAGGCGTCAACCACTACTATGGCTAAAAACAGGTAAGTATATTTTAAGAAATCTGCCGGTGAGCTGCCTAAAACAGGCTTGGCATGACTTACCTTTTTTGCGTGGTCGATATCGATAAACGAAGCGATATGACCAATGAACGGCAACGTAAAAAGCAGGAACAGCACCGTAACGGCAGCTACCGATGCAAAGGCATTATTGTAAACTTTTTGCTTGTTATCGGCGTGTTTGTTCAGGTAGCGGAAGAAGGTGGTTTCCATACCAAATGTGAGCAGCGCATTGGTCATTGACACATAGCTGTACATAGTGGTAATGATACCGTTAGCGCCCAAAGCGTAGGAGCGCGTGTAGATCGGCGTCATGAAAAAGGTAAGCACCCTGCTGGCAATGGTACTGATGCCATATAAGGCGGTTTGCCCTGCGAATTTCTTAGCTGTAGACAATCTTTTTTAAGCTGAAAGCGAAAGGATGAAAGCATAAAGCTTTTTACAGATCGCTTAGTGTACTCCTGCCTTTACAGGAACTTCTTTTTTATCACCTCAAAATTACGATAGTTTTTCAATTCACCCTCATGCGAATCCACCGAAGTTACTTCGGCTTTTTCAGGGCCTTCGCGGCACCAGTCGAGGAACATGCCTAACATGGTTTCGGTGCCTTCGGCGGCAATTTGTACGTCGCCATCGCCGGTATTTTGTACGGTGCCGGTTATGCCCAGCTGGTCGGCCACGGCTTTGGTGCTGGCGCGGTAAAATACGCCTTGTACTTTGCCTTTAATGGTGATATCGAGGTGTTTCTTGGGGTTCATAGATCATAGTTCATGGTAAAAACCTGTCATTCTGAACGAAGTGAAGAACCTGTCTGCGTGCTGGCAAATTTGCAGGTTCTTCGCTATGCTCAGAATGACAGGCTGAATAATCTCACTTCATTACAAACACCGCCGACGGAAAGTTTTTATCATCATAAACCTCTTTAAGCGGCATTACGGTATCTGTCGAATCAAATATCATTACCTGGCGTGCATAATTATTATACTTCGGCCACTTGGGTGCGTTAGTGGTGTTCGGGTCGCCGGTTTTGATGAAGGCTACCCAGGCGCTGTGCAGCGATCGTGCCAATTGCTTTTTGTCTGCGTCATCATTTGAAGCTAATATCTTATCCGCACCCCATATATAATGCAGCTCATCGCCATGGCGCGCACCGAATGGTTTGCCATTCTGGTATTTGTAGCGATACATCCAAACGCTTGCACCGGCAGGCGTTATTGCTTTCGCCAACCGGTATGAGTGCACCTGGTACATATACTGCGTAAGCGTTTTTACCGCGGCAGCATACGGTGAGTCTGTTTTTAATTGCTGCTGATAGTAGGCATAAGCCATTGGCGCATCGTTTTGAAACAATGGTTTAAAAATTGTGGCATTTGCGTAGCTATAATCGGCATTCGGGCCGGTAAAAGCTGCGCCTTCATTTTCGTTTGTGCCGATAATGGCTTTGATGCCAGCCAATTTGCCGCTTGCAGCGTACCTGTAGCCATCCAGTGGGATAGTAACACCATCATAAACCGGCCCTAATTGGGAATTGCCACCAATACCTTCGCAAATTTTGCCTTGCGCTTTCATGATGCTGTCAGCGGGCAATGTAAGCAATTGGCGTGCATCTGCCGCGGTTAGGCCCAGTTGGTTCAGCAAGCGGGTGCGTTCATTTTTTGAGGTAACGCTGTCGCGGATGCATTGTACCGAGCCGCTTTCTAAAATCGCCTGCTGGTATAATCCTTTTGAGGCCGGCGATACCATCACCGCGCTTAGCAGCTTCGCCCCTGCTGATTCACCCATTATGGTTACCCGGTTAGGGTCACCGCCGAAGGCTGCAATGTTTTGGTGGATCCATTTTAAGGCCGCAACCACATCCAGCAAACCTAAATTGCCTGATTGCGCGTATTTTCTATCTACATCGCCCATATATAAAAAGCCCAATGCGCCAAGGCGGTAGTTGATGGTGATGGTCACGATGTCATCCTTATCCGCAAAAGCGTGACCGTTCATCCCGCTGCCGCTGCCGTTGGTCATGCTGCCGCCGTGTACCCAAACCACTACTGCACGTTTGTGGTCATCCATTGCAGGTGTATAAAGATTTAGGTAAAGGCAATCTTCTGCGCCCATCACTTTATTGCCTGCCGGCTGTGTTGCCGATGAGCCGAAGTCGGTTGTATTGAGGGTATCCGTCCATGCTTTATGATCCGTTGGCGGAAGATAGCGCAGGTCGCCAACGGGTGGTTGGGCATATGGGATGCCTTTAAAAACTGCGATATTGTTTTCCGTTAAGCCGCGGATATAGCCTTTATCAGTTTTTACGGTTTGGGCGGATGCTGTTAGGGTGATAGCTGACAGTAGTAGTGTGAGGATGTTTTTGATAGGTGACATGTGTCAAATATAAAAAAATACACCGTCATGGCGAGGAACGAAGCCATCTCTCCGAAGGAGTCATTTGGACTGCATACGCAAATCAAAGGAGTATAAAATTATAGTACTGAAGATTCCGCTTTCCATCCAACAAAGTTTGACACCTGTAAACGCAGAGATTGCTTTGTCGTTGTGCTCGCACTGCCCTGCTCACTCCGCGCAATGACGGGTGGTGATTTGCGGTAAAGGGAATTAACCGTCCGTCCGCTACCTGTGCGGACACCTACAAACAGTTTCGGACACTTTAGCATATTGCAACTTACACCAGCTTCCTCACCTTCGATTCCACCGTCAATTTCATACCATCCACATCCGTTATCAAATTCAATCCTGGCTTTTTGCCCGGTTCAAGTGAGCCTTTTTCGTCGTTTATGCCTAAAAACTTTGCGCCGTTCAATGTGCCCCATTCTATCAGTCTTTCAGTGCCGATGGCGGGGTATTTGTGCTGTATGGTTTTCATCTCGTGCAAAATGCACAGCTTGGTGTTGGATGCCAGGCTGTCGGTACCGAGCGTGAGGTTAAAGCCCTGGTCGACGAACAGGTTGATTTTGGGTAGGTGGTTCTCGATATACAGGTTGGCATTAGGGCAAAAGCACCAGTTTACCTTTTTATCGAAGCGTTTCAAAAAGTATATATCCTTCAGATTGGTGCAGGTGTTATGCACCAGCAATATATCCTGCTTGCTGGTAAGCAGGGGCAGCATGGATTGTAACGAGTTACGTGCCTGCGGCTTAAAGTGACCAGTATCCGTACCGAAATATTCGTACAGATCGTTAAACTTGCCGAGTTTATAACGAAAAAATTTATTCTCGTCCTCGCATTCCTGGTTGTGGATGCTCAGCAGGTTGTCAACGCCCGAATCGCAATATTTTTTAATGAGGCGGAAAAGTTCTTTTGAGGTGGAGTATGGCGCATGTGCCGTTATGGAGCTTGGCTGCGGTTTAAATTCATGCAATAGGGCCATACCCCGCTCGAAGATCTCTTCGGCTGCGGGAGGCAGAAAGCCCAGTATTTCAACAAAAGTATGGTAGTATAATTTCTGCTTTGCTTTTACAGGGATGGTGAGGTTGTTGTTTGATATATCGCCTACGGCCACAATGCCGTTTTCGATCATGTCGTGCTCGGCTTTTTCGGCAGCTTCTACAATGGCTGCATTATCGGCAGAGCGCACTTTTAATATCGACTTGATAAATTCCACCAGCCCGGTGTTCTGCGGCACTTTTCCGCCAAGGTGCGACAGCTCGAGATGGCAATGCGAATTGATAAAGCCGGGGCAAATAATGCCACTCAGGCTTTCGGGTGGAGGGTGTCCGTTCCGGGCGTGGGTTTCAGGGTCGGATACGGCAATTATTTTACCCTCATCATCAACTGTTACAACTCCGTTTTTGATTGGATCGGCATAGATTGGAACAACATAATCGGCTTTAAAACTTTTCATTAACGTAAATAACTAAGCATCTTCATAAACCTTTTTTTCAAAAACCGAACCAATCCGTCAAATCATTACAATTAACTTAAAGTTATTGTTTTTTAATCTGACAAAAAGAATACCTTCTGAAAAAGCTACTAAATTTTATTTTGAGTACCTTTGCAATGTGAGCACAAAGAAAGAAAAAATTGATATAAGAAGCCTAACCTTGCCCGCTTTACAGGAGCATTTTGTGCGCATGGGCGAAAAAGGGTTTCGCGCAAAGCAGGTTTACGAATGGCTTTGGAAAAAATCATGTTTTTCTTTCGGCGGTATGAGCAACATTTCAAAAGAACTACGTACCAAACTGGAAGACAACTTTGTCATAAACAACGTGAGGATCAACAACTCACAGTTTAGCGCAGATAAAACTATAAAAAATTCTTTTATTTTACACGATAACCACCTGATTGAGGGTGTTTTAATTCCAACAACCGACCGGATGACCGCCTGCGTATCGTCACAAGTGGGTTGCAGCCTCACCTGTAAGTTTTGCGCAACGGGTTATATGGAGCGTAAAAGGAACCTTAACCCCGACGAAATTTACGACCAGGTGGTGCTTATCCATCAGCAGGCTATAGAGAATTATAACCAGCCCCTGAGCAACATTGTGTACATGGGCATGGGCGAACCGCTGCTCAATTACAAAAACGTGCTCGACTCGATCCATAAGATCACCAGCGAGGAAGGCCTTAATATGGCGGCAAAGCGCATCACTGTAAGCACGGCCGGCATTGCCAAAATGATAAAAAAGCTCGGCGACGATAACGTGAGGTTCAACCTGGCGCTGAGCCTGCACGCGGCAAACGACGAGAAGCGTAATACCATTATGCCCATCAACGAGCAAAACTCGCTCAAAGCCCTTGCCGAAGCCCTTAAATATTACTACGCCAAAACCAAGAATCCGGTTACGTACGAATACATCGTGTTCGACGGGTTTAACGATACCCTGCAGGACGCCGCCGAACTGGCCCGCTTTTGCAAGCACCTGCCCTGCAAAGTAAACATTATTGAATACAACCCCATTGCCTTTGCCAGTTTCCTGAACGCCGGCGAAGACCGTGTAGAGGCCTTTGCCGAATACCTGCGCAAAGCAGGCGTAAACACCAACATCCGCCGCAGCCGTGGTAAAGATATCGATGCTGCCTGCGGGCAATTGGCTATTAAGGATAAGGATAAAGTGGCGGTTAAGGAAGAGGCTTGAGTGGCAACTTAAAAAAGGGCGTTGCCGCAGCCCGCGCTGTCCGTAGGACTCCTACGGAGAGGCCCTCGAAGCGGCCCGTGCTTTTCAGGGCTGCGCTGCGCTCCGGCCCTGCGGGCTAAACCCTTACAATCCAACGCAAATTGTCTGAACCATGATTTGTAGGATTAGAGGATTAACTTGATTTTAAAAAAAACACGTCATGCCGAACTTGTTTCGGCACCTCACAGACAGATAGCCGACATGCATAATCCGTGAGCATGATGAGGTGCTGAAACAAGTTCAGCATGACGGATAATAGGTATTAATCGCAGCAGGCAACGCCACCTATGTTAACAAAATCATTTCCAAATTCCCCGCTACTTTGCTAACTTGGATATAATGAAACTGTCGCAAACGTATTTGGCTGATTTTGTGTCGTTGTTGTTCCCGGAGTTGTGCCCGGCTTGCGGCGAGGGCTTGGTGGCCGGTGAGCGTATTATTTGTACCGATTGCCTGTATAGCCTGCCCATCACCAATTTTCACCACCAGCCGGATAATATTGTGGCGCAGCAGTTTTGGGGCAAGCTGCCGCTGGAAGGCGCTTATGCGCTGTATTATTTCGCCAAAGGTGGTAAAATACAGAACCTGATGCACCACTTTAAGTACAAGGGCATGCAGCAGATAGGCGACATACTGGGCGAAATTGCAGGCAGGCAGCTGCGCGATAACCCGGTATTTGCCTCGGCAGACGTGATCGTGCCCGTACCGCTACACAAAAGCCGGTTGCATCAGCGCGGTTATAACCAAAGCGCCTGCTTTGCCCGTGGGTTGGCTACCAAACTCAATGCCGTGGTTGACGAGGATAACCTGGTACGCATACATGCCACCGAAACGCAAACCCACAAAAGCCGCTTCCTGCGGTTTGAAAACATGCAGGAGGTTTTCAAAGTACTGCACCCTGAACGGCTTGAAGGCAAGCATATCCTATTAGTTGACGACGTGGTAACCACCGGCTCGACACTGGAAGCCTGCGGGACGGAACTACTGAAAGTTGACGGCGTGAAGCTGAGCATCGCTACCATAGCCTACGCCGAGTAACCTTTTATTCCGCAATTATTGCAAGGTGTTTGGATTAGAGATTAGTTAATTGGAGATTAGAGATTAGTAGATGATGCAAGGAGCAAGGTTGGAGGTGTCCGGTAAGTGTTCAGCGTGTCCGCACGGGAAGCGGACGGACGGCCTACAAACTATGCCATGCTGAACTTGTTTCAGCACCTCATCATACTTGTGGGTTATGCATCGTCGTCTACCTGTCTGTGAGGTGCCGAAACGAGTTCACTGTTGTCCGGTAATCTTTCGTTTAATATATAAAAACACTCTTTAGGGCCTTAAAAGGCCCTTTTTTATGCAGTTTTTAAATGTAAGCCCATGCATTGAAAAATTTTGTACCTCTTTTTAAAACCCGGCTGTCCGGTAAAAATTTACTCAAAACAAGATGTTTCTTGCATTTAGACCGCTTATGGCTGCTTTGTAGCGTTGTAAAAAGTTTTTAGCGTGAAATATCGCAGCTATTTCGATACCAGCTGTCCGGTAAAACTTTTTGACAGATCTTTTACCGGACAACAGTGAAACGAGTTCGGCATGACGGTTTTTTTAATCAGGGCAATCATTTAACGGCGAAGCCCTCTTGAGCACCTTTAAAAAATAAACAACCGCGAAAAATCCGTTTAATCATGGTTCAGACAAAAATGCGTTAGGGATTGTAGCGGATACCGGCACTTCGAGGGCCTCAGTGTGACAAGCCGTGGTTAAGGCCTGCAGGCGTATGAGCGGAAAGCCCGGGCCGCTTCGAGGGCCTCTCCGTAGGAGTCCTACGGACAGCACGGGCTGCGGCAACGCCCTGTTTAGAGATACGTTAATTAAAGATTTAGGGGCATAGTTTGATAAACACACCCCTGCCTTTACGCGCTTTCCTACACGCCCCCTCTCGAGAGGGGATCTAAAATATCGCTTTGATTTGAATTGACTGGTACTAACCTCTAATCTCCAGTCTCTAATCTCTACTTCTGATACTTGCTCAGCTTATCGTAAAGCGTTTTTGGTTCGAAAGGTTTCAGGATGAAATCGTTCATGCCGGCGTTGCTCATTTCGTTTACTTCGCTGCTGAGCATGGAGGCGGTGAGGGCCACTATTGGTAGCTGCTGGAAATATGGATCGGCGTTGGCGCGGAGTTTTTCGGTGGCTTCAAGACCGCCCATTACCGGCATGTGCACGTCCATCAATACCACATCATAATTTTTATTGGTTTCAACTTTATCAACGGCTTGCTGCCCGTTTTCGGCAAAATCAACCTTAGTGCCCCAGCGTTGTAACACTTTGTTCACCAATATGCGGTTGATCTGGTTGTCATCAACCACAAGCACATTTAAATTCAAGCCCATTTCCATCTTGCTATCGCTTATTTTATTCGTATTTGCCTTATTAAACGTAATTGTGAACCAAAAGGTTGAGCCCTGGCCCAAAACACTGTCCACATTAATGCGCGAATCGTGCAGTTCTACCAACCGCTTGCTGATGGCCAGTCCCAACCCAGTTCCGCCATATTTGCGCGTTGTATCAGCCTCAGCTTGTTGGAAAGACTCAAATATAGTATTTAATTTATCATTCGCTATGCCAATGCCTGTGTCGCTCACGGCAAAGCGAATGCGTACATTCTTGTCGTTCTCTTCCAATACGCCTATGTCTATCGTTATGCCGCCTTCGTGTGTAAATTTAACGGCGTTGCCAACCAGGTTCAGCAGTATTTGTATCAAGCGGGCGCTATCCCCTACCACAAATTGCGGCACTTCGGCAGCTACGTTTTGCTTAATATAAATATTTTTTTCGTTAGCCCTAAACTGCAGCGAGTTGGTTACGCCGGTAACTACCTTGCGCAGGTCGACACTGGCTTTTTCGAGCGTTACGTTGTCGGTTTCTATTTTGGTGAAGTCGAGCAGGTCGTTGATGAGGTTCATCAGGTTATCCGCCGAGAACTTCAGTATGCCGAGGTTTTCCTTTTGCGCTTCATCGGCATTGTCGTCGGTAAGCAGGTTGGCCATACCGATAACGGCATTTAGCGGCGTGCGGATCTCATGGCTCATCACCGAAATGAACATATCCTTGGCGCGGTTAAGCTGCAAAGCCTTTTCCTTGGCCGCAATCAGCTCCATCTCCACCTTCTTCTTGGCCGTGATGTCGATAATTACCTCGATGTATTTATCCACCTCGCCCGCGGTATTGAGGATAACAGAATTGATGACCGAGATCCACAGCGGCTGCCCATCCTTACGGTAAGCCAGCAGATCGACCTCGAAGGATTGCTTATTACGCGACAGCTCACGCGATCTTTCGATAACGGATATATCGGTCAGCTCGCCCTTTAACGTATCGCCCAGGTGTTTGGTCTTTACATCATCAAGGCTGTAGCCTGTTATCTTTTCAAAAGCGCTGTTGATCCACTCAACCTTACCGTTGCAATCGTTAATCACCACGCCGCTGGTGGTATTGCTGGCCACAAGTGAAAGCATTTTTGCTTCTTCTTCGGCCTTTTTGCGGGCGGTAACGTCCACTACAACGGTTATCTGGCGGTCAACTTCACCCAGGTCATTCAACAATGGGCTATTGGCGAAAAAGACCCATATCGGCGTGCGGTCTTTCTTATAAACTTTCAGCTCAACCTCGTATGGCTGCTTGTTCTTTATTTTTTCAACAGCAGCCGAGTGTACAGTCAAATCCGTTTCCTCGCCTAACAGTATATTGCCAAAGGCCTTGCCTTTCATTTCGCGCAGGGTGTAGCCCAGTATCCGCTCGGCAGCTTCGTTCATCCAGATGACACTCCCATCCTTTTCGCGGATAACAGTACCGCTTGGCGATTTACGCGAGGCAAAGGAAAGTATCTCCAGGTCTTTTTCGGCATTTTTGCGACTGGTGATATCTACAACAATGCGGATGTACTTATCGATGTTTCCATTGGCATCGAACAGTACAGAGTTGATAACCGACAGCCAGATAATTTTGCCATCCTTACGGCTTATTTGCAGTTCGGCTTCGTATGATTCACCGTTTTTTACGGCTTCTTCATATTTATCTTTGTTTTGCAGGCTTGGCCGGGCTTGAATTACAGGGCGAAGCTGTTTATCCAGCAATTCATTAGCTGCATAACCGGTAATTTCTTCAAACCCTTTGTTTATCCATAATACCTCGTCTTTAGCATTGCTGATCACCACGCCGTTATGGATCTTGCTCGCTACCAGCGAAAGCAGTTCCAGCTCGGCCATAATTCGCTTACGCTCGGTAGTATCACGACCGCTGGCATACCATTTATCATTTTTGTTAACGGCGCTCCAGCTTATCCATTTCACGGCGCCATCGGCGGCAACGGTTTGGGTTTCCAGCTCAAACGACTGCTGGCTTTTACGGCCTGCATCGATAAGGTGAACAAACTGGTCGCGGTTTTTGCCAACTACAAATTCCCAAAGCGAACGGCCAATGGCCTGCTCTGGTTTGTAGCCTAAAATAGTGAAGACCGCGTTATTGATCAGCTCGATCTTTGAATCGATATCGGCGATAAAATGAATTTCGCCCGAGGTATTAAAGAGGGTATAAAAATCCTTATGAAAGGCTAGCGAAGCCTCCAATTCCAGTTTCTGCCTGCGCAAAACCAGGTTCGACATTACTTCCGCAGCCAATGTATTCAACGCATCGCGCTGCTCATGGGTAAGCTTACGCGGAACGTGGTCGATAACGCAAAGCGTTCCGATATGATGCCCATTCGGATCAATTAGCGGTGCGCCGGCGTAAAAACGCACCTTTGGCTCGTTAACCACAAAGTCGGCATCCTTAAAATCGACATCCTGTGTAGCGTCAGGTATCTCATATATGCTATCCTTATTGATAGTGGCTTTACAGATAGTATGATCTATAGGCACTTCGATAGCATCCAAACCAATTATTGATTTGAACCACTGGCGGTTAGCATCGATAAATGAAATATGCGCTATGGGGACCTGGCAAATGTAGGATGCAAGGCGCGTGATAGCATCAAACTCTTTTTCGGGGAGTGTGTCGAGCACATTATATGAATTAAGCGCCCTAAGGCGCCCTTCATCCTTTAAAAGAGAATGTTGTTCAATCACGTTTAATCAATCAGTCCTTATACAACGGAAAATCTTCCGTTAATTTATGGACTTTTTTACGGATTTTCTTTAAAGAAGGTTCGTTTTCCGGATCTTTTATTACCGCATCTATCAGATCGACAATTTCTTCCATCTGTTTCTCTTTCATACCGCGTGTGGTAACTGCAGCCGTGCCCACCCTGATGCCTGAAGTAATAAATGGTGACTTATCGTCGAAAGGCACCATATTCTTATTTACGGTGATCTCGGCAGCGCCCAAAGCGTTCTCTGCTGCTTTACCGGTGATATTTTTGTTACGCAGGTCGATCAGCATCAGGTGATTATCCGTACCGCCTG
>JABDAU010000035.1 GCA_013289045.1 Bacteroidota bacterium | reverse complement strand
AAGGCGGTAAAAGCTATCATAAATTATTTGTCGACTGGCTGCGCTTGTGTTTTGCCAACAAAGGGTTGGAAGTAATGAGCTTTGTGGATGCGATGGCAAAGATGGGCCGCGAGAACCAAAAGAACTTTTTGCGATATGGCATAAGCTTCATACGCGAGTGCTGCCTGTTGATAAGCGGCGCGGGCAACCTGGTACATCTGCCGGCTACCGAACTGGAAACAGCACAGAAGATGACCAATGTAATGGATCTTTTACAGGCGCAATCTATCATAAATGAACTAGAAAAAGCACATTTTCATGTAGAGCGGAACGCGAATCCGAAAATTCTATTTTTAGATGTATCTTTACAAATTATCAAAACATTGAAGTTTAAAACGATCCGTCAAACTGCGGACACATTATATACCTGATTATGGGATGCGGAAGTTGCTCAACAGGGGGAGGATGTTCTCCTGCTGGCTGCAAAAGTAATGGCTCTTGCCTTACAAATGGCTGCAGCAAATTAGATGTTTACGATTGGCTTGCCCATATGGACATGCCGACAAATTATAAGCCTTTTCCGATTATTGAAGTGAAATTCAAGGGATCGAGGAAGGAATTCTTCGTAAATGCCGATAATATTTATTTGGAGGCCGGCGAGCTGGTAGTGGTTGAAGCCGCTACCGGGGGCTATGACGTTGGCCACGTATCCGTAACCGGCGAGCTGGTGCGTATGCAAATGACCAAGCGCCGCGTGAAGCAGGAGGATGTTGCCAAAAAGATATACCGCAAAGCCACCCCTGCCGATGTGGACAAATGGAAAGCCGCAAAAGACCTGGAATGGGAAACCATGCACCGCTCGCGCAAGCTGGCGCTGGAGTTGAACCTGAGCATGAAGCTAAGCGACGTAGATTACCAGGGCGATAAAACCAAAGCAACATTTTATTATACCGCCGAAGGCCGCGTGGATTTTCGCGAACTGATCAAGAAGATGGCCGAGGCATTCCGGATCCGCATTGAGATGCGGCAGATCGGTATGCGGCAGGAGGCCAGTCGTTTAGGGGGGATAGGCTCATGCGGCAGGGAATTATGCTGCTCAACCTGGCTAACGGATTTTAAAACCGTTTCTACTTCGGCGGCGCGTTATCAAAATCTTTCGCTTAACACTTTAAAGCTGGCAGGCCAGTGCGGCAAGCTGAAATGCTGCCTCAATTACGAGCTGGATACCTACATGGATGCGTTAAAATATATCCCGGATAACGTGAATGTGCTGAAAACTAAAAAAGGCGACGCCCGTTTGCAAAAGACCGATATCTTTAAAAAGATTATGTGGTTCAGCTACCCGATGGAGGAATCGTGGATCCCGCTTACGCTTATTAAAGTAAAAGAGATACAGCAACAAAATAAGGACGGCGTTTTTCCTGAAGACCTGGGTGAGATTGTTGAACTGGAAACCCAAGTAGTAAAAGCCCCGGATTATGAGAACGTAGTTGGCCAGGATAGCCTTACCCGTTTGGACGAACGCAACCGCAACAAAAAGAAGAACAAGAACAGCCGTAATAAGAACGCCGGTCCGAATAATAGTAATAACAATAACCAACAGCAGCCAAGGCCGCAAAATAAACCTCAGCAGCAAAACAGGCCGCCTCAACAGCAAAAACCGTTAGGGCCAGAATCTTCTGAACCAGGAAACAAAGGCCAACAGCCCCGTGTTGATGGCAATAAACCGGCGGGCGGAGGTGGTGGCAACAGGAGGCACAAACATCGCAGGCCTGGAAATAAACCAAGCTCGCAAGGAGGTGGTAATCCACAAGGCGGAGGCGGAAACCAGTAGAATAACCAGTAATTATGCGCGCTTTTAAATTATTTTACCTGCTCCCTGTATTCATAGTGTTAATGAATTGCTGTGGCTGCTCCGACCCTGGCGCGGTAATGGATAAAAGCACAGAGATAGATAACCACAACTGGTCGTATGTGAATCTGGTTAAGTTTGATGTGAAGATCGACAACCCGGATGTTCCATACAATATATACCTCAACCTGCGCGTAACCGGCGACTATAAATATTCCAACCTTTTTATCCTTTACCATAGCAATGGCCCGGGCCTTAAACCTGCAACAACCCGTATAGAATTTAAACTGGCCGGCAAAGACGGCGAATGGTTCGGCAGCGGATCGGGTAATTTGTATAGCTACCAGGTACCTTTTGTTACGAATTATAAATTCCCGGCTAAGGGCGTTTACCATTTGGCTATAGAGCAAAATATGCGAGATAACCCGCTGCATGAAGTGAGTGATGTGGGGCTAAGAGTGGCAAAGGCGCAGTAATATACTAATAAGTAGTAAAAGTTCGGTCAATGTGTTAGGCTTAGTGTATGCCCAACTCATCTTCTGCACTTTGCAAAGCACTTGCCGACCGGAAATATTTGCCAATGATCTTTTCCTGTAATGAAGGGTCGGTAACTGTATTTTTAAAAGCGTCAACCATAAAGTTATAATCTGCATGTTTATTTTCGCTTTGTGCCATTGTTCTTAGCCATTGCCACATCGCTTTTTCGCCTATTTCTTTTTCAATTGCGGTAAATAAGGTAGGCGCATAGTAGTACAAATAATATTCCCTGTTACAGTAATCGGCTTCAGTATTTACCTCTGCAAATGGTTTATAATTCCGGAAGTTTTCCAAGGTGCTGATCCTTTCTTTCAATAATGTTTCAAATGCATCTTCACCTTCCAAGCTCCGCGTGAGGCGTAAAGCCATGTATTCCGCTAATCCTTCCTCTATCACCATACCAAATTCGCTTCCGGGCTGTACCAAAGTGCCAAAGTAATAATGCGCTAGTTCATGTGCCATACTCTTTTTATTTTTGGCGCTGTTGCTTGAATTAAATAGTGATTTCATACCCCATTCACCAGAGCCGACATTGAAAGTAGTGGGTGCGGAAAAAAACGCAAAAGCCCATTGTTTCGGATCGGCAACCGGGTCGGTTTGCACAAAGGTTAGCGAACCTTTAAATGGAATAGCCATTTGTTTACCATAATATGCTTCGTATGAATTTGCCATGTTGAAGAACCTCTGCTCATCCGTTTTAGTCATATCTGAATTAAGCAACCAAACGCCGTTTTGCTCTGCCGTATTAAAAGAGCCGCAATATATCGACAACTCGTGCGGAATATCCGAAACAAAAGTGGCCTGACCCGCTTTTACCGGCTTACTGCCGTTAACAAACAGCACTTTACAATCACTACAGGTAATTTTTACGTTGTATCTTACCTCAGGATACCGTTTTCGGGTTTTCATATCATAAATAACCGGATACCAGTCGGATTGATAACCTTCGGCCCTTACCGAGTATCCATTGAAGGCGACATTGCCGCGCCAGTCGCCACCCATCCAGCCGCTCAAAGAATCCTTTATCACCGGGTACATCCCCAGGTATTTTACCTCGAGCTCTTCAGGCAGGTATCGTGCCGGGTTACCTCGGTTCTCATGCACGTAATAAGACTTTACTTCGTCTGATTGAATACTGTCTTTAGTATCAACATCATAATCAAGGGCCGCATTACTGCGTTTAATATCTTTAAAATAATGAATATTCATCCCGGAATTTATCCTGATAACATAGTCCTTTATTTCCGGGAAATCGCTTAGTACAAAATCACAGGCTATAGTCCCTTTGGTAACAGAGATATCCACAGTTCCTTTTACAAAAAGGCTTTTTTCTTGTGCTAAAGCTGTATAACCTGACAATATAAAAGTGACGAAAATGAGTATTAACTTAGGTTTAAGCATTTTATAATTTAAGTTTATTAAAGATAAGATTAAGGCAACATTGTGTTTGTAAATTTCTTGATAACTTTCGTTCTTTCTCAAATTTTCCTACCTTCGTTTTGCTAATATTTTTATCAAAATGGAAATCCAGGTATTGATCGCTTCTATAGCTATATTGTTGGTAGCGCTTGTATTATTTATATTAAAAAAGCCGAAGGCTATTGAAAATGGTGTATCGCCTGAAGATGTTGAGCGCCTTGAACTGGAGCTGGAACAGCTAAAAATTGCGCTGGCCAAAGCAGAGGAACGCGCGCTCGGGCTTGCTGCCGAACGTGATAAAGCCGACAGGCAATTACAGGATGAGCGTAATCGTTTTGACAATGCAGTCAACCTATTAAACCAGGACCTGCTGAAAGAACAGAACCGCGTAGTAAAAGCCGAAGAATATTTCAAAGCCCAGCGCGAACGCCTGGCTGAACAGGAAAAAACCATCAACGACGTGCAACAGAAATTCCAGACGGAGTTTCAGAATATTGCTAACAAGCTGCTTGACGAGAAGTCGCAGAAATTTGTGGAGGTAAACCGTACTAACCTGGATATTTTGCTAAACCCGCTTAAGGAAAATATCAAGGCCTTTGAAGAAAAGGTCGACAAGGTTTACAATATGGAAGCGGCTGAGCGCAACACGCTAAAAGGTGTGATCTCCCAATTGATGGAGCTGAATAAACTCATCAGCAATGAGGCGCAAAATCTCACTAAAGCGCTTAAAGGTGACAGCAAAAAACAAGGTAACTGGGGCGAGGTGATACTGGAACGCGTATTGGAGCGTTCGGGCTTGGTGCGAGACAGAGAATATCGCATCCAGGCAAGTTTAACCGGCACCGACGGTGGCCGCATGCAACCCGACGTGATCATCGACCTGCCGGATGAAAAACATCTTGTTATTGACTCAAAAGTATCGCTGGTAGCCTATGAGCGCCTGGTGAATTGCGAAAGCGAGGAAGACCGCAAACTGTTCTCCAAAGCGCATGTGGAATCCATCCGCAACCATGTAAGCGGCCTGTCATCCAAAAACTATCATGACCTGTACCAGATCAATTCGCCGGATTTTGTGCTGCTGTTTATCCCGATAGAATCTTCATTCAGTTTTGCGGTGCAGATAGATGCAGAGTTGTTTTCCGATGCATGGGATAAGCGTGTGGTGATCGTTAGTCCATCAACCTTATTGGCAACGCTCCGCACCATCGCCAGCATCTGGAAACAGGAACGCCAAAACCGCAACGTGTTGGAAATTGCCCGCCTGAGCGGCACGATGTACGATAAATTCGTCGGTTTTGTAACCGATATGGAAAGCATCGGCAAAAACATTAAACAAAGCCAGGGCGCTTATGATGCGGCGATCAATAAACTGGTGGAAGGCAATGGCAACTTAACCACTACTGCTGAGAAAATCAAAAGTTTGGGGGCTAAGGCTAATAAGCAGTTGGATCAGAAGTATTTGGGAGAGGAGTAAGACCATCTTCGTGATGTCACGAAAATGGTCAATTTTTCAATTTTCTTTATTTCCAATGAATTACTTTCCGCTTATCACATAAGTCATTCCACCATCAATCTTCAAATTACCGGTTACATCAACATTATCTCCCTTTACAGCAATTTGCATATTGGAATTAGTAGTATATGTGGAAAAGAAGTTATTGCTGATGTCGTAAACCATTTTACCAGTCCCGCCGCCAGTGAGGTTTATGTTTACCTTTCCTTTCACATCCATGTGCATGTTCATATCCTGTGTAACATCAAAATTAGCTTTATTGCCGTCAATGCTTACCAGTTTATAGGTTGTTGCAATATTATTTGACAAGCCGCTTAGCATAGGTATATCAAATGGAATTTGTTGTGTAAAAGATTCTCCTATCTTCATCGGGTGATCGGGGAATTTTACCATTTTAAACATATTGTTCATCATGCCTAAGGTTTTCTGCGCAACCGAGTCGGGTATCTTTTTGCCGTTTAATGAATCTACTGACATTCGCCCTTCTGCGCTGATATGACCAAATATGTTGGTAGCACTGGCCTTCGGCATCGGAATAGGCATTTGCTTTCCATTTACATTGACTGTCATCGATGGCATATTGACATTCATAGTAAAAGGGAATGTTTTATCAGCAGAAGCAGTTCCCGTATTTATCGCGCCCGTTAATTCCATAACCATTACTGCATTTATAGGTTCCGAAATACCTTGTTTAGTTAATTGGTCTGCTATCTGCGGCACTTTACTCAAGTCAGTATTTAAATTCATAGTTATACTGCCGCTTAGGTTGTAGATATGGTTGGGCAAGTACTGAACTTTAAAATTAACATCCTGCGCATAGCAAAAATGGGAGGCCGCTGTGATAAGAATGGCAGCTAAAAATTTTTTCATAGTGTGTATTTAATTTACTCGCCGTTTTTAAACGCATTCCAACCCTGGGCTTTCAGCGGATGAACCACCCCGCTTTTTGTGATCAAATTGCACCCTGCATTCGACTCTGTAATATAGCCAATAATACTAATATCCATCTTAAATTTTATCTTATCATAATCAGCCTGCTTTACGGTGAACAACAACTCATAGTCCTCGCCGCCGCTTAAAGCGCATACCGTAGGGTCCAGATTAAATTCGCGGGCGGTTTCAAAGGTCATCGGGTCAAGCGGGATCTTCTCTTCGTACAAATTGCAGCCTTTATCACTTTGCTTACAGATGTGCAATATTTCAGAAGCCAGTCCGTCTGATACATCGATCATAGATGTTGGTTTTACATCGATCTCTTTAAGCAACTCCACTACATCTTTACGCGCTTCCGGCTTTAACTGGCGTTCAACTATGTAGTCTTTGCCTTCCAGGTCGGGCTGGATGTTGGGATTTTCGAGATAGATCAATTTTTCCCGCTCCAGCAACTGTAGGCCGGTATAAGCGCCACCCAGGTCGCCCGAAACGCAGATCAGGTCACCTTCCTCGGCGCCATTGCGGTAAACGATGTCTTTTTCATCAGCATAACCGATGGATGTTACGCTGATGACCAAACCTTGTTTGGATGATGTAGTATCACCGCCGACCAGGTCGACATTATATTTTTCGCAGGCGACATAAATGCCTTTATACAATTCTTCTACAGCTTCCAGCGGAAATTTACTCGATAAGCCTATCGATACGGTAACCTGTGTAGGGATAGCATTCATGGCGCATATATCGCTCAGGTTTACTTGTATGGCTTTGTAGCCGAGATGCTTTAACGGGGTATACGCCAGGTCGAAGTGGATGCCTTCCAGCAGCATATCGGTAGATACCAGTACCTTTTTACCTTCCGGGTCAAGTACGGCAGCATCATCGCCCACACCTTTTAATGTGCTTTTTTGCGAAAGCGCAAAATTTTTTGTGAGATAGCTGATCAGGCCAAATTCGCCTAATTCTTCCAGGTTGGTTCTTTCTTTATTGTCAAACAGCGCCATTGTAAAATATTTATCTCCCGCAAAAGTACTAAAGCTTAGGCCATTTATAAACCCGTTTATTTCATGCCGATTTAAGCCATGTAATAAAAACGTTACCTTTTATTAATCAATAGTGATATTAATTAACATTAGATTAATCCTTACCTTGCACATTTGCGGCTTTAACACTCATTATGAAAATTAAATACTTTATTATCTGTGCGGGCCTTGCATTATCCATAGCAGGCTGTAAAAAGGATTCTTCGCCTAATCATCCTACAAATGGCAATGGCGGCGACACTACAAAAACCGGCGGTGGTACACCTACGCCAACAGCTTATAGCATTACCGAAACTTTTGAAGACGGCAGCAAAACCGCTTATGCCGATGCGACAGTTGCACTAAGCACCGGTACATGGGATTTTAACGATGCGCTGATAGGTAGCCTGAGCACCGATGTAAAAGACGGCAGCCAGTGTGTGCGCCTGCGCACGGGCGACATCGCCATGAACTTTGATGTGAGCAACGTTACACAGATCAGTATCAAACATGCGAAATATGGCTCGGATGGTAGCTCTACGTGGCAGTTGATGATCTCTACCGATGGCGGTACCACGTATACACAACTGGGTAGCACGATCAACGAAACCAGTACAACGCTTGTTGCCGACTCATTTAAAGTTACTGCAACCGGTAAAGTACGCTTCGAGATCAAGAAAGCAGGTACCACCCGTATTGATATCGACGATATCAACTTTAAAGGAACTGGTGATCCCGGCATTACTTTAACAGATCCAACCACCGGTCCTGACACTTCGGCATCCGGTTCAGCATCAACCCCACGAGGTGTAACCATTGGCACCGATGCCCCTCCGGGAAGCGGCGACAACAGCAACTTACTATTGGGTAACCCTTCCGGCGCTACAAACGCCGTGGCGATGATGGATAATTACCTGTTAGATCAGGGTTATTATGTAGAATCATACAACTCAACTAAGGGCGAACCTAACTGGGTGAGCTGGCACCTTGATGCTTCGAATATAACCGATGTAACCGGTCGTACAAATGATTTTGCTGCTTTTAACGGTTTACCACAGGCCTGGTTTGAGGTACAAAGCAATGGTTACAGCGGTTCGGGTTTTGACAGGGGACATAACTGCCCGTCTGCCGACAGGACAAGCTCTACAGATGCCAACGAGGCTACCTTTTTAATGACCAACATGATCCCGCAAGCGCCTAACAATAACGAGCAAACCTGGGCAAATTTCGAAAATTATATTCGCGAGCAAGTAGTGCAGGGTAACGAGGTCTATGTAATTATGGGCAGTTATGGCTCGGGCGGTACCGGCTCAAAAGGCACAGCGACATCGGTTGACGGCGGACATGTGAACGTACCGAGCAATGTTTGGAAAATTGCAGTGATCATCCCGGCAGGCGATGGCGACGTTAACCGCATCACGTCATCTACCCGCGTTATTGCGGTAAATACACCTAATATCAACACTATCAATTCAGACTGGACACAATATATCGTAACCGTAAAAGATATTGAAACCGCAACCGGGTACACCCTGCTTTCAGCAGTACCGGCCAATGTACGATCCTCTTTGGAAACTAAAAAGGACAGCGGACTATAATACCCATGCAAATAGCGCCTGAGGCGCCGAAAAATTTTTTAAATGAGCCATTCCGCAAGGGGCGGCTTTTTTTGTGATATTATTTTCCGTATTTTTATATTACTATAGCTAACATAATGAAAACCTTATCGTTATCCATCTTCGCGACATTACTTTTTATAACAGCTTTTTGTAAGCCTCTTCCTGTAAAAATGAAAGACGTAGCAGTACCCAGTGGTTTTCAAAAATTATCAGAGGCTAAAGGTGATCTGGATAAAGACGGCATCGCCGAACTTGTTGTGGTTTTTAACACGCCTAAAAAAGGCGAGTTTGGCACTGAAAGACAATTATGGATATACAAACAAAAGGGCGCAGATTGGAAAGTTTGGCATAAAAGTATTGGCCCGGTATTATCAAGTAAACATGGCGGGATGATGGGCGATCCTTTTGTATCTGTTAAAATAATACATGGTTGCATAGAGGTATACCACTTTGGCGGGGATGCGGAAAAATGGCAGTATACGCATCTATACAGGTATCAGCATAATAATTGGTATCTAATTGGCGTCACAATCATTAATAGCAGCTGTTCCAAAGTTGAAAACTATGACTATAATCTATCCACCGGGAAAATATATGTAAGTATCGATAAAGGAAATTGTATTGATGACAATAAAAAGAATATAAATGCTAATGATGAAAATTTTACGCTTATTCGAAAACCGGAATCACCATTATTAATGGATGGTTTTAACACCGGTGATAATGAAGTTAAGCTGCCCGGAGAACATGATTCATTTTATTTTTAGTACTTACTATCAAATTTTAAATTTATTATTTATAACCTTTTTAGTAGGTAACGGTTTACAACCCCAATCTCGCCGATATCTCCAGCATTCTTTCAATAGGCTTTACGGCTTTTACAATAATATCCTCTGCAACAGTTACTTCAGGCAATTCATTCTTTAGGCACAGGTATAATTTTTCCAAAGTATTACGCTTCATGTGCGGGCAATCGTTACAAGCACAGCTGTTGTTTGGCGGCGCCGGGATAAATATTTTATCCGGATTTTTCTTTTGCATTTCGTGCAAAATACCTGCTTCCGTTGCTACTATAAATTCCTTTTCAGGGCTTTTAGTGGCGTAGTTCAGTATACCGGTTGTCGAGCCGATATAGTCAGCCATTTTTAATATAACTTCCTCGCATTCAGGATGTGCCAATAATTTTGCATGCGGATATCTTTCTTTCAGCTTTGTGATCTTCTCACGCGAAAAGATCTCGTGCACCATACAAGCGCCATTCCATAATACCAGGTCCCTGCCTGTTTTTTTGGCTACGTAAGCACCAAGGTTTTTATCCGGGCCAAAGATAATCTTCTGGTCCTGCGGCAGGCTTTCCACAATTTGTATCGCATTGCTCGATGTACAAACAATATCGCTCATTGCTTTCAGTTCGGCCGTACAGTTCACATAGGTGATCACCAGGTGATCGGGATATTTTTCCTTAAACTTTTTGAACAAATGCGGCGGACAGCTGTCGGCTAACGAACAACCAGCCTTCACGTCGGGTAAAAGGACTTTTTTGTTTGGTGATAAAATTTTTGCTGTTTCGGCCATAAAGTGCACACCGGCGAAAACAATGATGTCGGCATCAGTTTTTGCAGCTTGTTGCGATAAACCCAGGCTATCGCCAATATAATCGGCAATATCCTGTATATCCCCATCCTGGTAATAGTGTGCCAGTATAACAGCATTCTTTTCTTTTTTAAGTCGGTTTATTTCGTCAAAAAGATCAAGCGTCGGATCGATCTCTTCCTCGGCAAAACCTTTCAGATTTATTTCTTCGAAGATATTCATTGCACAAATCAAATAATAATAAGTATAATTTTAAATTAAAGAAAAGCTATTGTTATTAGTGTGTTAATAGTGTTAAGAATTTGATATTTTTTTCTATTGACGAGAGATTATCCTATACTTATCAACAAAAAAGCTTACTATTAAATTAATATTTCATTGATTTATAGAGCTATTTATAAAACAGTATTTATTTTTAAAAACACTTTTGTTAATATTTTATTGAGTTAGTAAATGTTAGTTTCCACGTGGAACATGCGCAAAAGTCGCTCAAAAATAGTGGTAAAATGTCATGCTTAGACCACTTATTAACCGTCTGCCTATTTGTTAGGTTTTTACTTACACAAAATTAACATCTTTGCGGCCTGTGTTAACATTAAGATTATTTTTAAACAACATACATCGTACTTATGACCAGGAATGTGGATTTTTTAGTAGTGGGGTCTGGCATTGCCGGATTAAGTTTTGCACTAAAGGCTGCAAAGCATGGTAAGGTTCTGATAGTTACAAAATCGAACGAAGACGAATCGAACACTAAGTATGCCCAGGGCGGTGTTGCTGTAGTTGTTGATAAAAAAGAAGATTCTTTTGAAAAACATATCAATGACACCTTAATATCGGGTGATGGCTTATGCGATAAAGAAGTTGTTGAAATTGTGGTAAAGGAAGGCCCTGACCGGATTCGCGAGATTATTGATTACGGAACCAATTTCGATAAGACAAATGAAGGAATGTACGACCTTGCAAAAGAGGGCGGCCACTCCGAATTCCGTGTACTACATTACAAGGATATAACAGGTTTTGAAATAGAGCGTGCTTTACTGGAACAGATCCACAATGAACCTAATATTGAAATATTAACGCATTATTTTGCTGTAGACCTGATCACACAGCATCATTTAGGCAAGTTTGTAGATAAATCGAGCCCGGATATTACCTGTTACGGGATTTATGCTTTGGATACCAAGACTAACCATGTTGATAAAATCTTATCGAAAGTTACAGTGATGGCATCAGGCGGTGCAGGCCATATTTATGCTATCACGACTAATCCTACCATAGCAACCGGTGACGGGGTTGCTATGGTTTACCGTGCAAAAGGCAAGGTAAGGGATATGGAATTTATACAGTTCCACCCAACAGCTTTATATAACCCGGGAGAATATCCTTCTTTTTTAGTGTCGGAAGCAGTACGCGGTTTCGGAGGTGTTTTAAAGAGGACTAACGGCGAAGAATTTATGCAGGAATATGACCCGCGTAAATCATTGGCGCCGCGTGATATTGTTGCCAGGGCAATTGATGCCGAGATCAAAAAATCCGGCGAGGATTATGTTTACCTTGATGTGAGGCATAGAAGTAAAACAGATATTCTCGCGCACTTTCCAAATATTTATGCCAAGTGCCTGGATATCGGTATAGATATGACCAAGGATATGATCCCGGTTGCGCCGGCCTGTCATTATATGTGCGGCGGTGTAATGGTAGATCATGTGGGCAGATCTTCTATATTAAGATTATACGCCTGTGGAGAAACCTCATCAACAGGCTTACATGGTGCTAATCGTTTGGCTTCCAATTCGTTATTGGAAGCGCTTGTTTTTGCACACCGGATCTATAAAGATGCGGTCTCACAATTTGAAAGTATTGAATTACCCGAATATATACCGGATTGGGATGAGAAAGGCGTACAATTGAGCAATGAAGACATCCTGGTAACGCATAACCTGCGCGAAATGCAAAAGCTGATGAACGATTATGTAGGTATCGTTCGTTCCGATTTCAGGCTGGAAAGGGCGATGAGGCGCTTGCGTTTGTTATTTGATGAAACGGAAGAGTTTTATAAGAAGACCAAACTATCTGTAAAACTTTGCGAGTTGCGTAATTTGATACAGGTGTCGTATATTGTAGTGAAATCAGCAATGATGCGTAAGGAAAGCAGGGGGTTGCATTACACTACAGATTACCCGGTACATGCGGAGGAAGTACATGATACGGTGTTTTAATATGAAAGAGAAAATTTTAAACGACTTTAAAGATAGTCATCCTTTGTATAGCGCTTTTTTAAATAAATGCGAAATTACAATCAATGAATTACTTAATCTTCATAATATCAAGGTACATCAAGTAGTTGGTAGAGTAAAAACTATTGATAGTTTAGAAAAGAAGATTGATATTAAGAAAGACAAATATGAAAGTATTTCAGATATAACAGATATATGTGGGCTGCGAATAATTACATATTTAGAGAGCGATGTAGATAATGTAGCTAAGATTATTGGGACAGAATTTGATGTTGATATCGAAAATTCTATTGATAAAAGAAGGCTTAATTCCGATCAGTTTGGCTATAAATCCTTACATTATGTTGTGAAGTTTTCTCAACAAAGACTGGAATTATCCGAAAATAAAAAATACAGCGAAAATAAAATTGAAATTCAAGTTCGATCTATTTTACAACATGCTTGGGCGTCTATTGAGCACGATTTAGGATATAAAGGAAGTATTTCAATACCTGATGATTTTAAAAGAAATTTTAACAGGTTGGCTGCATTACTTGAAGTAGCCGATATTGAATTTGATAGGCTTAAAAATGATTTGTCTGAGTATGAGACTAAAATTAAATCTGAAATTAAAGAATTTCCAGATAGGGTTACAATAAATCAGGCATCTTTATATGCATTTATGGACAGCAATAGTACTTTTCATATTGCTTCAGATATAATACAACAAAATACAGGTTGCGATTTTTTTATGAAAGATGATTTAATTGTTGAGTTGGAGCGGTTTGAATTATTTGAAATTAATACTATTGGCAAACTAAATGAATTAATTGAGCATCATCAAACTACATATTTAAAATTTGTAAGTAACTTTTCCAAAGATTTATTTGAATCACGTCTCCCTTTTGAACTCCCTATATTTTACTTTCTACATTATTTAGCCTGTGCTAAAGAATCTGTTGATTTTTTAAACAATTATTTTAATTATGGAAGTAAAAGGTTAGGCGGTAAGATGACTGCCGAAGAGTTTTTAGAAATATATCATAAATCTATTTGAGCGGAAAACGGGATTCGAACCCGCGGCCTTCAGTTTGGGAAACTGATGCTCTACCAGCTGAGCTATTTCCGCTTGATGATCAAATGTAGGAATTTTTCTGATAATTATCTTGAAGCCCGTTTTACTGTATCTGCCTTTTTAACAAAACCCAATCTTTTTATAGAATCAGCCCTTGTCGAATCCGCCTCGAACATTGAAGTGATCACACTGAAATATGTCGCGTTATGGTAGGCCTTTTCTGTGTGTTGTTCTACAGCCACAATTTTTTCTTTGGTGATGTAAACGTCCTTTGGATATTTAATGTATTGATGATCGAGGTAAATAGGCAGAACTGTCTTTATGCCCATATCCATTTCAGTTACCAGGTCATATAAATTAATGCGTAGGGTGGTATCTTCAGTTACTTCATCCCGGTAACGGAAAACTATAGCGCCATACTTGGCTTTTGGGCCATACGCTTTTACTGCTGCAGGGCCTTTCAGTATTTTCAGGCTGTCGATGTAGGGCGTTAGTAATTCATTGAATATAGCATCGTCAAAGGTCTTTATCGTTTTTCCTGTTGTATGTATTACAAATAACGGAGGGTACTGATATTTACTGTCGTGGCTCAGGAACCAGGGCAACTTTTGCGCGTAGCACGAGGCAGTTGCAAAAAAGATCAACAGCGCAAGCAATGATTTTTTCATTTCAACCGTTTTTGTTCTACTTTAGGCTTATAAAGATAATTGATTTATGCCGCTTATTCTGCCTGTAAAAGATAAAAATCCCGCATGGGGCAACGACTGCTTTATTGCTGAAAATGCCACCATAGTTGGTGAGGTTACCATGGGCGATAATTGCTCGGTTTGGTTCAACGCGGTGATACGCGGCGATGTAAATTATATTCGTATCGGTAATAACACCAATATCCAGGATGGGGCTGTTATCCACTGCACTTATTTATACGCCGGTACGGATATAGGTAATAATGTATCCGTAGGCCACAATGCCCTTGTACACGGGTGTACGCTGAAAGATAACGTATTGATCGGTATGGGCGCCATTGTGATGGATCATGCCGTGGTAGAGGAGTTTGTGATCATTGCAGCGGGCGCAATTGTATTAGAGAAGACCATTTGTGAATCAGGATACTTATACGCCGGCATACCTGCGAAAAAAATAAAACCTATAACGGAGGAGCAGCGCGAAATGCTGAAACGCCTGCCTAATAATTACATTATGTATTCAGGTTGGTTTAAATAGGCTAAGGAATGACCTGTTCACGCGGGATGTCAAGCTTTTCCTCGTCATCCCAATTTGGCCGTAAGGTGATCTGTACCGGGTCTATCCATATGTTCTCAGGGTATTCCCGCTTCTTTACATTACCGGTATCCCACTTACCGTTTTTGTTGGCGTCGTATATTACGCGTATGTAATACTTTCCGTTGAAATAATTTTTGAGGTCGATAGTCGTATTCTTTGTGATCTCTGTCCGCGACAGAACATTTTTTGGATCGATATAGATCTCTACGATATATGATTTTGATGTATCAGGCACGGTTACGTGCAGGGTCATATTACCATAGTTATTTTCTTTATCCTGCTGAAATTTTTTGTAAGCATGCTTATTTTTAAAACCGTATATGCTTGTGAGTGCATTATCATCTATTGTGATGGCATATTTTGAATCCTGTTTCCAGCGGTATTTAACGATCAGTTTTCTTGAGCTTGCTGCGGTATCTTTAGTTATAGTTACATTGCCCACAGCTGACGAATCCTCGGTGAGTGTGATAAGCGATTCGTCAAAGCTATCTATCGGGTAATTAGTGGTTATTTCCAGGTTATTATTCGGCTTTAGTAAATAACCGCTGGATAGGTTAAATGAATAAGTAAATATCTGCTTAAATGCCTCTTTCCTTTGTTTTTCATGTGATATGCTGTCTATCGGTTTCCCGTTATCCAATATCGCCACACGAAGGGAATCAAAGTCCATATTTCTGGAGTAGAGAAAAGCGGTATCCCTGGTTTTTGTTATTTCCACTATTTTTTGATTATCGAGAGCAGGCGGATAAACTATTTTCAGAGAGGGGTTATCGAGCCGTTTATTAAACACGATCATAAACCTGCCATTCTCATCAAACCTTTTTTCTGTTACCCTGAATTTCGGAGGGTCCTGCCTAAAGAGCGTCATTTGAATATCCGAAGTATCCGAATAGAGATGAATGGGCTTTTTCAAAAAGCCGATCAACTCTTTTTCATTGTCATAAATTTTATTCGGAGCATCTTCCTTTAGGGCATAAATACGATAGTCGCCTTCATGCAAATTGTTCATCGAAAAATTTCCAGCGGTATCGGTAGTCGCGTAAATATTTGGTTTCTTCTTTCCGAAGTAGGCGGTATCCTTATCAGCAGGGAAAAGCATTACCGTAATATCTTTCTCTCTTTTCTGCGAGATAGAGTTGACAACCGTACCCGACACGCTTAACGAATCGATGTGTCCGCCGGTTGAAAACACATAAGTGAAATTGAGCAAAGTGTTCCCTTCGTTCACGTCCTGAATGGCCTTTCCGAAATTGATCACATAGGTTGTGTTTTTCTGGAGGGTATCTTTAAAAGTGATCACCAGGCTTTTGTCTTTTCTTTTGATGTCCGGCTGCTTATCAGGCGTTGGGCTCATCGTGATCTCAGTGTACTGGTTGTTCAGTTTGAAATATTCATCGAAATCCAGCTTTACAACTTTGGCGTTAAAGTGCCGTGTCATGTTAGGTGGCGAAGCCTTGAGGAGACGGGGGGGCGTCACGTCTTTTGGGCCGCCGTGGGGTGGTTGCTGGTTTGCGCAGCCGAAATATGAAAAAACGATAGCCCCGAGCAATAAAAAGAGAGGGAAAAAAGTCGATTTTTTATTTAACATATTTTTTAAGGGCTATAAGCGATTTTTATGTTTTTATGAAGATTGATATTCGAAATTAAAAATAATGTCTCTAATGCAAAATATTTATAAATTATTGATTATCAAATAATTATAAACCTATCTTGAGATGTGAACCATTAAAACCGAGATGTCGGACGGCGAAACCCCTGAAATCCTTGATGCCTGGCCCAAAGTCCTCGGTTTTATTTTCATCAGCTTCTCACGCGCCTCTTTTGAAAGAGACACCAGGGTATTGTAATTGAAGGCCGGGTTGATCTCTTTGTCTTCCATTTTTTTCATGCGTTCAACAATATCCATTTCCTTCTCAAAATAACTCTCATATTTAATTTTTATTTCAGCCTGCTCAATAGTTTCTTTATCATATTTTTTGAGGAGCTCACCAAGCTGTTCATCGCTAGTACGAAGATCATTTAATGACACCTGCGGCCTGCTGGTCAAATTAAATATTTTGGTGTTTTGAGTGAGTGGGCTTGTCTCTAAGCTTTCCAGTAACGAGTTGACACTTGACGGATCAATAGACTTCGCTTTGGTGAAGGCAACAATATCATCGGAGTTCTTTACCTTATCAGTTACTTTCTGCAAACGCTCGTCGTTGATCAGTCCCAACTCATGACCGATAGGGCTAAGCCTTATATCAGCATTATCCTGGCGAAGTAGTAAACGGTGCTCAGCACGTGAGGTGAACATGCGGTATGGTTCTTCGGTGCCTTTTGTTACGAGGTCGTCAATTAATACACCTATATAAGCTTCTGACCGTTTTAGTATCAGCTCATGCTTATCATTAATTTTTTGGTGTGCGTTTATTCCTGCAATAAATCCCTGCGACGCTGCTTCTTCATAACCGGTAGTACCGTTGATCTGCCCTGCAAAGAATAAGTTACTGATCAGTTTGGTTTCCAATGTCAGGCCGAGCTGCATAGGAGGGAAGTAATCATACTCTATTGCATAACCCGGGCGGAACATTTTTGCATTTTCGAAACCTGGTATTTGGGTCAAAGCCCGGTACTGTACGTCCTCGGGTAATGAAGTGGAGAAGCCATTTACATAGATTTCCACCGTATGTAATCCCTCAGGCTCTACGAAGATCTGGTGACGTTCACGCTCGGCAAAGCGGTTTATTTTGTCTTCGATTGATGGGCAATAGCGTGGACCCAATCCTTTTATACGCCCGGTAAACATGGGCGATTTCTCAAATCCTTCCTTTAACGTCTCATGAACCTTTAGGTTGGTGTAAGTTATCCAGCAGCAGCGTTGTTCTTTTATCTGTTCTACATCAGTAAAAGAGAAGCGGCCCCCGTCAGCATCACCCCATTGTTCTTCCATAAGGGCATAGTTTAAACTGCGTCCATCTACACGCGGAGGTGTTCCAGTCTTCATCCTGCCCGCTTCAAAGCCTAATTCAGTTAGCTGTTCGGTTAGTCCTGTTGCAGCTCTTTCAGCTGTACGGCCCCCGCCGAAACGCTTTTCGCCAATATGAATAAGTCCATTCAGGAAAGTTCCGTTGGTTAATACAATGGCATCTGCTTCTATTTCGATACCTAAAGATGTACGTACCCCGTATACGGTATTGCCTTTTACTAATAAAGAACTCACCATATCCTGCCAGAAGTCTACGTTTGGCGTTCTTTCCAGCGCCAAACGCCATTCTTCTGCAAAGCGCATACGGTCACTTTGTGCCCGTGGGCTCCACATGGCCGGCCCTTTCGACAGGTTTAGCATACGGAATTGGATAGATGTTTTATCCGTGATGATACCGGAATATCCACCCAACGCATCTATTTCACGTACGATCTGGCCTTTTGCCACGCCGCCCATTGCAGGATTACAGCTCATCTGCGCTATAACACCCATGTTCATTGTAATAAGTAATACCGACGAACCCAGGTTCGCAGCAGCAGCAGCAGCTTCACAGCCCGCATGCCCGGCACCAACTACTATTACATCATATTTCTTAAACATTTCACTTATCTGTTTCACGTTCCACGTGGAACGTGTGTTTTATATCTAATTTATCACTACGAATAGCCATGTTTCACGTGGAACATGGCTATTTTTAAGACTTTTCAGGTTTCACGCTAATAGTTATTTATCTTCTTTCGACGGTGTTCCACGTGGAACGTTGAACAAAGTAACCAATGCCACACTTGCCCATATGCTTTCTAATATCACAAACGGATAGAATTTTATAAGGTAAGATGCGAACCCGCAGATAGCTGCACCTATAAAATTCATTAAGGTGTAGGGCTTGCTCTTAGCGGAAAGCTTCCCGATTATATTCAGGAAGAACGCTATCAATAATATGGTAACGCCTAACGAAGCGATGATATCCGATGTCTTCATTATGATTCTTTTAGTTCGCTTAACTCTAACCAGCGCATGGTTTTATTATCGAGATCTTTGTTTAGCTGTGCTATTTCCGCCAGTATCGAATTCAGTTTATCTGTAGAAACACCGGTAACATTCAACTCATCATTGCAACGTTTTATCTTTACTTCAATATTGGTGATCTCGTTTTCCAGTGTCTCGTATTCTTTTGTCTCTTTGTAGCTCAGCTTGCTTTTCTTTGGCTGTGCTACGATAATAGGCGCTGCAACCGGTTCAGCTTTTTTTACTTGTTTGGCTTCTTCGAGTTCCAGGCGATAGGAAGAATAGTTGCCATTATAGATCCTTACCTGTCCGTTTCCTTCCAGGATGAATAATTGCTCAGCCATTTTATCCAGCAAGTACCTGTCGTGCGATACGATCATCAGTACACCGGTATAATTGGTCAGGAATTCTTCCAGCACGTTCAGCGTATCAATATCCAGATCATTTGTGGGCTCATCCAGGATCAGCAAGTTCGGGTTCTTCATCAGGATGCTCATCAGCTGCAGCCTTTTCTTTTCACCGCCGCTCAGGTTTGCAATAAACCCATACTGCTTGGCAGGTGGAAACAAGAACAGGGTGAGCAGGGCAGAGGCTGAGATAGTTTTGCCATCGGCCATAGTAATAAACTCAGCGACATTCTTTACCACATCAATCACCCGCTCGTCTTCCTTAAACACAATACCGGATTGATGGAAGTACCCGATCACCGTTGTCTCACCTTTGATGATCTCACCTTTATCAGGATGCATTGCGCCGGTGATCATGTTCAATAAAGTCGATTTACCGCTGCCATTCTTTCCGGCAACGCCAATTCGGTCTCCTTTTTTAAAAATGTAGTTAAAATTAGTGATAAGGTGCTGATTTTCAAATGATTTACCTACATTGTGCAGTTCCATTATCTTATTTCCCTGCCTTGCGGTTTTTACGCTCAGTTCCACCTTATCCTTGCCACCAAAGCCCTTGGTTTTTTCTTCCAACTCATAATATGCATCAATCCTCGCCTTTGATTTGGTGCCACGTGCCTGTGGCTGACGGCGCATCCATTCCAGCTCTTTTTTCAGCAGGTTGCTATTTTTGTGGAATTGTAATTCTTCAGTGCTATCGCGTTCGGCCTTCTTTTCAAGGTAATATTGATAATTGCCTACATAGGGAATGATCTTCCCACGGTCTATTTCCAAAATCTCGTTACATACGTTGTCCAGGAAGTACCTGTCGTGCGTAACCATCAGGATGGTTTTGTTGCCTTCGGTCAGTAATTTCTCCAGCCACTCAATGGTGTCGATATCCAAATGGTTGGTCGGCTCATCCAGCACATACATGTCCGGATCTTCAATGAGTAGCTTGGCCAACGCCAAACGTTTCTTTTGCCCGCCGGAAAGTGTATCGATCTTTTGGTTGAGATGATGGATATCCAGCCTGCCCAAAATGGTTTTGATCTTATATTCATATTCCCAGGCATCCACATCACCCAGTTCTTCCATCGCCTTATCAATGGCTTTAGCGTTGTCCGGGTCGTTCTCTAACAATTCCTCGTATTTACGGATGGCCTGCTGCTGCACATTATCTGCATGGAAAATGTAATCACTGATGGTTACGGCATTTTTGAAAAACGGATCCTGTTCCAGGTAACCTACCCGCAAATCGCGACTGCGGACAACTTTACCCTCTGTAGGCAGGAATTCGCCAGCCAATAATTTAAGCAAGGTAGATTTCCCTGCGCCATTCACGCCAACTAATGCAACACGGCGGCCACGGTTTACACCGATGGTGATGTTGCGAAATAACCATTTGTCATGAAAGGAATGACCGAGATTTTCAACTGATATATATGTGCTCACGCTAATTCTTTTATTTTATCGGAAGGGTATACAAATATCCCCTCGCTGTTTTTTATGGATTGATTGAACATGGCCTGCGCGATGGTTTTCGCTGCAATGCTCCTGTATTTCTTAAGACTTCCTACTAATAATGGATTGATCACAACGCTCAGGCCGACCAGGATCTTCTCCATCAGCCTGAATTCCTTCCGGTCGCCGGTAATTAATGATGGCTGATAGATATGAACGCTTTTTACACCCGATGCCTTTACATCTTCTTCCGTCTCACCCTTAAACCGGGTATAATAATTGGATGCATTGCTATTCGCACCGATTGACGATACCAGGTGATATTGTTCAACGCCGTTTTGTGCGGCTAATTGTGCCAGCTTAACCGGGTAATCATGATCTATTTTGCGATAAAGATTCTTATCCGGTGTTTTATTCAGCGTAGTGCCCAGGCAAGAAAAAATAGCATGCCCTGATATGGCATTTGCATGATCATCAAGCTTATCAAAATCAATAATTAATTCTGATAATTTTGAGTGGCTGACGCCTGTGCTTTTCCGGGCAACTACCAAAACTTCACTATAATCAGGCTCGGCAAGCAGAATTTTTAACAGCTCACTGCCAATAAGTCCGGTTGCGCCCGCTAAAACTGCCTTATGTGCCATACCTTTGATTTTCAAGGGGCAAAAATAAGCATAATTAATTTGTGGAATAAGAATTGTGTGTTGTAACATATAATTAGAGATTGGAGATTAGTTGATTAGAGATTAGTAAGAAAACAACTAAATCAATTGATAACAATCGTAAAGCATTTAAAATTTAAAAAATCAATCCAAAAGTCTCCCCTTCCGGGGGAGATTTAGAGGGGGCTTAACATGAAAAAAATATTCCATCCCGCTAATGAACGCGGACAGAGTGACCACGGCTGGCTGAAAGCTAATTTCTCATTCAGCTTTGCTAATTATTATGATCCTGAAAAAGTGCATTTCGGCGCTTTACGGGTTTTGAACGACGACGTTATTACCGGCGGAACCGGTTTCGGTACACACCCGCATGATAACATGGAAATTGTTACCATCCCCATCTCCGGCGCTTTAGAGCATCGCGACAGCATGGGCAATATCGGTGTGATCCATTCGGGCGAGGTGCAGGCCATGTCGGCAGGTTCGGGCGTAACGCATTCCGAATACAATCATTCCAAAACCGATTCTGCTAACACGTTGCAGATCTGGGTTTTCCCTAAAGAACGCAATATTAAACCAAGATATGACCAGAAAGACTTTACCGGCGAATTGCAGCCCAATAAATTGGTAACATTAGTATCGCCCGACGCAACAACCGGCGGCTTATGGATCAACCAGGATGCTACTTTCTCCATGGGTGATTTTGAGCAGGGCCACGAGTTTAAATACGACATAAAAGTACCCGGAAACGGCGTTTATATATTCGTAATTGAAGGCGGCGCGCAGGTAGATGGCGCCACGCTAAACAAAAGGGACGGTTTAGGTGTTTATGATACCAGTTCACTTACAATTAAAACCGAAGCTAACTCTCGTTTGCTGTTTATTGAAGTTCCCATGTATTAAGCCGGTACCAGTTGCCAGGGGTTAATTTATTTGAGCGATTGAAAACAAATACAAGGCTATTTGTTGTTAACAGTCATTAAATAAAAACTTATGGCCACGCAGGATATTGAACTTACAGGATGGCGGAAATGGTTTGCAAGCATTGGTGATCAATGGTTATTTTTCGGTCGCTTTTTTCGCAATATATTTTCAGGAGGATTTGAATGGTCGGAGTTTGTCCGCCAGTGTTATGAGATCGGTTATAAATCCATGATGCTGGTGGGCATCACTTCGTTCATAATGGGCGCGGTGCTTGTTTTACAATTGCGCCCGTCGCTGGCTTCTTTTGGCCAGGAGGGTATGTTACCCAAAACACTTTCCGTATCGCTTATTCGCGAGATCGGCCCGGTAATTACCGCACTTATATGCGCCGGCAAAATTTCTTCAAGCATTGGCGCAGAGCTGGGCAGTATGAAAGTGACGGAACAGATTGATGCCATGGAAGTATCTGGCGCTAACCCTATACAATACCTGGTGGTTACCCGCATATTAGCTGCAACTTTAATGATCCCGCTGCTCACCATTATTGGTGACCTTATTGGTTTGGTAGGCGGTTTCTTCGCCATCAATATCAACGACAATGTAAGCGCCGTTTTATACATACACAAGTGCATCTATTCCATCGACTATTCCGATTTTTTGCCGGCTTTTGTCAAAACAATATTTTTTGGACTCGCCATTGGCTTTGTTGGCTGCTATAAAGGCTATAACTCCAACCGTGGTACAGAGAGTGTGGGCCTCTCGGCAAACTCGGCCGTGGTGACCGCCTCGCTGTGGATCTTCGTCATCGATGCCATTGCCGTTCAGTTAACCAGCATCTTATTTTATCATTAATATGGAAGCGGTTAAGGAACATATGGCGAAGGAAATCCCAAAAGGAAAGGGCGAGATGATCATAGAGATCAAACACCTGAAGAAGTCCTTTGGCCAGAAAGAGGTATTGAAAGATATCAACCTGGAAGTGCACAAAGGCGAAAATGTGGTGGTGCTCGGCAAGTCCGGCGAGGGGAAATCGGTTACCATACAATGTATTGTAGGTATGCTAACGCCGGACAGCGGCACACTAAAAGTTTTTGGCGAAAATGTACCTGAATTGAATGAAAAGGAGCTGAAAGAATTGCGTATGAAGATCGGCTTCCTGTTCCAGGGCGCTGCTTTGTATGATTCGATGACCGTGCGCGAGAATATGGAATTTCCGCTTACACGTGTATTGAAAATGAAAGATCAGCACGAAATAGATGAGCGGGTAAATGAAGTGCTGGAAAGCGTGGGCTTGGCGGACGCTATAGATAAAATGCCATCAGACCTCTCGGGCGGGATGCGCAAAAGGGCCGGACTGGCGCGTACGCTGATCGTGAACCCGGAGATCATGCTGTATGATGAACCGACAACGGGGCTTGATCCTGTTACCTCGCGGGAGATCAGTAAGCTGATAATGGACATGCAAAAGAAATACAAGACCACTTCAATTATCATCACCCATGACATGGATTGCGCACGCATAACAGCCGACCGCGTGGTAATGATGAAGGACGGTGAATATATAGCCGAAGGAACATTTAAAGACATGGAGCATTCGGATAACGAATTTGTAAGATCATATTTTAACAAAGAGAAATGAAAACGACAGCATCTCAAAAAATAAAAATTGGCCTGTTTGCACTGGTTGGGTTAGCCGTGCTGGTAGCCGCTATGTACCTTATCGGGCAGAAAAAGAACCTGTTCAGCTCAACATTTAATGTATCCGGGAAATTCCGGAATGTGAACGGTTTGGTAATAGGCAATAATGTGCGTTTCGCCGGTATAAATGTTGGGGTGGTGGATAATATCGCTATCATAAATGATAGTACTGTTAAAGTTGGCCTGACACTGAACAACTCAGTTAAGAAATTCATTAAGCGAGACTCGAAAATGAGTATCGGCAGTGATGGATTGATGGGCGATAAGCTGATCGTGATTGCGCCGGGGGGATTAACCAGTACCGAAGAAATAAAAGAAGGTGACGAGTTGATCACTGTAAACCCATTGGACGTTGATAAGGTGATGACCAAGTTAACCAGGATCGCCGATAATGCAGGCGACCTTATTCAAAACCTATCGGAGATCACGGCCAAGGTTAATCATGGCAAGGGAAGCCTGGGCAGAATGCTGAATGATGACAAGATGGCTAAAGATTTGGATGCTACCGTAAAATCAGCAAAATCGACCATACAAAATGTACATAAAACAAGCAGCACGCTTAATGAAGACCTGCAAGCTGCACAACATAATTTTTTGCTGAAAGGCTTTTTTAAAAGCAAGAAGAAGAAAGCGCAGCAGGATTCGATAAAGAAAGCGCAAGATGCACAGCCTCAACAGCAAAAGTAATATTTTGACAAAATTTGTTTTGACACAATTTGTCAAAACAAATTGCACATCAGATTATCACCAAATTTACGAAGTTTTTAAAACTTCGTAAGTTTCTATCCCGTTGATATGCTTCATGTATAAACAAAAAAGGCCACTTATTTAGTGGCCTTTCTGATAAGAAAAAAATCTTTTACAAATACTTAGTCAGATCTGGTGACATCGGTGTGGTTTGTGAGCGGAAACGGTGAATGAGGTTTCCATTCTCATCAAGCAGGAATTTTTCAAAGTTCCAGTGAATGTCTCCGGTGAAATCAGGGTTTGGTGCTGTTGTAAGATATTTGAACAGCGGGCAGATATCGTCACCCTTTACGCTAACCTTAGTACTCATCGGGAAACTAACCGAGAAATTATCGTGGCAAAAAGTTTGGATGTCCTGGTCAGTGCCTGGCTCCTGGCCGCCAAAGTTATTAGCCGGGAAGCCAACGATCACTAATTTGTCTTTGTAGGTTTCATACAATTTTTCCAGGTCCTTGTACTGCGGAGTGTAACCGCATTTAGAAGCAGTGTTAACGATCAGGATCTTTTTGCCTTTGTATTGGGCCAAATTAAAATCCTTGCCTGTAATACTTTTTAACTGGAAATTGTAAGCCGGTGCATCAGCTTTTAAAAAAGCGAATGTGAAAGCGAGCGCGATTGCTAATATTTTCATATGTTTTAAAATGTTGGTGACAGATGGATGCGGTAAAATTAGCTAATAAAACTTCTTTTACTCAAATACTCATCCTCTTTTTGTGTCATTTTTTCTTTACTTACGGCCGTTTTGTCCTTGTAGCCAAGTAAATGTAAAACGCCATGAATGATGACGCGGTGAAGCTCGTCGGTTTCGCTTACATTAAATTTTGCGGAGTTCTCGCGGATGCGCTCTATAGAAATAAAAATATCACCGATGATCCTGCCTTCCTCTTCGGAATTGTCAAAGGTGATGATGTCGGTATACGTGTCGTGATCGAGATACTGCCGGTTGATCTGCAACAGGTATGCATCCGAACAGAAAATATAGGTGAGTTCTTTTAGCCTATAGCCTTCGGCAATAACGGTATTGCTTATCCATTGCCGTACCTGCGCTTTATTTTTAAGTTTGAACTGTATGTCCTCTTCGAAAAAACTAATTGCGGGCATTAGATCTTAAAATGAAGTTCAACTTCATTGCCTGAGGCATTGAATATGCACTGGTCGGCGAGATGTTTGATGATAAATACACCGCGGCCTGTCAGGTTCTCAATGTTTTCGGCTGCTGTTGGGTCGGGCAGGTTAGTGTAGTCAAAACCCGGGCCTTCGTCGGTAACCGTCCAAACAATGCGCTTCGGCTCAACTTCGGCATTAATGATCACCTTTTTATCGGCATCCATCCTGTTGCCGTGTTTAATGGCATTGATCAGCGCTTCGTTAAGGCAGGTCATCATATTAGCAAAGGTGTCTTCGCTAATCTTGTATTTATCAGCTATAGTTTCAATAAGAGCTTCCAATTGCGTAATGCTTTCCTGTGTTGAAGGAAGCTGCAACGTATACAATTGTCCTGCCTGAACATCGTCCTGTTCCATACTATCTGGCATTAATGTGATCAAAGTATAAATTAATCTTTTGTTTATAATATATATTCAAGGCCGGCGACTCTGTTTTTATCTGCTCCGTTTGTTTTGCCTTCGCCTGCTGGTAGTTCTGTAGCGCCTTTATATAACCCGGCGGCATGTCTTTCCCTGCATTGCTTTCACGTTTATCGTCCTGTTCGCGCTGCTGATCTGCTTTATCGGCCTCCAGCAACCTGGTCTTTATTTCCGCCTGGCGCTTCAGTGTTTCATCGGTAATGCGCTTGTTTACGAGATCGCGCTCGTTTTGTTCCATCTGCTGCGATATTTTATCCAGATTACCTAACGGGTTCTGCCCGTTTTTATTTTCATCCTGGTTAATGTCCTGCAGCATTTCGCGTATCATTTGCTGCTGGCGCGCCATTTTCGCCAATTGTTCACTCATCCCTTCCTGTCCCTGCTTTTGGCCGTTTTGCCCTTGTTGGCCCTGCTGTTGCATCTGTTGTTTCGCTTTCTGCATGTTCTGCTCAAGCTCCTGCTGCATCTGTGCTAATTGTGCAAGCGACTTCTTTTTGCCCTTGCCTCCCTGTCCGTTCTTCTTTTCGTTTTGCAACTGCTGTAATGCTTCATTCAACATTAGTGCCAGATTGTTCATTGCAGTCATGGCATATTGCTGCCGGCCGGTAGCTTCGGGGGTTTGCCTGTCGCCCAGGTAGCCCAAAGCTTTGTCAATGTTTTCGTTAATCCCTGCAATTTCCTTGTTTACAGTGGATTGTATTTGCGGTACACGTTTACTCAGCGAATATAAACTGTCTTCGGCAGTTTTCAAATTGTCTTTTATATCTTTTTGCTTTTGCGCCAAAATAACATACTCCGGATCGGTAGGAAAGGTTGCTTTTAGCTTCTGCATCACATCTTCCTGTGCAAACGAGCTATTTACAAGGTTTTTCAGCAATTCGCGCAGCTGCTGAATATCAATTTGCGTTTCTTCACCTTCTGCCGAATCATTTTGCTGCTGCATTTTATCGGCCAGCTGCTTCATCTGGCCCGCTGCCTGCTGTTGGGACTTTGACGCTTTCGACGGATCGTTTTTTTGCAGGTCATCGCTGCTTTGCTGCATTTGCCGGTCGATATTCTGCTCATCGCTTTTCGGATCCTGGAAACCCATTTTGCCGCCGTTCTGGTCGTTTTCTTTTTTCAGGTCGTCCAGCGATTTTTTCAGATCATTAAAATCAGTATTCAGTTTTTGCTGCTGTTGCTGCGCCTGCTGTGGGTTAGCGCCGCTTTGTTTATCCTGCCCGGCCAGCTTTTGCTGCTGTTGTGATAATTGGTTAAGCTGATTTATATTTTGTTCTAATTTCTGGTCAAATGCCAATTTTTTATACAATTCCAGCATCCGGCTCAATTCTTTTTGCAGGGATTTGTTGTCCGACTGCATTTTCGCCAGGTTGTCCCTCGTGGCATCCTTCTGGTCTTGTTGTAAAAGCTGCTGCAGGTTTTGAAGCATTTGCTGCATTTTCGGGTCGAGGACGTTGTTCATGAGCTTGTCCATCTGCTTTTGCTTTTCAGTTAACTCCTGCGACTGCTGCTGATTTTCCTGGCGGTTATAATTGTTCTTTTTATTTTCATCCTGGATCTCTTTTACCAGGTTATCAAGGTCTTGTTTTTTCTGCAGCAGGTCCTGGATCTGCTTTTTCTCGTCAAAAGTGAGCGAGTTTTTGTTGAGCAGCATTTCGTTCAGCTTTTGTGCATCGTGCTCCACCTGCCCGGCAATTTTCGCTGCCGATTCCATTTTTTGTTTTACGGCTTGTGTGTTTTGGTTCATCTGCTCGTTCAGCTCCCTGGCGTCCGGAACATTGAGCATACGCTCGGAGGTGCGTGCTTTTTTAGGGCCGTTTACACCATCATTATCTGCGACTTCGAAAAAGTAGGTTACCTGGTCGCCGGGTTTTATGCCGAGGTCTTTCAGGTTCCAGTAATAAAAGAAATCCGATTGGGTTTGCGACAGATCAGCTTTAACCGGCCTGGTAATGAGCTTCGCATTTTTATCACCCGGTGCTCCGGTGCGATAGCAGAAGAGGAGCGAGGAAAAGCCATGGTCATCCTGGATCTTTCCATCAAAATAAAAAACCTTTATGCTTACCGAATCCGGTTTTTCTTCGACATTGATGGTCGGCGGCTCATCGGCGATGACATTGATGCGATAGCTTGCCGAATCGCTGTTCCTTACCAAAGTGTTTTGCGGGTTGATCTTGTAGGTGGTATTATTTACTACCCTTTCGCGGTGGGTAAACACATCATGACTGCTTTCGCTGATGTTTTCGGTTTTGTTGCCGATAGAAAAAGCCAGCCCGGTAGTATGCTCGGTATGGAATTGCCAATTGACAGTTGTTCCGGCCGGGATAATTAGATCGCCGGCATTGGCAACCGTTTCCGGTTTTTTATGGAGATAGGCCGGATAGTTGAGATCCACATCAAAATGTAATAACGACGGACGGAGATTAACTTTGATCTCATAAGGCGCAGAGGTAAATCCGTTTGCCGTAAGCCGGAACGTAGTGTTTTGCTGCAGGTTGGTGAACAGGTATTGAAAATGGCTGAGATTCTGTTTATCCAGCTTGAAGGTGTTATTGGACAGCTCTACATAAACATCGGCTGGAATCTTATCGCCGGTGAGTTTTACATCGAGTTTCAGATCCTGGCCCTGAACAGCATTCAGCGAAGAATTCAACACATTGAACTGAAACGGCGCTACCGGTGCGAAATATTCATTATGCCTGATGAGCCTTTTGGTGCTTTCCGTTAAAACGGATGGCGCTGCCAGGGCAATGAGGCAGATAACGGCTACAGGTATGATGATCCATTTAAGGTATTTATTATTCTCGCGGATGTTTACTGCGGATGGAAAGCTTACCGGTTTAAGCAACTCGATCTTTTGGTCGATGCTGGCTTCGATGAGGGCACGGTGTTTGTCATCAAGAGCAGCTTGTTTTTTTAGCTGAAGCGTGTTGAGCAGCTTATCGTTTACGTCTGTAAAATGTTTGCCGATAATTGCGGCCGCTTCATCATGCGATAATGTTTTGCTGAGTTTAAGCCAGGCCAGCAACGAAGGGATAACCAGCCAGGTGA
Source organism: Bacteroidota bacterium (assembly GCA_013289045.1). Classification (GTDB taxonomy): domain Bacteria; phylum Bacteroidota; class Bacteroidia; order Sphingobacteriales; family Sphingobacteriaceae; genus Mucilaginibacter. The sequence goes on along the minus strand of JABDAU010000035.1, from coordinate 7,921 downwards.
TGAGCCCGAGATTCAACAGGATAAAAAAGTAAAACAGGACGGTACGCAGCAATACACTGAAATTGCCGAAATACTCGCCCAGCGTGATCACCACATAAGCCGAAAACAGCCCTGAACCCAAAAAGATGAGCCCCCGCAAAAGATTATTGAAATAATACTTGCGGATGAAGGTGTTGATCTTGACGATCAGTAAATCATAATTATCAGTAGCGTGCATAGGCGCTGTTAAACCGTATTACTATAAACGTAAAAGTAATTGAAATTGTGTAATAAGGTTGGGGAAGATAGGGAAATGGAGTGAGAATAGACTATTTCAAAGTAACCCAATCCATAACCATAATAACGCATGGTACCATTGTGCTCCTAACGCTGTATGATTTACTATTGGAGTTATTGTATATGGCCGGATAATTTGCCTGTGTCCTTTTCCTTCAATTTGTTTGCGTATTAGCAGGAATTATTTCCCCGCTTTTTCGCAAAAGGAATATATTTCTTTTCGAATAAATTAGAAATAAAAGTTTCAATACTAATAGTTACAGGCTCGTAATAAACTGATAATTATATAGATATAATTTGTTATATAATTTTTTAAATAATATATTCGTAAAGCTAAACAGCTGTTAGCGGTTATGCCGGACTTCTTTCTTCAGGAGTTTTCAGCTATCACAAAAAGGTTTCTTTATTATAAACGTGTTTAAAATTTCTCCCATGGGAGATGAGTGCCGGGGATAAAAATCCAGCCCGGACAGGCTTGCTATGTGGGCCGGATTATTTATTTGTTTAATTTTTTATTATGGCTTTAAATATCTACGACAGCACAACCGATTTTTTCCCCAAAAGTGAATTGCTAAACCATTGGGTAGCATTGCCTCAATCAAACGTATCTGTAAACGGCAAACAAATCCCATCATTATATGGCAATATTAAAAGCGTTTTTATAACTATTTTAATGGTTTGCATATTGATTGTTTTAGAGGCTTTGCTTGCATTCCAGATAAATGATGAAGGCCTTGGCATTTTGGCGATCATTGCTTTATCCGCAGCTGATTTTATTTTCGCTTTATTCCCCATTTTTATATTAGCAAAAAAAGACCCGGAGTCGAAAATAGATGCCCAAATATTGGTACTACAGGTAAAACAACACCTTTGCGGAAGTAACGAATCTGACCTTATTAAGCAGGAAATAGAAAAGAAAAAATATATTAAAAAGGTAAATCTGGTTTTCAGCGGCTTGATCATTTTACTCGGCTTATCCAAATTTGCCGTATACTATAGCGTTCTCGAAAGCGATATCTTCTTAGTACCGTTGGGCCGTTTTATCTTATTTATTATAATATTTGGTGTTGTTGTACACATATATTTTACCAAAATATTTTTTGCTTATCTAACGCTATTTAGGCCCGCATTAAAAAAACAGCTTAATAAGTGGCGGACCAGGGCAGATTGTTTTATACGTGAATACGAATATAATAATGAGAAACAGCTCATCTATCCTGCCCAATATGTGCCGGCATCATCAGCCCGGCAGTTTATAGGCGAAAAAGTTACGGAATGGGATATTGCGATCGATAAGATAAGAACGATCAATGATCAGTACAAAAACGAGACTCATTTCAGGATAAACAGAATTGTCGATATGAACAATGTTTACCTTGTTTATTCCGGCTTACTTATCGACCCCGAAATTAATCAACTCTTCATTGCACAAACAAACGACCAGGCAAAAGAAGCGGTTGTTGCACAGTGTAAAGAAGTACAACTTGCCTATTAATCCTAAACTGATGAAATATCACTTTTTTTTAAGTCTGCTTTTACCGGCTGCTTGCTTATTGACCAGTTGCCGACCAAAGCCTGTACGGGGAACTGAAATGAATATAGTTTTCTTTGGACCGGCAAATAGTGATTCGACCAATAATCATTACCCTAAAGACATACAGGATATCGTTGAACCGATTCAGGACGCGTGCACTCCAAAACAAGACCTGACGTTTTATCCGCTAAATATATTAAGGGCAGACATTGGGGAGGCCAATAAGATCGTGCTCGATTATGAAAACAATAAAGCTACAGATTACACTAAAATAAAAGCGGTGGAGCGAAGCCTGAATAAATTTTTTGAAAAAGAAACCGCTCCTGCTTGGTTAAACACCGCTATAAATAAAAATTTCGACTTTAATACTTTTCTCAGCCAGGACAAGCAAAAAAACGAAACCTTCATTTTTTCTGAAAACCCGCAACCCATAGCCGGGATAAAAAGCTTTGATAATATTAATGATCTGCGGAATGCTGTTGCAAATTTAGTTTGCGAGAAAAAAGTATCAAAAATTATTATTCTGTACAAACCGGCAAATACGGATGCACAAGTGCAAATTAAAGATTCTGTTAGCAATAGTGCACCTGCAGCCTCATCCCCTGCCGCGCCCGTACCCATCACGCTGCCGGTAAAAGCTACAACTACAGCACGCGTTGCAACCCGTCACCCGGTTTATTCCGGCAATCTTGCACAGAATATGCAAAACCTTGTGAATGGGACGCTGAATGCCGAGGAAAAAGAAGTATTAAAGGAAAGCATACTTAAAAAATTTGATCCGGATGCCAAAGTGTATACTTACAATAGGAATACAGCTACGGGGGTAAAAAATATCCATGCCTACCTTGAAAGCCTTATAGTTACACCAGATAACATTACAAGAATTGTAGCTATTGACAGCGCTAAAAAATTTGAAGACGGAAAAATTTATGACCTCTATGTACATGAAACTACTAATGAAAAAGGCAACTAAATACTACTGGTTTTTAATATTAATAGCAGGCATTCTGTATAGTACGCCATCGCGCGCTCAAAACGATGATGCGAGCCAGGTGGATACAACTTTAACAGATAATCAAATGGCTGCTTTTAGCCAGCAGGCCAAAGATGATGTGATAGATTTTGCAGGCCATGTTAAGCATATAGCCGATAAAAATATTTCTACTTATCTGCGGAAGAAATATATTAATAATGCGCTTGCTCTTTTCAGCGACCCTGATGTGAATATTGTAGAAGTAAGCTCTTTAAAAGATCCGTCTGTTATAGTACGGCCCTCCATTAAGGAATATCTTTTTAGGTTAATGAATTTACCTTATACTAAGGTAAATATCACGTGGTACAATTTCAAAATAAGCGGATTTCAGAAAGGGAAAGATGGTAATTACTATGCTACTGCCATGATATTTCAAAAGTTTTCTGCCACCGTTGGTAATACTGAAATCCACAAACAGGTTAATAACTGGGTGAAAAAAAGTATCCAGATAAGTCTTGTAAAAAAGCAATCATATAATGGGGTTAAGCCCGCTGATTATTGGGACGTGAAACTTGGAGATATTCATGTTCAGGAAGCCACATTATGATTAAAAAGATCATACTTTTTGTTTTTTTCCTCTTTGCTGGCTATGCCTGCATTGCGCAGGCAATAACACCCTATGACGATCATTTTTTACAAGAATTAGCGCATTACCAGGTAAAAGACCTGTCGCAATTTATTGATCGTTTTAATTTTCAGGAACATCTTTCTTTTAGAAGCGACACATCACCAAACAGGTATAAAAATCTTATCAGTCTACTGAATCTTAAAGACACTGCTTTGCGCCGTAACCCTAACGCAATGGCTTTTATTAAATATGTATGTGATGATAAAAACAAAGTAAAACTATCCTATAAAGATAAAAACTGGTATGCGGTTGCACACTGTGTTTTTTTGTACCGGAATAAAGAAAAGATTGTAAACATTATTTTAAAGCCTGAAACCTCGGGAAATAACGGTTACAATTGGGTTATTGATGCTGTGCAAAGTGACTTATTTACAATACCTCAAAATGCTAAAGCAGCATCGTTGTTCATTAACCCAATGAATCATGAGGTGAATTTCTCGGAATTGTCAAAAGCCCTGATAAAACAAAAAGATATAAGTGCTTATACTTCGAATGGATATAAAGCTGAGGCATTAAGTGCTTTTCTGTTTTATGTAAGAAATGGCGACATTCAGTTTAAACAAATAAAGACTGTTGATTTTAATTTTTTACAAGTGGCCGGCTGGTTTTTTACTGTCAAAGATTTTTTTAGAGTGGATTATAATTCGGGGTGGCTGATAGCCTCGATAAAAAAAATGAATGAACAGGAAAAGGATGATTTCAAAAAGAATCATTTAATCGAATAATGCTTTATGAAAAAACTGTTATTGCTTATACCTGTATTATTTTCACTTGCCTGGGTAGCGTATGTCGGGTCGCCGTTAACTGAAGCTACTGTCAATGACAAAAAAGAGCAATGCAAAATGCAGCTGGATGCTTATTTTTATGATTATGGATTGTTGTTAAATATAAAAAAGACCGGTGAAGAAAAAGACAAAATTATATCAAAAATTCAAAATGATTACTTTGTTGACAACACCATGATTGAGAGTGATAATGCGGCACTGCACAAACCACAATACGATTCGCAAATTTATTTTGATAACATACAGGAAACCTTCGGCCAAATAGACGGGATAATTGAAACAGATATAAAAGAAATAAGCGATGTTTATTATGATAATGCTAAAGACCGTTATTTTTTAATAGCCAATGTTGTAAAAAAAGTAAATGTAAAAGACGGTGTAAGTGTTGGGGATGCAGATACCAGCAAAAAATCTTTAGATATATATTATTCGTTCACGCTTGAAGACAGGAAGCCTAAAATATTCAGCATTCAAAATCATAAGGAAAACGCACTTGAAGGCCTTACGCCGGTACAAATTATTCCTGATCAGGAAGCAAATAAAAATCTTTCTGAATCAAAATCATACTTCGTTTTTAAAATAGTACCTGCTGATGCCGAAGTAGCACTAGATGGCCAGCCAATTGAATATACAAATGGCCAGGAATTTGAAACTACGCCAGGACGTCACAGCTTGCAAATAAGCTCAAACAATTATACAACCCAAAATATTGATGTAGATGTAAACATTGCATCTACTGTCTCGGTCGAACGCAACCTTGATCCGCAAGGCGGCTATTTAAATATAACTAATAATTCCCCGGATGATAACGGCGCCATAGTGTTTGTAAATGATATACAAGTAGGTACCCTACCGCTGAATAATTATCCGCTTGCTACAGGAGAGTATAAAATAAGAATACGCAAATATAATGGAGAAAAGGTTGGTGTAGTTACTATAAACGAAAATCGAAGTACAACTGTAAATGCTTCTTTTAGGTCCAGGGGATTTCTTCGTGGTTTTATTACCGGAGGGTATGTAACGGTAAATGCTAACCTACTGCCACATTATTACTTTACGGAGCCGTTACACCACACTTATATGGGAATGACGGTACATCCCTACTACAACCCTGCAAATTTATACAGGCGTACAGGATTTGTGGGCGGCGGCGGTATAAGTCATTACCAAAACAGGGCCATTAGGAATAGTCGTGGTCAAATATTCAGGCCCCGTACTGTATTGCCCGCCTCTAATCACCGAACTTTTAATCAACCGATGGGTGGTCAAAGAGGAAATGTTGCGCCGCAACAGCCAAGGCCTTCTTCAAGGGGTTTTTCAAGGAACCCAGTATCAATTCCCAGAACAAATACATTACGAAGCAGACCGCCGGTTAAAAAAAGATAGTTAACCTTTCGTTCCATTTATAAGTCCATAACTGTAAAACATACGTTTTAATACAACTTTTCAGCCTGTATTTGCTACTTTTGCTCTTCATATGGCTGAAGAGAGATCGTTAAACTTTATTGAGGAGATAATTGAGGAGGATATCCGCGAGGGTAAAAACAGCGGGCGTGTACTTACGCGTTTCCCGCCGGAACCGAACGGATACCTGCACATCGGGCATGCCAAATCCATTTGCCTGAACTTTGGGCTGGCGCTGGAATACAATGGCAAAACCAATCTCCGTTTTGATGATACCAACCCGGTGAAAGAGGATGTGGAGTATGTTGACAGCATAAAAGCCGATGTGAAATGGCTGGGCTTTGAATGGGCCGAGGAACTTTACGCATCAGATTATTTCGACCAGCTATATGAACTCGCGGTAGCGATGATCAAAAAAGGGTTGGCTTATGTGGATGACAGCACCCCGGAGGAGATTGCCACCCAAAAAGGTACGCCTACCGAACCGGGCAAGCCAAACCAATACCGCAGCCGCAGTATAGAAGAGAATTTAACATTGTTTGCCGAAATGAAAGCCGGCAAATATCCGGATGGCGCTAAAGTGTTACGCGCAAAAGTCGACCTGGCTTCGCCGAACATGCATATGCGCGACCCGATCATGTACCGCATTAAACATGCGCATCATCACCGTACCGGCGATGCCTGGTGCATTTACCCGATGTATGATTTCGCGCACGGGCAGTCGGATGCTATTGAGCAGATCACGCATTCTATTTGTACGCTGGAGTTTATACCGCACAGGCCTTTGTACGATTGGTTTATTGAGGAGCTGAACTTGTTCCCATCCAAACAATATGAATTTGCCCGCCTGAACATGACCTATACCGTGATGAGCAAGCGCAAGCTGTTGCAGCTGGTTGAAGAAGGCCATGTGGAGGATTGGGACGACCCGCGTATGCCGACCATCAGCGGATTGCGCCGGAGGGGTTATACGCCGAAATCGATTCGTGAATTTTGCGAACGCATTGGCGTGGCCAAACGCGAGAACATGATAGACGTAAGTCTGCTGGAGTTCTGCATCCGCGAGGACCTGAACAAAAGCGCCTGGCGCCGGATGGCGGTACTCGACCCGATAAAGCTGGTGATCACCGATTACCCGGAAGGCAAAACGGAAATGATGTACGGCGAGAATAACCCGGAAGCCGAAGATGGCGATGGCGGCAGGGAAATCCCTTTCAGTCGAGAACTGTGGATTGAACGCGAGGATTTTATGGAGATTCCGCCGAAGAAATTTTTCCGTTTGGGCGTTGGCCTGATGGTGCGTTTAAAGAACGCCTACATTGTAAAATGTGAAAGCTTTGTAAAGGACGCCGAAGGCAATGTTACCGAAGTGCATTGTACGCATATCCCTGAATCAAAATCTGGCGGCGACAGCAGCGGGATCAGCGTTAAGGGGACTATCCATTGGGTGAGCGTTCCGCATGCAAAAACTGCCGAGGTGAGACTGTACGACCGTTTATTCCAGGTGGAAGATCCTTCAAACGAGGAAGGAGATTTTAAGAGTTACCTGAATCCGAATAGCCTGCATATCATCGAAACAGCCTATATCGAGCCTGAACTGGCCAAGGCCGAACCAGGTGTTGGTTACCAGTTTATGCGAAAAGGATATTTTACGCTGGATAAAAACCACAGCAAGGCTGATAAACTGGTATTTAACCGTACCGTAACTTTAAAGGACGGCTGGGTTAAAAAATAGTATCTGTTTAAGCCGTAGGATAATAGCGGTTAAACTTTTTGCAGTCAAATTACATATTAGTTGCATTTTTATCGCTAACCGGAGTAACCTCGCCGGTAAAATTAACGTAGAAAGGTGAAAAACAACTTTATACGTTAGCATGAGCACCTACATTTCCATAATCATTGTCATCTTTTGCATAGCTGTAGCGCTGATACTACTTACCATGATCATCGGTTTTTTAAAAAACCTGCAAAGGACACGCTTCCCTCAATGGACTTTCCTGGATTATATCAGCGTTGATTATTTCAGGCACTTGTACCTGAAATATATTTTGAGGAAATAACCCTTGTTGTCGCTACTGTGCGGAAACAACCGGACGGTTGGATTAAACATATTTTAACATTTATTTCCCAACTTTTTTGACCAACTTGCAGGCCACTGTTATCTACTGGCATGAAAGTAACCGGTTTTACATTTATCCGCAACGCGGTAAACAACGACTACCAGGTTGTTGAGGCCATCAACTCCATTTTACCCATTTGCG
>JABDAU010000034.1:941-38631 GCA_013289045.1 Bacteroidota bacterium | reverse complement strand
GGAATTACCCTGGAAATCAAAACCGGGCAAAAAACAAGTCTTTGTAAACGAGGTGAAAAATATGCCGCAGGTGCAATTGTTAAGCCTTGGTGGCGATGTGCCTTCATCCGGCGGATGGAGCTCAAATGATGTTACTTATACTGATGGGAAAAAAGAAATAAGGACCGAACTCTATCATAAATCCGGCGATGAGAATTATATTAAAGTATACCAGATAAAGTTGTTGGCAGGCAGGAACATCACCCTTGCCGATACAGCCGGCAAAATGCTTATTAATAGCACTTATGCGCACATTTTGGGCTTTACCGACCCGGCAAAGGCTATAGGTAAGCTAATAAAGTTTGGTACAAGAGGAGGCAAGCAGATTGTTGGCGTAGTGGCAGATTTCCACCAGGGCTCATTACATGCGCCAATAAAACCTATGGCGATTTATCCCCAGGACCCACAATGGGAGGGCACTGTGCATATCGCTTTAAAACCGCAAACAGCAGGTGGCAATGAATGGAAAACCGCTATAGCAGCAATGCAAAAAAACTGGAAAGAATTATATCCTGACGATGATTTTCAGTATTATTTCTTTGACGAGAGCATCGCCAAAATGTATACCACCGAGCAGCACGTCTCAACATTGCTTACCTGGGCCACGGGTGTTTGTATTTTTATCAGCTGCCTTGGTTTGTTCGGCTTGGCCATATATACCACAAACCAGCGCACAAAGGAAATAGGTGTACGCAAGGTGCTGGGCGCAACGGTATCACAGATCGTTATGCTGCTTTCAAGAGAAATGGTAGTACTTATACTGCTTGCATTTATACTGGCAACAGCAGGCGCATGGTATGCTATGAACCAATGGATGCAAACATTTGCCGACCGTACAACCATAAGCTGGTGGATATTCGCCATCAGCGGCGCGGGTATGCTCATCACGGCACTGTTCACATCCGGCTTCCAGACGATGAGAGCCGCAATGATGAATCCTGTGAAGAGTCTGAGGTCGGAGTAAGAGATTAGTTAATAGAGATTAGAGGTTGGAGATTAGAGATTAGGAAAAGATAGACAGACGATATACTGCAGCGCCTAATCTCTAATCAACTAATCTCCAATCTCTAACCCCCCACTGTATCATAACCGAACGCTCCGTGTTACATTAACGGACAGTATTCATTAATGATTTATTAATAATATATTGATTGTCAATTGTTTATATTATTGGTAATTAATTAGCTATTTTGGCATCAGTAATAAAAAAAGTAACTCATAATAAATCATTAATACATGTTATCACTTCAGCATATTTCCAAATACTTCATGGCTGGCGGTACAAAAAACATTGTACTGAACAACATCAGCCTCGAGGTTGAAGAAGGCGAATTCATTTCGATAATGGGGCCATCAGGTTCGGGTAAATCAACTCTGCTAAACATCATCGGCATGCTTGATGAACCTTCGGAAGGTTACCATTATTTTATGGAACAGGCTGTGCACCAGCTTAAGGAAAAACAACGTTCGGCATTGTATAAAAAATATATTGGTTTCGTTTTCCAGGCATACCATCTTATTGATGAACTGACCGTGTATGAAAACATCGAAACACCACTTATTTACCAGGACTATAAAAGCGGCGAGCGCAAAGCGATGGTAGCCGATATACTGGACCGTTTCCAGATTGTGGGCAAAAAAGATCTTTTCCCGGCGCAGCTTTCCGGCGGGCAGCAACAATTGGTGGGCATTGCCCGCGCGCTGATCGCAAAGCCAAGGTTATTGTTGGCTGACGAGCCTACCGGTAACCTTAACTCGAGGCAGGGCGAAGAGATCATGGAGCTTTTCAAAAAACTGAACAAGGAAGATGGCGTAACCATTATACAGGTAACGCACTCCGAAAAAAATGCCACCTACGGCAGTCGTATCATTAACTTATTGGATGGTAAAATAGAATCGTCAATAAAACTTTAATTCTTTCAAATACAAAAAATGTTATTTCGTAAATATCTATATGTTTTTTTACTGGTAGCGATCGGCTTTGACGCACAAGCGCAACAGGCAGATTCAACAGCTACGGTTTATGACTTGCAAAAGTGTCTTTCTATAGCCATAAAAAATAACCTTACTGTACAGCAGGATTCAGTTTCTGCAGAAAGGGCACGGATCAACCTGTTGCAGCAAAAAGAAAATATGATCCCTAACCTGAGCGGTAATGCAGGCCGTTATGTTACTACTGGCCGCTCTATCAGCCCGGTTACCAATACCTATGTTAATCAGTCGGTAACTTATGATAACTATGGGTTAGGGGGCAACGTAACTATTTTCAACGGTCTGGCTTATCAAAATGCCATTAAGCAAGCATCGTTAGCTTTCCAGGCCGGCAAGATGAATTTTAAGGCGGCCAAAGACGTCGTTACCGTAAATGTTATCACCAGTTATCTGCAAGTGCTTGATGCTTTGCAGCAATTGAGCGCCGCCAAGAGCACACTGGCCCTTGCAAAAGAGCAGGACGACAGGGGAGAGTTGTTGGAAAAAGAAGGAAGCAACATAACCGCTTCCACCATTTATGATCTGCGCGGTTCGTTACAACAGGCGAACGTTAGCTTCGTAACCGCTCAAAACAATGTTAGCTCGGCTATGCTAAGCCTGTTTCAGGTGTTAAATATTCCATATGACAGGTATGCCACGCTGGCGCCTTTAAATGCGGCAGATTTGCAAGGCGACAAGGATGCTGATCCCGAAACGGTATACCAAACAGCATTAAATAGCCTGGCAGAGATAAAAGCCGCGACTTTGCAGCGCCAGAGCGCAGAAAAGGAAGTGAAATACTATAGGGGATTATTATATCCATCAATAGTCGGCGGTTACTCCTTAAACACCAACTATACAAATTCAAACACCTCGAGCTATTCAGATCAGTTTCGTAATAACTATGGTACGCAGGTAAGCCTCGGGTTAACCATCCCAATATTTACAAATGGCGTAAAAAGGAATGCAATGTCTAACGCCAAACTCGATCTGTTGAACGATAAATATATTGAAGATAACACTAAAATAGTGGTAAGGCAGAGCATTGAACAGGCTTATTATAACATGATCGCGGCTTATAAACGCTACCAGGCGCTTGATGAAGAGGTAAAAGCTTATACCGAAAGTTTCCGTATATCAAAAATACGCTTTGAGTCGGGCGTGTTAAATTCAGTGGATTATATTACTTCTAAAAACAATATGGACTCGGCCACTATATCATTTATAGCAGCCCAATATGATTACCTGGTATATAGCAAAGTGCTTGATTATTACCAGGGGAAATTGTCATTCTAAATATTTTTAAATATTATTTGGTATTTATTAAATTTTTATAAATTTATCGTCAGATAATATTCACATGTCCGGTTCGCGCCACGGGTGGTGCGGGCCGGATATCCCAACACAAAAACCTCATTTTAAGGCAATAAAACTTAATACCGGGCGTTTTTCTAACATCAAATTACCTTTAAGCTTATGAAGAAATTAATACTTACACTTATCGTTTGTTTATTTTTTGCCGGGATGGCATCAGCGCAAGTGCTGCCGAGCTTTGCATTCGGCCTGAAGGGTGGAGTTAACCTTACCAATTTTCCATCAAGCGGCCCTTTTCAAAATAGCAACCAGGCCGGGTACATTGGCGGTATTTGGGCCAGGTTCGGCGCATTGGGCTTCAACTTTCAGCCTGAAGCTTATGTAACCGGGAAAGATGTAAACGTTAGCTATAACAATAATAACCAAACCGTTACCACAAAGGCACATCTTACCAGTTTAGACGTACCGCTGCTTTTTGGCGGTAAAGTTGGCGCGTTGGGTTTAGGCGGCAGGTTTTATACCGGTCCGCTGGTTTCATTTGCTATCAATAAAGACAATTCATTTTCTGATGCTGCCGGCGAAGCTGCCCGCCTGGATTTTAAAGATCAAAATTACGCTTGGGTAGTAGGAGCAGGCATCGATATCCGGGCGTTATCAGTTGATCTGCGATATGAAGCAGGCCTCAACAAAATCGCTTATGGCCCCGAAGAAAATTCGCATACACGGATTAATTTATTCAACCTTACTTTGGCTTACCGCCTGTTTTCGCTTTAGTAATTAGTGTAGCCTGTAATATTATATTGCAGGCTATTTTTATATCATAAAAAATAAAGTGTTTTTTATACAGTTATTAATTATTTTATATATTTGTTATTGTTATAAACCAATTAAGAAATTCAAGAACGTAAGGGAATGAGAAACGCAGGATGGGTAAGTGCCGCATTTGTAATTTTATGCACGGCAGTGGGGTGTTCAAAAAGCGGCAATAATCAGCCACAACAGCAGCAGCAGGATACCACTTACAAAGCGCCGACGGTATCTTCCAGCTTTATTAAAGGTGCAGATGTGAGCTGGGTAACGCAGATGGAAGCGTCATCATACAAATTTTATAATACCAGCGGGCAGCAGCAGGACTTGTTTGCTTTAATGGGCAGCGTTGGTGTAAATGCCATCAGGCTAAGGGCGTGGGTAAACCCAAGCGATGGCTGGTGCAACACTGCCGATGTAGTTAAAAAAGCTATCAGGGCAAAAAATGCCGGCATGAAGGTGCTTATCGATTTCCACTACAGTGATTCGTGGGCTGATCCTGGCAAACAGCCAACCCCGGCAGCATGGTCGGCCTTAAATTTTACAGATATGAAAACTGCGTTGTACAATTATACCGTACACGTAATGGATACCCTGCAAACTAATGGCATAACGCCTGATTGGGTGCAGGTAGGTAATGAAGTAGACGACGGTATGCTTTGGCCAACAGGGTTGGCAACCAGCAGCATGGCAAATTTCGCCGGCTTTGTGCTCACAGGCTATAATGCAGTGAAATCTGTCAGCCCTTCAACCAAAGTGATCGTACATGTATCAAATGGTTTTAATAATAGCTTATTCAGGTATGTTTTTGACGGATTGAAATCCAACGGCGCAAAATGGGATATTATAGGTATGTCGCTATATCCGACCACAGCTAATTATACTTCGCTGGATGCGCAATGCCTGGCCAATATTAACGATATGGTGTCTCGCTATGGCACGCCTTGTATGATTGTTGAAGCGGGTATGGAATCCGATCAGCCTGGTATTACAAGGTCGTTCCTTACTGATATTATCACCAAAGTTAACTCGGTGGCAAATGGTAATGGTTTAGGTGTATGGTATTGGGAGCCTGAGGCTTACAACAACTGGCAAAGCTACGGACTTGGCGCGTTTACAACCACAGGTCGCCCGAGCATAGCGTTACAGGCTTTTGGTAATTAGGCTACTCAGAAGGCATTGGCCTGAAAAGAATGGTGAGCATAATTGCAATCGTCATACAGCACATAAATACAAAGAAATAGGCGAAGCTCATGCCGAACATTTTTGTAATAGTGCGGAATTTGCTGCGATGGTATACTACTCTTAACGATTTGTATATATACCAAATGATATAAATGGTAGCGGCAAAATATATCCATTGCATTATCGAATTGCCAATAGAAGTTATTGCCTGGAAAAGCATGATGAATGCGGTAAACAGGAAAAAGAAACAATGTAGGTGAAACGAATAGATCATGTGTTCTACATAAAACTTTTTGTCCCTTATAAAGGTGATGTAAAGTATTAACGCAAATAACGGTAATATCAGAAACATCATTTTGGGTATGGTATGGTTGAAGTTTTCTATAACCATTTCTTTGGCCTGTGAACCAAACCGCTCATGGTAATAGAGCATGTTTTTGGTGAACATTTTCTTAAAAAGTCCATCACGCTTATTCTCCGGCAACTTTTTCTGATCTGCTAAATACTGGTCGTAATTTTTAAATTTTCCTACGCTCACGCCAAACAATACTGTATCGGTTTCGGCTGCGCTGCTTGTGTCACCATCCAGTCTTTTTATACTTTCAATATTGGCCTCTTTTGCCGCTTTAAGCCCTAGTATGGTGTTTTCGCCGGTATGAGGGTCATTAATGGTTTTATCTATCGCAGCATTTGCTTGTAAAAGTCCTTCTTTTGTTTCCGTTTTGCTGCCGCCGTCCTGTATTTTGTAAAGCTTATTGTCGTTACCGGTTTGAAACAACACCAGGAAATAGATAACACTGATAAAAATATACATCTTCACTGGGTGCAGATACGATGCGCGGTGCCCGGTATTATACTCGACCGTTAATTTGCCTGGTTTAAAAAGAAGTGGTTTTAGGGTCGAAAAAAACTGATCGTCGAAATGGAAATAGTCGCTAATGGCATGACGCATCATATGGCCGAAACTTTCTTTCATCTCCAGGTTTTCCTGCCCGCAATTATGGCAGAAATGGCCCTCGAGGATCGTGCCGCAGTTTAGGCAATTGTTTTCATGGCGGTAATGTTTTTTCATATAATGAATATACCGGCTTTATGCGTGATTAGTGGCTCCTGAAAGCTCTTTATTATGTTTATATCTGAAGGCAAACGGAAAAATGATTGCGATAACTAAGGCATAAGCTGCAAATGTTAACCAGATACCTTGCCAGTTTTTACTTTGGTGATCGGCCAGTGTGAAAAATTTATCGATGATAATACCGCTGGCGAAGCTGCCAAACAGAGCGCCTACTCCGTTTACCATCATCATGAACAAACCCTGTGCACTGGCGCGTATTTTAGGGTCAGATTGCGTTTCGACAAACAAAGAGCCGGAAATATTAAAGAAATCAAACGCCATTCCGTAAATAATGCAGGATAAAATGATCATCCATAAACCATCTGCAGGGTTGCCAAACGCAAACAGACCAAAACGCAGAACCCACGCCAGCATGCTGATGAGCATTACATACTTAATGCCCAATTTGCGAAGGAAGAAAGGAATTGCCAGGATGAACAAGGTTTCAGAGGCTTGGGATATCGACATAATAATAGCGGGATATTTTACTGCTATGGTATCCTGGTAGGCAGGGACGTTTTTAAAATCACCTAAAAACACGTCACCATAGGCATTTGTAAGCTGCAATGCTGCACCTAACAGCATGGAAAATGTAAAGAATATAGCAAACTTAGGGGTTCTGAATAACCTGAAAGCATTTAGACCCAGAAGGTCTGTTATAGATTTCTTTTCGATCTTATTTAATTGCGGTAAGCATTTTGGCAATGTAAATGAATATAAACCTAATGCCAACGCTACTGCCGAAGCGATATAGAATTGATTGGGTGAAGATTCGTTTTTTGTTAAGCTCACCGTCCATAAAGCCGCAATAAATCCAATTGTTCCCCAGGTGCGGATAGGAGGGTAGGCTTTGATAACATCTTTCGATTCGCCTTTTAAAGCATTGTAAGCAACAGTAATTGAAAGTGACAGGGTAGGCATGTAGCAGAACATGTTTAACAGCATCACCCAAAAAAACTCAACCGGGTTTTTTACCATGGGTATGCAGAATAATACAGCAGCACCGATGATATGCAGAATGCCGTATAGTTTTTCGGCATTGATATATTTATCTGCAATTATACCTGTGAGGGCAGGCATTAAAATGGCCGAGAACCCCATCGTGGAGAAGATGGCCGAGAATTGTGTTGCTGTGCCCAATTTATTATCAAACCAATAATGACCTATGGTTAACAGCCACGCACCCCATATAAAAAATTGCATAAAATTCATCAGTATTAAGCGCGACTTAATATTCATATGGGTTCC
This sequence comes from Bacteroidota bacterium, assembly GCA_013289045.1. Taxonomy (GTDB): domain Bacteria; phylum Bacteroidota; class Bacteroidia; order Sphingobacteriales; family Sphingobacteriaceae; genus Mucilaginibacter. The sequence continues at coordinate 30,953 of JABDAU010000034.1, read as the reverse complement.
GTTTTAATAAAAATAGCCAATCAGTTAAATTAAAGCGGAAAATAGTGAATTTTGATTAGAGATTAGCGGTTTCTGATTAGAGATTAGGAAAAAAATGATCAACAATAAAAAAGAGTGATCAGAGATTAGTGATTAGAGATTAGGAAAAAATAGCAACTCGTCAAAAAACGGTGTCATTTCGACGGAGCGAAGCGCTGGATTGTGTGTTTGCGCGATGGAGAAATCTTTTGGAAGCGATAGATAGGCCGCTATGCATGGCGCAAAAGATTTCTCTTCGCTGCCCAATCCACTTAACCCTGCAACGCTCATCGAAATGACTTGGAGGTGGAAAAATCAAGAAGCTTTCCTGCGGTTCAGCTCATCGCGAATCTTGGCAGCTTTTTCGTAAGCTTCTTCGGAGAGTGCTTCCGCGAGCTTGGTTTTTAGCTCGTCGGTGCTAAGGGATGTGAACCCGCCGCCGGATGCTGTGGCAGCGACGACAGTTTTCTCTTCCGATTGATCGTTAATGTTTTCTAAGTAAACGAAGTCGTTGCCTTCTATTACGATGCCTGCGCTTGAGAGGATAAACTCATATGTATAAATAGGGCAGTCGAACCGAACGGCAATGGCAATGGCGTCGGATGTACGGGCGTCTATCTCGACAGATCTTTTGCCGTCCGAACACATCAGTTTGGAATAAAAGATACCATCAACCAGGTTATAAATAATAATTTCCTGTACTATAATATGATAAGCATCGGCAAAACTTTTAAAAAGATCGTGCGTGAGCGGCCTGCTTGGGGTCATTTTTTCAATTTCGATGGCAATAGCCTGCGCCTCGAAACTGCCTATGATGATCGGCAGCCTGCGACGGCCGCTGATCTCGCCCAAAACCAAAGCATATGCGCCGGATTGGGTTTGGCTGTAGGAGAGGCCAACTATATCCAGCTTTATCTTTTTCATATTATTACCCATCACAACGTTATCCTTTTTTATTAAGAAGCTTTGTATTCTTTAAGCGCTGCAATTAGTTTGGGCACTACCTCGAAGGCATCGCCAACAATTCCATAATCAGCTACCTTAAAAAATGGCGCCTCGGGATCCTTGTTTATTACTACAATTACTTTTGACGAACTTACGCCGGCCAGGTGTTGTATGGCCCCCGAAATTCCTATCGCAATATACAAATTTGGACTGACAGCTATACCAGTTTGTCCAACATGTTCGCTATGCGGCCGCCACCCGGCGTCCGAAACCGGTTTTGAGCATGCTGTAGCCGCACCTAAAAGGTCTGCCAGCTCTTCAACCATGCCCCAGTTTTCCGGTCCTTTCAGTCCACGACCTCCAGAAACTACTATTTCTGCGTCCGGTAACGATACTTTATCAGTAGCGCGGACGATCTCTTTCAGCATCGCCTTAAAGTCTGATTCTTTTACATCTGCATTAAAATCCTCTATCTGCCCGCCTTTATTCGTTTCTACAACTTTATAGCTGTTAGGCACTAATGCGATCACTTTTACCGGGGATGTGAGCTCAACTATAGCAAATGCTTTGCCCGAAAACGCGGTTTTCTTCACCGTAAACTTTCCACCCGACTGCTCCGGTAACGCAACTGTGCCATCGGCAACACCTGCCTGCAGCTTTACTCCAACACGCGGCGCCAGTCCGCGACCTGAAAATGTATTGGAGATCACCACTACATCAGCACTTTCTTTCTTCGCAGCTTCAGCTATTACAGAGGCATACGCCTGGTTAACAAAATTCTTCAGCTTTTCGTTTGATACGTTGAGCACTTTATCAGCACCGTATTTCCCGAGGGCGGCAAGCTCATCCTGGCTTACGTCGCCGATGGAAATTACGGTAAGCGTGGTGTTATTTTGATCGGCAATAGCCCGGGCATATGAAATGGCTTCAAAAACAGATTTTTTGAATTTACCGCCGGCATTTTCCGCATAAATTAAAACTGGCATATTTAGGGTATTAAGCTAAAAATTGGGTTAATGTTTTAAGGTTAGATCACTTTTGCTTCAGTATGCAGCAGATCAACCAGTTTGGCTGTATCATCCGCCTGAACAAGTGTTACTTGCCCGCGTGGCGCAGGTGTTTCAAAGCTTATCACTGCTGAAAGATCCTTCACTTCCACAGGTTCGATAACGTTAAGCGGTTTGGTACGCGCAGACATGATGCCGCGCATATTGGGTATTTTCGGGTCGGCAACGCCTTCTGCTGTACCGGCAACAATTGGCAAGGGGATAGTCAGCACTTCTTTGCCGCCTTCTATTTCGCGCTCTACGGTTGCTGTGTTACCTTCAACGGACAGCTTTTTAATGATGGATACCGATGGAATATCCAGCAGCTCGCCGAGCATGCCGGCAATTTTTGCGCCATTGTAATCGATGGATTCCTGCCCGGTAAGGATCAGATCGAAGGGATTATTCTTTACGTATCCGGCAATTTGACTTGCAACGAACCAGGCATCTTTCGGCTTGGCGTTGACACGGACAGCGTCAGCCGCGCCGATTGCCAGCGCTTTGCGGATGGTAGGCTCGGTACCTGCTTCACCCACATTGATCACGGTGACCGTACCGCCAGTGCCTTCGGTAAGCTCGATAGCGCGCGAAAGTGCTATTTCATCGTAAGGATTGAGGATAAATTGTACGCCGCTGGTGTTAAATTGCGTGTTATTATCGGTAAAAGTTATTTTTGTCGTAGTATCCGGGACGTTACTAATACATACCAGTATCTTCGTCATATAATTGGTCTTTTAGAGGTGATGTTAAAATCTGAAATCAATTACCATTGAAAACGGATATTGCTTACACAGGTTTGCAAAGTTAGATAAAAAACACAGAATAAAAATGCAGTCAGGAAGATTGGAAAAGCTATTGGAGTTTATAAAGAACGAACCAAACGACGAATTTTTGAAATATGCCCTGGCTACCGAATACCTGCGGCTTGGCGATAATGACAAGGCTTTAGCGTACTATGAAGATTTAGTGAACAACCACCCCGGCTATGTTGGAACTTACTATCATTTAGGCAAACTTTACGAAATGCTTAACCGTAAAGATGATGCAGTAAAAACATATGAGACCGGCATGAAAGTAGCCCGCGAAAAACGAGATAATCACTCTTTTTCTGAGCTGCAATCAGTTTATAACCAGCTGACCGGGTTATATGATGACGACGATGATTATTGAGAACGATAATTTTAAGATCCCCTCTCGAGAGGGGGCGCGCATGCCAGAGCATTGGCAGAGGTGTGTTCTTTACGCTTGCATAATAACACACCCCTGCAGCCACACAGTCAGCACACCCCCTCTCGAGAGGGGATCTAACTACATAGCCCAGGCTTTTTCAACTTCATTCATCCCGCAATTTAACCGAAATTGAAAAGCCGCCAACTCTTATTTCTTCGCGATACTCTTTTCTACACCTTCAGCGCATTTGGAGGGCCACAGGCGCATGTAGCGATGCTGCTGCGCGAGTTTGTAGAGAAGCGCAGGTACATCACTGAGGAAGAACTGATGGAATTGGTGGCGTTGTCGCAAATAATGCCGGGGCCGTCGTCTACTCAAACTTTAGTCGGTGTTGCCTACAAAGTTGGCGGGTTAAAACTGGCGATCATCTCTTTTATCATATGGATATTGCCCTCGGCAACTATTATGTGCCTGGCGGCGATAGGCTATAAAATGTTTGCCGGGCAAACCAAGTTCACCGAGATTCTGCGTTTTGTGCAGCCCATAGCGGTTGGGATAGTCGCCTATGCCACTTATTCATTTGCGCACCGGTTCATCAAAACGCAATTGAGCGCTATGCTGGCTATCGGATCGCTTGTTGTTACGCTGATCCTTCAGAACCCGTATGCGTTCCCATTGCTGATATTGTTAGGAGGCATTGCTTCATCAGCAATGGAGACACAGCCGCAGGAAGATGCTTTACGTGTGAAGCTTTTCTCAAATGTTAACCCGCGTAAGGTGGGTTATTTTGTGGGGATCCTGCTGTTATTTGCCGTGCTGGGCGCTATCGTCAAGCAAACATCAATTGTTAGTTTGCCTATCCGTTTGTTTGAAAATTTTTACCGTAACGGGATATTGATCTTCGGCGGCGGGCAGGTATTGGTGCCACTAATGTTCACCGAGTTTGTGCAGGTTAAGCATTACCTCACCGGTTCGGAATTCCTTACGGGATATGCCCTGCAGCAAGCCTTACCCGGCCCTACATTCTCATTTACCTCATTTGTTGGTGGGATGACGCTGGGCAATAAGGGTTATGGCATACCGGGGCAGGTAGTAGGCAGCCTTGAGGCCGTTATCGGCATTAACCTGCCGGGATTAATATTGGTATTGTTTATCGTTCCGTTTTGGGATGATCTGAAAAAGATCACCCATATAAAAAATTCACTAAGCGGTATTAACGCCGTAGCAGTAGGCTTTATGGCGACCGCTTTTGTGTTGCTGGCCCGGCCTTTCGGTACGGATTGGCTGGCTTATGTGCTGATGATCGGCACGGGGCTATTGCTCAAATTCACTAAGGTAAAAACACCGGTAGTGATTATTATTGGAATTATATTGGGATTAGTGTTTTAGAAATGAAATCTTCTTGTTATTCTGGAATACTAAAATCGATAAGCAAATATTTTGTTTCTTTTAATTTGTTTGGGACAAACCTGTCAATCTTTAAATAGATTATTGTTGTGGGATCAATTTCGCAAAGTCTATTCTTGAAAATAATACCTTCTGCATTAGATGTACCATAATCAGCATTACCAGCTTCCTTCTTAAATGTCGTATCTCTTAACTTAAGTTTTTGCTTTATTTCCTTTATCTTCGAGTACATCTCAGAATACGTGTTATTGTGTTCTGGCGCTTTGAAAAAATAACTTGATGAATCCTTGATAATTTTATAAGGCATCATACTTTCCCAAAGCACGCTATCCTTTCCATTCTCTGCAGTTATCTGTACGTCAAAAGAATATGAAATTTCAAATCGATCCGTTTTATTATTTGGTACAATTTCTATTGTGCCGATATCTAATCCCTCACCATCATCCGTAAATAACCGAACGCTATCATTTTTAGTAGTTAACTTCCACATTCGATAATCTCTGACATCCACTTTGTCGTTAATACTATCTTCTTTATAACCATTAAAAACGCTATTATTAACCTTAACTGAAAAATTAGGAAAAATTATTTTTGTCATTAAAGGCTCAGTTGAAGTATCTCTATCACTATTTTTTTGAGATGAAGAACTGTTACCGATATTGCTGTCAGGCAAATTCCTGGAGACAATACCAATTGTGTCTACCTTAGATTTTTTAACAGTTGAATGGCAAGAATATGCTCCTGCCACTAGTACTAATAAAGCTATTATGAAAATATGTTTCACTGGTTTGGGTTACGTGTGTGGGCCGGGGGCGTCGCTAAAACGGCGCTTCGTCATCCATATCATCCATCCTTGACGGGCGGATGATAAAATTGTTCGGCTTTTCGAAATCCTGCGATGGCGCCATATTGGCGAACGGGTTTTGCGGCGGGAAGCTGTCGATACCATGGTCAAGATCCACGAACTTAACATATTTACCCACGAATTTTAGCCTTACGCGACCGGTTTCACCATTACGGTGCTTGGCGATAATTACTTCACCTACTCCCTGGGTCGGGCTGCCGTCTTCGTCTTCTGTTAATCCGTAATATTCAGGTCTGTATAGGAACAACACCATATCGGCATCCTGCTCGATAGAGCCAGACTCACGCAAATCCGAAAGCATTGGGCGTTTTGATGCGCCGGGACGGTTTTCCACCGCACGGCTTAACTGTGATAGTGCAATAACCGGCACGTTCAATTCCTTGGCTACTGATTTCAGCGCGCGGGATATGCTACCGATCTCCTGCTCACGGTTACCGCCGCCTTTGCCTTCGCCTTTGCCCTGCATCAGCTGCAGGTAATCGATGATGATCAACTGGATATCATGCTGCGACTTTAAACGGCGGCATTTTGCACGGAACTCGAAGATATTAAGGGCAGGGGTATCGTCAATGATCAATGTAGCAGCCTCTAAACGACCGATCTTGGAGTGGATCTGTTGCCATTCCCATTCTTCCAGCTGGCCTTTACGGATCTTTTCCTGTTCAATCTCGGTTTCGCCGGAAATCAAACGGTTCACCAACTGTACCGACGACATTTCGAGTGAGAACACTACCACCGGCTTATTGAAATCAACCGCTGCATTACGCGCGCAGCTTAATACGAAAGCTGTTTTACCCATCGCAGGGCGGGCAGCAATGATCACCAGGTCGGATTTTTGCCAGCCTGAGGTCATACGGTCGAGATCGGTAAAGCCTGAAGCAACACCCGTAAGGCCGTCCTTTTTGTCTTTCAGCGATTCTATTTCCTTCAACGTTTCGTGCAGGATGTCGTCCATTTTGCGTGAGTCACGGCGGAGGTTGTTCTGGGCGATATCGAAGAGGTTTTTTTCTGCTTTATCTAACAGATCGAGTACGTCGGTGGTGTCCTCATAAGCGCTGTTGATCACTTCTGTAGAGATGCGGATCAATTCGCGCTGGATGAATTTCTGAATAATGATACGCGAGTGGAACTCAATATTGGCAGCCGAAGCCACGCGGTTGGTCAGCTCGGTGATATAATAAGCGCCGCCTATCATTTCCAGCTCGCCCTGCTGGCGCAGCTGTGCGGTCACGGTAAGGATATCAACCGGCGACGATTTCTCAAACAGTATATAAATAGCCTGAAAGATCCGCTGATGTTTATCCACATAAAACACTTCGGGTTTCAAAATGTCAATCACTGATGACAGAGCGTCCTTCTCCAGCATCAGCGCGCCTAAAACAGCTTCCTCCAGATCAACAGCTTGCGGGGGCAGTTTTCCTAAGCCGGTGTATGGCGAAGGGTTACTGATCCTGTTTCTTCTTTCATTAGTGTTCTGCCTGCTTGTGTTATCGTTCTCAAAATTCATGGGACAACAAAAGTATATGAAAAACCTATCAGCTTATCCACAAATAATATCTTTTTATTTGCCGGGGTTAAATGCCTCAGCGGTTGGTGGTTGGCACTTTGTTATTAACAGCAAATATGTTAGGAAGTGTATAAATGTTTGAAATTTAATTTGTTACATAGGTGTTGAAAACTACTGTTTGGCATTTTTTTAATAAATGAGTATCAATTTTAGGCGATAAAATTTTTTACCTTATAAATAAATCTCAATGTCTACTTTTGCAGGCAGATAGGCTTAAGTGTTTGATTGGAAGTATGGCAGCATGCGGAATAACACACCCCCTGCAACCGCACAGTCAGCGCGCCCCCTCTCAAGAGGGGAACCTTAGCTTCAGCATTTAAGCAGCATAAATTATTTACAATGAGTTTTACCCAACGTTCCCCCCGCGAAAGCAATCAGATGGTATTTGGCATCCGTGCCGTAATTGAAGCGATCCGCGCAGGCAAGGAGATAGAGTCGGTATACATACAGCGTGGTTTAGGCGGCGGCCTGCTGAACGAGTTGAAGGATGTTTTGCACGAATTTAATATCGTGGCGCAACAGGTACCTATTGAAAAGCTGAACCGCCTTACGCCGAAAAATCACCAGGGCGTTGTGGCTTACATATCGCCGATCATCTATCAAAAAGTAGAGGACATTATCCCGCAGATATTTGAAAAAGGGGAGGTGCCGCTGATATTGGTGCTGGATGGCATTACCGATGTGCGCAACATGGGCGCCATTGCCCGTACGGCCGAATGTGCCGGCGTGCATGCAATTGTTATCCCGGCAAAGGGCTCGGCGCAGATCAACCCCGATGCGATCAAAACATCTGCAGGCGCATTGTACAAGATCCCGGTTTGCAGGCATGATAATTTTATGCAAACCGTTCGCTTTTTGCAGGAATCGGGCCTGCAGCTGGTTTGTTGTACTGAAAAGACTAAAGAAAATATCTACACACCTGACTACACCGGGCCGACGGCTATCGTAATGGGATCAGAAGAAGATGGTATCCGCAACGAGATCATCCGCATCGCCGATCATCTGGCCAAGATCCCGATGTTTGGCGAGATAGAATCGTTAAATGTTTCGGTGTCGACGGGGGTGATTATTTATGAGGCTTTGAGGCAGAGGCAGTGATTAGAGATTAGTGGATTAGAGATTAGTAGCTTCAGATGATAATTGCCGTTGGCTTTAGCCAACGGAATAGCAATAGGTGAAAAATGGCTTTAGCCTAAAAATTGATCAGGTTCGGCTAAAGCCAAATCCATTTACGATTTTAACCGTTGACTGAAGTCAACGGCAATGTGTTTTGCTTAGTGCTAATAACTTAATAACAGCGCAGCGTAATGACCTAATGACTATTCCAAATAATAATGCCTTATCCTGTTCAATCCTTCATCCAACTCATATATCAATGGTATTCCGGTTGGTATATCTAATTGGGTAATTTCCTCATCCGAAAGATTATCGATGTATTTGATCAGCGCACGTAAGCTATTGCCATGCCCGCAGATGATCACTTTTTGATTTTTGCGAATGGAATCGATAATGGTTTCGTTCCAGAAGGGGAGCACGCGGTCCATCGTTTCGCTCAGATTTTCGGTAAGCGGCAGCTCGCGCTCGGTGAGATTTTTATAGCGGATATCTTTGCCGGGATAGCGGTCATCATCTTTGGTGATGGCCGGCGGCAGTTCGTTTGGGTCGCGGCGCCATTTTAGTACCTGCTCAGCGCCATATTGGGCGATGATCTCATCTTTATTTAATCCCTGCAAAGCGCCATAGAAGCGTTCATTCAACCGCCATGATTTTTGTACTGGGATCCACAGGTGATCCAGCTCTTCAAGGAGGATATGCATGGTTTTAATAGACCTTTTTAGCAACGAAGTAAAGCCGATATCAAAATTATAGCCATTTTTCAGGAGGATCTGGCCGGCTTGTTTAGCTTGCTCCGTGCCTTCCGGCGCGAGGTCTACATCCGTCCAGCCGGTAAAGCGGTTTTCCTTGTTCCAAACACTTTCGCCGTGGCGTATTAATACCAGTTTTTGCATATTGCTAAAGTAACGAATAGGGCAGGTTTCCGTTTCAAAAAAATTTGCTAAATAGATTTAAAACTATAAATTCGTTTAATCCAATTTAAACCAAAAACTATGATTCCTACTGTTTCTACACCTGTAACGGTGAAAGATGGCATTGCCAACCCGGCACCGCTGGGCCTATGCGCCTTCGGCATGACCACTGTTTTACTCAATTTTGCAAACGCAGGCTTTATCGAGGTCAGCCCGATGATCCTGGCTATGGGTATTTTTTACGGCGGCCTGGCACAGGTTATCGCCGGCATTATCGAAGCAAAAAAGAACAATACTTTTGGCCTTACCGCATTTACGTCTTATGGCTTTTTCTGGCTGTCGCTGGTTGGCCTTATTGTAATGCCTTCAATGGGCTGGCTGGCCAAACCGTCTGATGCATCCATGTGCGCTTACCTTGCCATTTGGGGACTGTTTACTTTCCTGATGTTCTTCGGCACATTGAAATTGAACAAAGCTTTGCAATTTGTATTTGGTTCATTAACCATACTGTTCATTTTATTAGCTTTGTCCGAAGGGCTTGGCAATAAAGACATACACAAATTTGCCGGATACGAAGGCATTATTTGCGGCGCTTCTGCCATTTACACCGGCATAGCAAACGTGCTGAACGAAGTATATGGCCGTACGGTTTTGCCAATAGGCCCTGTGGCTTAATTTATTAGTATTGAAAGATTTTAAAAAATATTACCTGCTTCCGGCCTCGCCGGAAGAGATTTATACGGCGCTCACCAATCCATTGACCATTGAGCTATGGACTGGTGAGCCAGCCGAAATGACGACCGAACCGGGCACCGAATTTTCCATGTGGGACGGCAGCATCGTAGGCAAAAACCTTGAATTTGAGCAGGATAAAAAGATCGTACAGCAATGGTATTTTGACGGGCAGGACGCCGAATCTATCGTAACCATCAAATTGCATCCCGACAGAAGAGGGACTTCAGCTGAATTAAAGCATACCAATATCCCCGATGCAGATTACCAGGATATGGTTAATGGTTGGGATGAGAGTTACTTTGGCGCTTTAGATGAATTTTTTGGGCTTTGATAGGATGTTTCATTAAGCCTTTTTTGTCGCTGATAGTTCAAATGATTTTTTATTCATCATTATCACGATTATAGGATAGATCAGGATTTCGACTTTGGTGAATAATACCTATAATAACTATCAGCTGTTTGGCATCGTCTAAATAAAAATGTATCGCATAAGGAAAAATCGCTGTGAAAGCCGTCCTTACATTTTTATATTTAATTTCATAGTTTAAAGGATTATTCTGCAACCTCTTGAAGCAATCCTTAACTTCAGCGGCAAACCTTATTTCTAAGCCAGGCTGGTGTTTTTTGTACCATTTCTTCGCTTCAATCAGATCTATTTTTACAACATCATAATAATATAAGCTGTATGCCATTACTATTTGTCTAGCTCTTCGAATAGTTCTGAAATGGGTCTGATACGATCAGGATTATTTTGCATATCAAGGAGACGGGTGTCTATAATATCCTTCTGCCATTGCGGCAATTCAGTATTAATATCTACTACATCCGGGTATTTATTTTTTATTATTTCCCATTCTTTAATAGGAACCTGCACTGCCGTTATTCGGCCCTTTTCGTCAGAAAGATATTGTACGCTCATAACATCAAATTTAGCCACTTATTTTAAAGTTAACAATCTTCTTTTTATCTAATGATATAAAACAAAAAAGGGCTCATTTCTGAGCCCTTTTATCGGATTATTTATTTGTTGTTGTTTAGAACAATGTAAACTCAACCCTGCGGTTGATCTGGCGGCCTGCGTCAGTTGCATTGCTGGCGATAGGGTTAGCCTTGCCATAACCTTCAGCCTGGATCAATGATGAATCAACACCTTGTGTTGCCAGGTAAGTTTTCACTGCTTCGGCACGTGCCCTTGATAATTTAAGGTTGGCCGCAACCGAACCTACATTATCAGTATAACCGGCCAGTTTCAGGTGGAATTTCTTAGCCACCATCAATTGTGCAAGTTTATTTAAGCTTTCGTCTGAATGTTCGCGGATAGTAGACTTACCGAAATCAAACTCTAAGTTTTTCACGGCTTCGTTTACCACCTGCTGATCTTCTTTGGTTACATAAACCTTTACATCAGGTTTGTTAACCGGCAACGGGCAACCTGCACCGTCAACCTGTGTGCCGGCTGGCGTGTTAGGGCATTTGTCGTAAGCATCAGGTACACCGTCACCGTCAGAGTCGGTAGTCAGTTTAGCTAATGTTTGGTTGGTAGCATTCAGCTGGCTTTGTAACTGTTGGTTTGCAGCACGTTGCTGATCTACCTGTGTTTGCAGCTTTTGCTCATCCATCAGGTATTCGTGGCGCATTGATGCTACAGGGTTATGAGTAGCTAACTGCGGTTTCCTACTGCTGCCGAGTGCAAATTCTAAACCGGCATGCGCATAAGAGAATCTGTCGCTGGTTGGGCCGGTAACAACGCCGTCAAAATCGTCAGCATTAACAAAATTTACCTGGTAACCTAAATCGATGTTTACCCCGCGGGCAACATTTAATTTAAGGCCTAAACCAACCGGGATATAATAATCATGGGTTTTGCCACCGGTATTAGTAGTACCATTCGGGCCGGTATAGCTGGCGGTATAGTTAATAAGCCCGCCACCCAATGTTAAATAGGGCTGAATAAAGCCTTGTTCGTGCCTCCAGCTGATATTTGCGAAGGTGAAATTACCTACCAAATCGACAGCATAATTAATTTTTGTACTGAAACTGCTGTATGTGCCATTAGCCTGGTCGAACGGTGTTACGCCGCCGCCAACTTTACCACCGAGGTAATCAGCCTGGATACCGAATGAAGGTAAGATCTGGTCTTTAATGTAGCCACTATAGCCAAACTGCTCATGCGGCGACTTAAAGTCTTGTTGTTTCATACCGAAAATGGTATAGGGGGTAAGTAAGCCACCGTTTAAGCCGATTGACCAGGTGCGGAACGCATGAGGTGAAAAAGGCTGAACATAATCGGATTGTTGTTGTACTTTTGTTGAATCAGGAGTTTGTGCGAAGAGTTTGCCACCAGCTAAAATTCCTGTTAAAAGCAGGGCGGTCTTTTTAAAATTCGATTTCATATTAATACTTGTTAGTTGAGTCGTTGCCTTAAATTTTATGAGGGCAAATTCCCCGGTCATGGACAAGAGTGGTGCCAACATCTGGCGGGCAAGAAAAGACTTACTTAAGAATTAAGCCCGACGTGTTACGTAATCGGTTGATTGATAGCAGCGCCGGAGCACAAACAATAAGAACTATTTGGAGTATTTCTTAATCAATAGATAAATAGTATGTGATAAGCAAAGTGAGCCTTAAATAGTACAGTTTTGTCTGTTTTATTACGATTTTTTGAAAAATTCATCAAAAATTCATAATTCAATTAATAAAATGGCAATTAATGGATCGCGTACTCTTATATTGAATGATATGAAACATATATCATAATATGTGTGATATATATTAATAGGTAAGATATTAGCTGTTAGGCCGTTGGATGTACGAACACCTGGTATTTAATATCGGCCCCGGCTTTTACGAGTGTTGCTGCTACAGAGCAATATTTGCCTACGGAAAGATCAGCAGCTTTTTGGGCCTTTTCCTGGTCGATATCGCCGTATAAATGGAACTCGATATTGATATCTTTCCACAGGGATGGCTCCACGTTTGGCTCGCGGTCGCCGTTGACTACCATTTTGTAATCCACAACTTCCTGGCGCTGTTTTTTGAGTATACTGATCACATCAATTGCCGAACAGCCTGCAAGGCCCATCAGCAGCATCTGCATAGGGCGAACGCCGAAATCTTTACCTCCGCTTTGCGGGCTGCTGTCCATTCTTACAGTATTACCATATTCGTCCGTGGCTTCAAAGCCATAATCTTCCTGAACGCGTTTAAGCTCTATTTTAGGCATGATGTAATTGAAATATTAAGCTAAGTTATGAAAATATGCGCTGACCGTAAAAGGCATGCGCCATTTATGATATTACGCTGAGAAAACCCTGTCTTTAACCGGGATGACCAATTTTAAGCCCGACCAAACATCATCTACCGCGCAGACTTTTATATCTACCAGGCCGGTCTGCAGGGCGTAAGTGCGGATGATGTCTTCAGTAATGTCCGTTACTACTTTGGATGACTTCTTGGGCCATGATGCCCAGATCATACCGGCCGGTTTTAACTGTTGCAAAAGTTGGGGCAAGAGCGATTCGTATTCCGCTTTTTCTTTTGTGAAGAAATGGATAAAGTCGAGTTTTTTGTTGCCTGAATCCTCAAATACCAGTTCAGGCGGCAGATCGGTAAACAGATCAAAATAATGATCGGGCGCATTTATTAGCCTGATATGAAAGCCGTGCTTAATCCCCAGTTTTTTTGCGAGCGGTGTGCCTGAATAACCTGCCATAGCGTGTAATTGTAAAAAGGATGATAGACGTGCTTTTCAAACAATAAAAATGCGTAATTGCTGTCTATTAACCGAATAACCTATGAAAAAGATCGCAATCCTCCTTCCGCTTATCTTATTATCTGCCTTTTGCTTTGCACAGAAGGGAGCAATAACTTATGAAGATATTAAATTTATGCTGCATAATAACCTGATGCAAACGGATACTTTTTTAAATATAAAAGGGTACATCGCTACAAAAAAGGATAACAGCACTAAAAACAGGGAATACAACATAAATGGCGTGAATGACACCTATACAAAGCTGAATGTACGACTTGACGGTAAAAGGATATTCATTGAGTTGGAGACCAATCAAACAGGGCAGTTTGCGCTCATTCATAATTCAATCAGCCAGTTTCTTGACAAGAACGCAATGACCGGCGGGGTACAAACCTATCTGGTAAAAGACCTGGGCACAATTTATGTCACCGAGCAGGATGCACCTGATGGTAATCCATTAAAAAAGGACTACGATATGCAGATTGTTGGTGATAAGCGCATCACAATTAATAATTGAGTTTCCGGTAAGTGTTGATTTGGGGCGAATAAGTTGTAGTTTTATCAATCGCCGTATGTATCAGGTTTTTGCCACGTTAGGGTTTTATTATTTACGTCAAAAAAGTTAAAGCCGAGATCTATCGTTTCCTGCTTCCCGTTCAATGTGAAGGTATAGTAACGCCCATCGGTATTGATAGGAGTTTTGGTATAAAAGTCGTCAGTTAACTTAAATTTTGGCTTAAAAGCAGCGGGAGTTACTTTTTTGCCGTGGTGCAGGTAATCGGTCAGTAAAAACTGTTCTGAGTACATCAATCGTATAATCGAATCAGTTATTTTGGAATTGACCTTTCTTAAAACTGTGAACTCGGGGATCGAGCCGGTCTTTGCAGCTTTGCTGAGCTTTATTGTTTGATATAAGTATTCCAATGGTGTACGCGCCCAGATAAAAAAACAAGGCGCCTGGCACCCATAGTCGAGCACAGATTTATATATTTTATTGTCTTTTACAAAGGTCATGCATATTGTTTGGTCATCTGTCCAACCTGCATGGTAAGCGGTTTTTAACGTGTCAAAATCTACCTGGCGAAAATTATCCTGTAGCCGGTTATAAAGCGCAGTGGTAATTTTGCCGGTGTACCAGCCATTGTGTGTTGTATACATCATGCCGCCAAATAAAACATTGCCGTTCGCATCTATCATCATATTTATCGCCGGGCAGGTGCCGTAGCATCCGGATGAGGAAAGTATTATTTTATCAAACGGTGGCGTTTTGCTGATCTTCTTTTCATAATGCTTGAAAATAGTTACAACGCTATCTTGTTCTATCTTTAGCGTGTCGGCGTTTAAAGTAAGCAACCAGTACTTGTCCTCATAACTGCCGTCGGCCGAAGTCAGCGTTAAGCTATCGCCCTTTATTTTAAACTTCCCCAAATTCCCTAAATAAAATTGCCTGTTTAAAACGGTATCGTCACGGAAATAGCCCAGGTTATTTTCAAAGGTATTATCCTTATAAAAGGTGAAGCCGGGCTTTACATATTTAAACGGTCGGCCTGTATAAGGGTGGGCCGTTACTTGAAATACCTTTACTTCTACCCAATTGCCCAGGATCGATTCTTCTCTTGTCGGCTGATGTTTCTTAGTGCAGGAAAGAACAAGCGCCAGCAGTGCTATTGCGATAATTGGTTTGTACATATTATCCAGGTTTAGCATAAAGGTAAATGAGTTGATTGGTTAAACAAAGGGGTGAGGATAGATATTGATGGCAACTGGTTATTGACAAGTGTTTTTTAGGGTGTCAGGGTGAGGTACTCGAAGCGTGAGGGCAAAGGCCTCTATGCCATGTATATTCGATATGCATAGTTCGCTATCCCAACGCTCATACTTCGAGTGCCTCAGTATGACATCCACGCGCGTTCTATACACAAAAAAGCCGTCGGAACAACTCCGGCGGCTTTTACTTGTCTAAAGAACTAAAAGATCAATTCCCTAATTCCGACATAAACTTAATGCGCATCAGCTGCACTTCTTCGCGGGTGTAATCTTCCGCGCCGAGTTCAACCAGTGCATCGTCTATCGAGTCGATCTCGGCAGATTTGAAGTAGTCGTAAACTTCTTCCTGCTTGTCCTCATCGATCACTTCGTCGATATAATAGTTGAGGTTGAGCTTTGTGCCTGAGTTAACTATCGTTTCCACTTCCTTCAAGATCTCCTCGTAGGTGAGGCCTTTTGACGCTGCAATGTCCTCGAGATCGAGATGGCGGTCGATATTCTGAATGATATAAACTTTCAGCGCCGACTTATTGGCTGCGCTCTTGATCACCATATCCACCGGGCGGTCGATATCGTTATCTTCAACATATTTCTTGATCAGGTCGGTAAACGGTGCGCCAAATTTCAGCGCTTTACCTGCACCCACGCCCGATATTTGTTTCAGCTCTTCTGTCGTGATAGGATAGTGCGTGCACATTTCTTCCAGCGACGGGTCCTGGAAGATAACAAATGGCGGTAAGCCTTTTTGCTTGGCTATCTTTTTACGCAGGTCCTTCAGCATCTGCAGCAGCTCGGTATCCAAAGCGCTGCCGCTTTGTTTTGGCCCGTCTTCGGAGTCATCGTCATCGGTAGCCTCCATCGGGCTGTTCAGTATGAAACGGATGCTGTATGGGTTATCTAAAAAGGAATTGCCGGTACGTGTTAAACGCAACAAACCATACTGGTCGATATCCTTCGACAGGAAATTATTCAACAGCGCCTGTCTGAGGAGCGATTTCCAGAGGTTTTCGCCATCCTCCTTGCCCGAACCAAATACCGGCAGTAAATGATGCTCGTAATTGTGGATCTGGGCATTGTCCTGGCCCATGAGGATGCTGATGATATGATGATCGTCGAATTTCTCGCCGATCTGCTTGATCAGGCTTAGGGCTTTGTGTAATTGTGCCTCGCCATCAAAGTGTTCTTTGTGGGTGCTGCAGTTGTCGCACATGCTGTTGCAACCTGCCTCGTTAAAGTTCTCGCCAAAGTAATGCAACAACTGTTTGCGGCGGCAAACCGACGACTCGGCATAGTCGATAACCTCTTTCAATATCTGGGTGCCGATCTCGCGTTCCGAAACCGGTTTGTCCTTCATAAATTTCTGCAGCTTGTCGATATCCTTTTGCGAATAGAAAGCTACGCAAACACCTTCGCCGCCATCGCGACCGGCGCGGCCGGTTTCCTGGTAATAACCTTCCATGCTTTTCGGCACGTCATGATGTATTACATAGCGCACGTCCGGTTTATCGATGCCCATGCCGAAAGCGATGGTAGCTACGATCACGTCCACATCTTCCATCAGGAATTTGTCCTGCGTATCAGCCCTTACCTTGGCATCCAGGCCTGCGTGGTAGGGCAGGGCTTTTACGCCATTGAGGGTAAGCACTTCAGCCACCTCTTCAACCTTTTTACGGCTAAGGCAATATATGATGCCCGATTTACCTACGTTTTGCTTTACAAACTTTACGATCTCTTTTATAACGTTGCGTTTTGCGCGCACTTCGTAATAGAGGTTGGACCTGTTGAACGATGATTTGAAAATAGTGGCGTTGTTCATCTGCAGGTTCTTTTGGATATCCTGCTGAACTTTTGGTGTTGCCGTTGCGGTTAAGGCAATAATTGGAATATTATCGCCGATATTGCTGATCACCTGCCTGATCTTGCGGTATTCGGGGCGGAAATCATGGCCCCATTCCGAAATACAGTGCGCTTCGTCAACCGCTACGAACGATACCTGGTTAAGGCGCAGGAAATCAATATTGTCTTGCTTGGTCAATGATTCGGGCGCCACATACAATAGTTTGGTAACGCCGCTTAAAACATCCTCTTTAACCTTCATTATCTCAGCCTTGGTGAGTGATGAATTCAGGAAATGCGCAATACTGTCGGAACCGCCAAAGGCCCGCAGCTGGTCAACCTGGTTTTTCATCAATGCTATCAGCGGCGAGATCACAATCGCTGTTCCCTCGCTCATTAGTGCCGGCAGTTGATAGCACATAGACTTGCCGCCACCGGTAGGCATGATCACAAATGTGTCATTACCTGCCAGGATGTTAGTAATTATCGCTTCCTGCTCTCCTTTAAAATTATCAAACCCAAAAAAATTCTGGAGATTATCAAAAAGCGACCTCTTCGTCTCTATCATTTATTTATAAGAATTTAAGTAGATATACTTAGAATAAGTTTAAAAATAATAAATTTCTATGAATTAACGATGAGTTTTTGTTAAAATTTTATGTAGAAATTATTAATAAATAAAAACTTTTTCCGGGCAATTGCCATTTTAAAATACGGCAAACCGGGCAATGCGTTTATTTAATTTTATTTAGCAATTATTTTACGGAATATTGTTCAATTTTGCTGCCGCGAAAGCACCTAAAAAATTCTTTTAAAAAATGAATAAAAATTACTTTGCCATTATAATGGCAGGAGGTATCGGGAGCCGTTTCTGGCCTATTAGCCGTACTTCGCATCCTAAACAATTTATCGATATTTTAGGCACTGGTAAAACGTTAATCCAAAATACTTACGATCGTTTTTTGAAGATATGCCCTAAGGAAAATATTTATGTAGTTACCAACGAAATTTATACCGACCTGGTGAAGACTCAACTGCCTGACATGGAAGACCACCAGATACTCACAGAACCGGTGATGCGCAATACAGCGCCATGCGTGGCTTACGGGAGCTTTAAAATTGAAAACCTTAACCCTGATGCTGCTATTGTGGTGGCGCCGTCAGATCACCTGATATTGGATGAGGCGGCTTTTATCAGCACGATAGAAAAATCGCTGAAAGTGGCTTCTGAAAAAGATTGCCTGATCACTTTGGGTATTAAGCCTTCGAGGCCTGATACGGGTTACGGTTACATCCAGTT
Source organism: Bacteroidota bacterium (assembly GCA_013289045.1). GTDB lineage: Bacteria > Bacteroidota > Bacteroidia > Sphingobacteriales > Sphingobacteriaceae > Mucilaginibacter. Next base: position 12,516 of record JABDAU010000034.1, on the reverse strand, counting down.
TACAGATAACGTGATTGAGGATGACTTTCATAAAGTAAAAACCTTTACTGAAAAGCCGACGCTGGAGATAGCCAAAACCTTCCTGCAAAGCGGCGACTTTTTGTGGAATGCCGGTATTTTTGTTTGGTCGGCCAAATCTATTGTGAAAGCGTTTGGCCAGTACCTGCCCGATATGAACGATATATTTGCAGATGCCAGATCAGTTTATAATACGGATAACGAGAAGAAACATATTCATAACGCTTACCAGCAATGCATCAATATCTCTATCGATTATGGTATAATGGAAAAGGCTGATAACGTGTATGTTATCCCGTCTGAATTTGGCTGGAGCGACCTGGGTACCTGGGCGTCGGTTTACGAGCTGACGGAGAAAGATTATGTGGGCAACGCAGTTATCCCATCAGAAAAAGTGATCATGTACGATTCATCTAATTGTATGGTAAATGTACCCCACGGAAAGCTGGTGATATTGCAGGGCCTGCACGACTTTATTGTGGTGGAATCCAATAATTCGTTGTTGATCTGTCCGCGTGATAAGGAGCAGAGCGTAAAGCAGGTTGTGGCGGATGTGAAACAGAAATTTGGGACGAAGTATATTTGAGATTAGAGATTAGAGATTAGAGATTAGAGATTAGAGATTAGAGATTAGAGATTAGAGATTAGAGATTAGAGATTAGAGATTAGAGATTAGAGGAAAATCGATTTAATATTGCATAGCGATGGGTTTTGGGCCCCTCGCTATTTTTTTTGGAGTATTACCAGGCAAACTGCAAACCGCCAACTGCAAACTTAAAATTATGGCGCATACGGCTGCATCGTTCCGCAGCTGCAGGCGCAATTAGGATCGCTGGCGCCAAGCATTTGCAGAAAGTGTTTATAGAAGCCGATACGGTCGTTCATACTGCCCATAGTATCGCCTTTGCCGCATTCTATCGGGCCGTTTACAATGTTGATGGTCATGCCGAAGCCCGGCGTGCGGTTGGCGGCTTTGTCGGCGGCATTGGGTTGCCATTTGCCGGTCATTACATCATGGGCGGATGGCTTGTGCGTTTGCGGCGTCATCCAGAAATAGATGGCTGTTTCAAAGGCCACAACGGGATCGTTTTGTACTAACCCGGGATTTTTTAATAAGATATTCTTATCACCAAAAATGCACATGGAAGCATAGCCGTAATTGCCGTTATAGCTCAGCTGCATAGGACCGCGGCCATAATATTTTTGACCTTTTACCGGCGTGTATGCATCGTTATCGGCGATGTAAGCGTTTGTGGTGTCATTTTCGTGTGTGAACATCAAGCCGTCGTTGTATTTGCCGTCCTGGCCATGGCGTGTTTCGTGGGCTATCTGCGCGAAGAACGCTGCCAGCTCTTTTTTGTCGGTTTGCGTATTGGGTGCTGAGCAGAAATCGCCGTAATCAACGTAATAAACGGAATCAGGCTTTACTTTTGCCCAGGCTTCGTTCCAATCTTCATCCTGGCGTACAGTTGTTGATTTGCCCGTTGTTTTATCCGTGCGGATGATCTGGTAAACCGACGTTGCACGGCGTGCGACCTTTATTTTTATATTGCCTAACTGATCAACCGCTTTAATAAAGGCCTGGTAGCTGTAAAATTGATCGTGCATCGGGAAGAGCGAATTGAATTGCTGTTCAGTTAAAAAGCTGCTAACTTTAACTTTAGCATTGTCGTTTCCCTGGCTGTTATTGCTCTTACTGCTGCAATTGAGGCTAAGAATGCTTATAATAAGCAGGGTAGGAAGAAAAAATAAAGAGGTGATGCGCGATCTCATAAATTGATAAACGATTTATAATTAGATTGGTTTAGCTTGCACAAGTTTAATATTTTGCAAATCAAAAATATGAAGATATATACTAAAACCGGCGACAAAGGATTAACCTCACTTATCGGCGGCACGCGTGTGCCTAAATATGACCTGCGCATTGAGGCTTATGGAACGGTTGATGAGCTGAACTCATACATCGGATTAATACGCGACCAGGAAATTACAGCGCATGATAAGGAAATACTGAAGCAAATACAGGACAGATTGTTTACTATAGGTGCGTCATTGGCTGCTGACCCCGAACGTTCGAAGATGGTTATCCCGGATCTGCACACAGAAGATATTGACCTGCTTGAACAGGAGATGGACAGCATGGACGCACAATTGCCACCATTGCGCCATTTTATTTTGCCGGGTGGTGACAATACAATTTCCTTTTGCCATATTGCGCGCTGCGTTTGCAGGCGTGCCGAAAGGCTAAGCGTACACCTTGCAGAAGAAAGTAAGGTGGATGAAAAGGTGAATATTTACCTTAACCGGCTAAGCGACTACCTGTTTGTTTTATCGCGTAAGGTTGCAAACGAACGGAATGTGCCTGAAAATGAGTGGATTCCGAGAGTGTGAATAAATGGAAAAAAATTATTGATAATCAATTTAAAAATATTATACTTTTGCGAAAAAGCATTTTAGTATTAAATTCTAAATTATAATAGAGATATGTATTGGACACTTGAACTTGCATCACATTTGGAAGATGCCCCATGGCCTGCTACAAAGGATGAATTAATTGACTATGCTATACGTTCCGGTGCGCCGGTTGAGGTTATTGAGAACCTGCAGGCACTGGAAGATGATGGCGAGCCATATGAAAATATTGAAGAAATATGGCCGGATTACCCTACAAAAGACGACTTCTTCTTTAACGAAGACGAGTATTAACTAACAATATTTTTGTGCGAAAAACCCTGCCTTGGCGGGGTTTTCTCGTTTCGGCTCATTTTGGAATGGATTTTGGTATTGTTAAGTGTATTTATCAACTAAAACTTTAACAACATGAGCAGTTTATTGTATATCATAGCCGTTATCCTGATAATAGGATGGGCTTTAGGATTTTTTCTTTACTCGGCAGGCAGTATCATACACGTGCTGCTGGTAATCGCTATTATCGCCCTACTGTTAGGGGTGATCAGAAGAGCATGATAAAAGTATTCACAGATATTTTTTGATCTTGTAGAGGCACAAAATTTGCGCCTCTACTTGTTTAATATAGCCTCGGCTATAGCAATGTCTTCAGGGAAAGTGATCTTGAAGTTTTGATGACTGCCGTTGATCAGGTTAATGATCTCACCCGATCTTTCCACTACGCTGGCATCGTCAGTAAAATTGTCATCGTAATTCACTTCATAAGCTTTTTTCAGCAGGTCCGATTGGAAAGTTTGCGGTGTTTGTATCAGGTAAATATCTTCTCTTTTAAGGGCAACGGTATGGTCATTCCATACCTGGCGGACGGAATCGCGGCTTTTAACGGCTACAATAGCATTTCCATGTTCAAATGCATAGCGGAATGATTCATCTATAACTTCCGGGGTGATCAATGGCCTCACCGCATCATGGATAGCTATTACGGCATTTAATTCGTCATCTATCAGGTCAAGTCCGTTTTTTACAGAGTGAAAACGGGTCTCGCCTCCTTTTATCAATGTAACCGGTATCCGAAAATTGTATTCCGTACACAATTGCTCCCAATATTGATGAAAGCCGGCGTGTAGCACAAGGATGATCTTTGGGTTCGAATTACTATTATAAAAGGCCTCAACCGTATGCATCAACACAGGCTTTCCGTTCAGTAAAAGGAATTGCTTGGGAATGGATGATAACATCCTGGCGCCCGTACCGCCGGCCACTATAATGGCGAAATTGTGCATTGAAGAGGTTGTGCCCATGGACTTTAAACAAAAATGAGATTTGATACGCTCAAATCTCATTTAATGTTCTGATATAATTTAATTTTTTCGTTAAATGATCAACATGGCATCGCCATAGCTATAAAAACGATATTTTTCTTTCACTGCCACTTCGTAAGCATGCATAACATGCTCATAACCGCCAAAGGCACAGATCATCATCAGTAATGTCGATTCCGGTGTGTGGAAGTTAGTTATCATCGAATTGGCAATGCTAAAGTCATACGGCGGGAAAATGAACTTACTGGTCCAGTCGTTAGCCGATTTCAAAGTTTTGTTTGCCGATACGGACGACTCGATAGTGCGCATTGAAGTGGTGCCCACAGCGCAGATGCGTTTTTTACGCTCGATGCCCCGGTTTACAATATCAGCCTGCCTTTGCTCTATGATGAACTGCTCAGAATCCATTTTGTGTTTGGTCAGGTCTTCAACCTCAACAGGTCGGAAGGTGCCTAAACCTACGTGCAGGGTTACTTCGGCAAATTCAACGCCTTTTAATTCCAAACGTTTCATTAGCTCACGGCTAAAGTGCAAACCGGCAGTTGGTGCTGCAACGGCGCCTTCATGTTTGGCAAAGATGGTTTGGTAGCGTTCTTTATCCTCGGGTGTAGCTTTACGCTTGATATATTTCGGAAGCGGTGTTTCGCCCAAAATTTCCACATTACGGCGGAATTCTTCATCTGTACCGTCAAACAGGAAACGGATAGTACGGCCACGGGAAGTGGTATTGTCTACAACTTCGGCTATCAGCAGGTCGTCATCACCGAAATATAACTTGTTGCCTACGCGTATCTTACGTGCAGGATCAACCAAAACGTCCCACAGGCGCAGCTCTTTATTCAGCTCTCGCAGCAGGAAAACTTCGATTGTGGCTCCGGTTTTTTCCTTATTGCCATATAAACGGGCCGGAAAAACCTTGGTATTATTAATGATCATTACATCGCCATCGTCGTAATAATCAAGGATATCTTTAAATATCTTGTGTTCAATTTTGCCTGAATCTTTGTGCAAAACCATTAAACGCGACTCGTCACGGGCCTGGGATGGGGTACTTGCGATTAAGGAGTCAGGTAAATTGAACTTAAATTGAGATAATTTCATGCTTATCTTTCTTGAAATTTAGGGCGCAAATGTACGATAATTTTTTGATATTATGATTACACCGATTTTGATATAACGATTACACAGATTTTGTATCTGATTACACCGATATTATACCAATAATTACAATAAATTATTTGCCCGGTTATATCGGGTATTTACAAATGGCTACGTGTATTTGTTTGTTTTTTAGTTTAATTCATCTGTAACTTAGTAGAGGTAATATCGTCTAACAATCAAATGGCGTCGTCAAATCGGCCTAATCACAGGCGGATCGGTGGAATCAGATACAAAATCGGTGTAATCCTAATATATGATATATTTCAAACTTTTCAGGGAAAGCATTTTGTTCGCTTTTGATGCATTAAGGCAAAACAAGTTGCGCACGCTGCTTTCATTGCTTGGTGTTACCATTGGTATTTTTACCATAATAGCTGTAAGGTCTGCCGTAGACACGCTACATAATAACCTGCAACAAAGCGTGGATAAACTGGGCAATAACAGCATATATATAGGTAAATGGCCATGGATTGGTGACAGCAATTTCCCCTGGTGGAAATATATGCAGCGCCCTGTTCCTAAATTCCGGGACCTGGATCAATTACAGCAAAGATTGGTTAGCGCCGATGGCATCTCTTACGAAATTGCGTTTGACAGCCGCACCATTAAGTACCAAAGCCGTACAGTTAGCGGCGGCCAGATAAACGCGGTTAGCCAGGATCATTACAAAGTATGGAACTTTGACCTGTCACAAGGCCGTTATTTTACAGACATAGAATCGAGTACCGGCGCACCTGTGGCTGTTATCGGCAATGATATTGCAACAAACCTCTTCCCTGATGGAACAGCAGTGGGCAAGCGAATAAAAGTAATGGGTCGGTATGTAACTATTGTGGGGGTGTTTAGCAAAGAGGGGAATGATATGCTGGGCAACAGTGATGATAAGAATGTGCTATTGCCTATCAATTTTACCAAAAACATTATCGATGTTCAAAATGATAACTATCAACCGCAGATAGTAGTGCGAGGGAAAAAAGATGTGAGTTACAAACAACTGCATGATGAACTGGAGCAAACAATGCGGGCAATCAGAAGATTGCGGCCTAATGAAGAAGATAATTTTGAACTAAACAGCAGTGATATTATTTCAAACGCGTTGAAGCAATTGTTCGACTTTTTAGATGTGGCAGGCACCATTATTGGTTTGTTTTCGATACTTGTAGGCGGGTTTGGCATCGCTAACATCATGTTTGTTTCGGTACGCGAACGCACAAATATCATCGGTATACAAAAATCATTAGGTGCTAAAAATTACTTTATCTTATTGCAGTTCCTGATCGAATCGGTAACACTTTGCCTTTTGGGAGGTATTATTGGCTTGGTATCTGTATATTTAATAACAATCGCCTTTAAAGCGGCATTTAATATTGAAGTTATACTGAATGCCACCAATATCATCAGAGGTCTGTCATGGTCAATTGCTATTGGTGTCATTTCGGGCATTATCCCGGCTTATTCTGCATCGCGCATGAACCCTGTTGAGGCAATCCGTACAAATTGATAATACAGGCGTTAGCAATAACTTATTACCGGCTTAACAAAACGGTAATATGAATGTAAGCAATGTTAAGTCGCGCTAAATTTTTACAATTAGTGATGGTTTTAGCGGACGAATAATAAGGCAGATTTACTACATTTGCGCCAAACAAATATTCTATGTCAGAAACAGCTCAATTAAAAATTGGCGATCAAACCTACGAACTTCCAATTATTGAAGGCACTGAAAAGGAGAAGGCCATTGATATATCCAAATTAAGAGATCAGACCGGTTATATCACCCTCGATATCGGTTACAAAAATACCGGCGCTACACAAAGCGCCATTACTTTTTTAGATGGTGAAGAAGGTATTTTAAAATACCGCGGTTACCCGATAGAGCAATTGGCCGAAAAGTCGAGCTTTATCGAGGTTGCTTACCTGCTCATTTACGGCGACCTGCCAACTGCTGAACAGCTGAAAAACTTCAACTATGAGTTGAGCCATCATACGCTGGTTCATGAGGATATGAAGAAGTTTTTTGATGGTTTCCCATCAAGATCGCACCCGATGGGCCAGCTGTCATCGCTGGTATGCTCATTGTCAGCTTTCTATCCTGAATCGTTAAAACAGAATCAAACCCCGGCCGAATTGAACACAAGCATTATTAAAATGCTTGCCAAAATGGCTACCATCGTTTCGTGGATATATAAGAAATCATTAGGGCATCCGTACATCTATCCGCAGAACAAATACGATTACGTAACCAATTTTCTTAACATGACTTTCGGTCAGCGCACCGAAGCTGTGGAGATTGACCCTGTTATCGTTAGTGCGATGAACAAGCTTTTGATACTGCATGCTGACCACGAGCAGAACTGCTCTACATCGACAGTGCGCATCGTGGGTTCGTCAAACTCAAATATTTATGCCTCTGTTTCGGCAGGTATTTCGGCGCTTTGGGGCCCGCTGCATGGCGGTGCTAACCAGGAAGTAATAGAGATGCTGCAACAGATACAGGAAGACGGCGGCGATACCGACAAATGGATAGCTAAAGCGAAGGATAAGAACGATCCGTTCCGTTTGATGGGTTTTGGTCACCGCGTTTATAAGAACTTCGACCCACGTGCCAGGATCATTAAAAAAGCATGCGACGATATACTGGAGAAATTAGGTGTAAACGATGAAGTGCTGGAGATTGCCAAAAAACTGGAAGAGGTAGCATTGAAAGATCCATACTTTATTGAGCGTAAGCTTTACCCGAACGTGGATTTTTACTCAGGTATTATCTACCGTGCATTAGGCTTCCCGACTGATATGTTCACTGTACTATTTGCGCTTGGCCGTTTACCGGGCTGGATAGCACAGTGGAAGGAGATGAAGGAGCATAAGGAGCCTATCGGCCGCCCACGCCAGGTATACAACGGGGCAACCAACCGCGATTACGTGGATATAAAAGATAGATAACTATCACGATATTTAAGGCCCCGTTATCGGGGCCTTTTTTGTAAAGACCTATAATGAGAAGACTGACCGCATTTTTATTCCTTCTGTTTTGCAGCACCCTGTTGTTTGGGCAGGCGCAGGTTATCTTTAAAACCGGGAAAGTTGCTGCGTTTAAAACTGCCGCTAAAAACATTTTCCTGGCAGGCGATTTTAACAACTGGAACCCTGCCAGCCCGAAATGGCAACTCCAATCGGATGGTTCCGGCAATTACCAGGCGATCATCGATATTCCCGTGGGAAAATACAGCTTCAAATCCACCAAAGGCGCCTGGGAAACAGTAGAATGCGGCCCCAATGGCGGCGATATCGACAACCGCAACATCAGCATCACACACGACACAACGATCATGATAGACATTGCAGGTTGGAAGGATGATTTTCCACAACAGCCGAAAAAGCATACGGCAAGCGCCAATGTGCACATCATCAGCGAGAATTTTGATATGCCGCAATTAGGCAGGCAGCGCCGTGTTTGGATCTACCTGCCACCGGATTATGAAAAATCGGGCAAGAAATATCCGGTTATTTATATGCATGACGGGCAAAACCTGTTTGACGAATTTACTTCAGGCTACGGCGAGTGGGGGATAGACGAAATCATGGACAAAATGCCTGATGCCAGCGAAAGCATTATTGTAGGAATAGACCATGGCGGCGATTATCGAATCACCGAATATGATCCATACGACTCCAAATATGGAAAAGGCAGAGGCGCGGATTATGTAGATTTTTTGGTGAAGAACCTTAAACCTTATATCGATGCGCATTACCGCACCAAACAGGATGCGCAACACACAACCATCGCAGGAAGTTCGATGGGAGGATTGATCTCGATGTACGCGGTACTGAAGTACCCGAAAGTATTTGGTAATGGCGGCATATTTTCCCCTGCATTTTGGATCGCTGTACAGATATATGAACTGGCAAAACAACAATCGCTCCCGGCTGGAACGCGCTTTTATTTTGTTTGCGGGGATAGTGAAAGCGATAGCATGGTTACCGACATGCAAAAAATGGCCGGCATCATCCAGGCTAAAGGACTTAATGAAAACAACATAACAACCGTAATAATGCAGGGCGAACGCCATAACGAAAAACAATGGAACAAGGATTTCCCGGCATTTTATAACTGGTTGATAAAAGATTACTAAACATTAAAACATCACGACTATGAACGAAGAAATAGGCATAAAGAAAGACGAGAAGATACTGGAAGAAGCAAAGAAAGTACAGGAAGTACAAACGCCGATAAAGGCCGGTTTGAAAACCAAAGAAGCCATAGTGGCTAACTGGCTGCCGCGTTACACAGGTCGCCCGTTGGATGATTTTGGCAAATACATCATCCTTACCAACTTCTCCAAATACATACAACTCTTCTCTGAGTGGCACGACAACGCGCCTGTTATGGGTTTGGACAAGCCGATGCAAAGCGTTACCGCCGATGGCATCACCATCATCAATTTCGGTATGGGCAGTTCGGTTGCTGCTACCGTAATGGATCTGCTTACCGCCATAAGCCCCAAAGCGGTGATATTTTTGGGTAAATGCGGCAGTTTGAAGAAAAAAATAAACGTAGGCGAGCTGATATTACCGATTGCCGGCATCAGGGGAGAAGGTACATCAAACGATTATATGCCTGCCGAAGTGCCTGCGCTACCGGCCTTCGCTTTACAGAAAGCCATCTCAACCACCATACGCGACTTTCAGCGTGATTACTGGACCGGCACCTGCTACACCACCAACCGCCGCGTTTGGGAGCACGACAAGGTGTTTAAACGCCTGTTGAAGAGATTACGTGCAACCGCAGTCGACATGGAAACAGCCACCATATTTGTTACCGGCTTCGCCAATAAGATACCTACAGGGGCATTGTTGTTGGTATCCGACCAGCCGATGGTGCCGGAAGGTGTAAAAACTTCTGAAAGTGACTCGAAAGTTACCGAGCAATACGTCGAGACGCATTTGCATATCGGTATCGAATCATTGAAGCAGCTTATTAATAATGGATTGACGGTAAGGCACTTGAAGTTTTGAATTACAGATTAGAGACTGGAGATTAGAGAATAGGATAGTAATTCTACGTTTTTCCCTAATCTCTAATCTCCAGTCTCTAATCCCCAATCACAACCTTCCCCATTCCTTCGCGACCGTAAAATACCGGGAAATACATCAGCTCGGCTTTTGCCGGGTTGAGGATGTATTCACCGCTGAAGCGTGGCATCAGGTCAACTGTAAAAGTATAAGTGCCTTCTTTAAGCTTGCGGCAAAAGATGCTTACTTTCTCCTTGAAATATTCCCTGTGCACCTCGTTATTTTCCCATGATTGCGCTTTACTTTCATAGCTGCAGCCTGCCGGGATAGGGATCTCCACCATCACAAAATCACCATCGCCACGCGCGGTAACTTTGGCTTTAAGCTGTACCCGCTGACCGCCTTTTAGCTTAATCACCTTCTCGCCATTTCGCTCAAACCAGGTATCAACAGTAAAATCCTTGCTCACTTTTTCAGGTTTGCTATTCCAGAATTGCTGGTAACCGGTAATGTAAACCGGCAAGGTGCCCGTTTTAGAAACAGTTAGATCGGGGCTATTGAAAGTGGTAGTGTAAGGGAATTTATCAACTGTAGCAGTCATCGCGCCATTCAATTTCAATTGCGGGGCTTTCATTTGTTTATCGCCAACCAGCACATCCGGTAATATAGTTTCCAGTATTAACGATGATTCATAGGTATTGCGCCAGCCGCCGTTGTGGCGTTGCTCTAATAGGTAACCACGTATTTTTTCCAGTATTTCAGGATGCTTATCCTCATTCTTAAAGATCCTGTAAGCCATAATGGTAAGTTGTACCGAGTTGTCAAAGAAACGATAACCGTCCTCACCCCAATACACATTACCGAACAGCGTTTTGTGCGTCGTTTTAAGCAATTCATCAGTGCCTACGGTCATTCCGGCTTCTTGTTTTAGGATCAAAATACGGAAGTGATTATAAACCGATGGATATTTTTCCGCGTCATATTCTTTCCCTATTTCTTCAATGTATTTTTTGTAGTCAACTTTTGCTTTTAAAGTATACAACAATTGCAGGCAGGCGATCTTATCCTGTCCTTTATAACTTTCCAACTGGTAAACCAGGTAGTCGGTTACCTTTTGCTCGTTTAGCGTGATGGTATGCCCTGCGTGCTGCGCTGCCAGCAAAGCTTCAACCACATGCAGACTGATCCATAATTCATTATCGGTGCTTTTCCACCATCCCCATAACCCTTGCTGCCCTCCATTTTCGTTGATCAGCCTGATCACATCCGTAATATTCTTCTCATGCGTGAATGGCTCGCCCAGGTAGGTTTTTATGCGTTCTTCGGTTAAAAGCCCTATCAGTTTTGATGCCAGCTGTTCATTACACAGATATTTGTAATTGCGCAATTTGTCGGTTTCCTCCATCAATACGGGCAGCATCGATGCTTCGGCATGAAGGGTTACTTTGCCCAACGCGCTGTCAAAATGCATCTGCATAGTGGTATCACCTTTTAAAACGGCGAATACGCCTTTGGTTTCCTCAACGCCTTGCTTTATAACCGGTATTTTCCGTTCCTCGCCATCAAAATAACCATCAGCTTTTTTGATGAAATATTTAAACGTGAGGCTGTCGGTATTGGTCGCGGTAAAGTGGAGCGTATCTATTTTGGAA
>JABDAU010000034.1:0-931 GCA_013289045.1 Bacteroidota bacterium | reverse complement strand
ATTTTGGAATTGGCTACAGTAAACGAATCCTGCTTTACCGTTTCCCCGTTGTAATCAAAACTGCGAATAAGTTTTTCAGGCACGGCGTTGTAGTTCATCACCTTACCGATGGCGGATAACTGATCGCCTTCCACCGCAAATGCCGGCGAAATAAACGCGGCACTAAGCGGTTTGAATGACTTGATGAGCCCTTCGCTATACCCGGTAGCTTTGGTGCCTGCTATCCCAATAACAAATGTGCGCCAGCTGGTTATATCGTCCGGCACCGTGGTTGTAAATCTTACCCGGCCGTCCGCATCGGTTGTTAGTTTGGGCTGCCAATAGGCATAATCAGAAAAGTTTTTTCGGATACCGCTTACCGCTGATTGCGCGTTGGCAGCTTTATCAGCCTGGCTTTTCTTTTTAGTGACGATAATGATCACGCCGTTTGCCGCCCTGGCGCCGTATATTGCGGTAGCTGCGGCAGATTTTAGTATGGAAAGGTTATCGACATCGGATGGCGCCAATTTTTTAAATTCGTCCTGTGATACGATCATCCCATCTATAACGATCAAGGGCTCACTTCCTGCGGATATGCTGCTAGTACCTCTTATCATAATACGCGTGGCGCTACCCGGCAAGGCGCTATCCAACATCACTTGTAATCCTGATACCCTACCTTCAAGCGAATTGTTATATACGGTAGAGACAGACCCCGTAATGTCACTTCTCTTCACGGTACCATATCCAATAACCACAACTTCTCCTAATTGCTGTGATGAAGGTTTTAATGCAATATTGTAATTCCTGCCCGATGATACGGCCATTTCCTGTGTTTCGTAACCAACAAATGCAATAATAATTTTACAGGAAGGCGGTATCCTTAATGTGAATTTTCCGTTAACTGATGTCACGGTTCCGGTAGACAGGCCTTTTACTCTTATGCTTACTC
>JABDAU010000033.1 GCA_013289045.1 Bacteroidota bacterium | reverse complement strand
CCGGGTCGCGTTCCGCGTTAGGGATTGGAAGGGTTTAGCCCGCAGGGCCGGAGCGCAGCGCAGCCCTGGAAAGCCCGGGCCGCTTCTATCAGCGGCAACGCCCACACTTCAAATTTTCGTACCTTAGCCTTGCCATCTATGAAAAAATTCCTCATCATACCCGTACTGCTTTTCACCATATCCCTCCACGCCCAGCGCCGTGCCCCTGAACAAATTCCGTTCAAAAACGAGCTTGGCGTAAATGCGTTTGAATGGGATTTCCTGTCGGACCCGAAAGACCCGAACGATCCCTTCCACATTTTTGAGCCGAAGATGCGCATCATTGACGCATTCGGCGGTGTGCGACATTATTTGGATTGGGTGAAGATCGAGCCGAAAAAGGGCAGCTTTACCTTTAACCCCTGTTTCAGCGGCGGCTGGAACCTGGATGCCATTTATGAACGCTGCAAACGCGACGGCATTGAGGTGCTGGCCGACATTAAGCAATGCCCCGACTGGCTGCTGGCCACCTACCCCGCCGATATGCGCGACGGCGAGAACGTGCCCATGCCCTACGGCGCCAATAAAAGCGACCCGGCATCGTACACCGAGCAGGCGAAAGCCGGTTTCCAGTTTGCGGCGCGATACGGCAGCAACAAGCATGTGGATGCCGCGTTGGTAACGGTGGACAGTAAACCTCGCTGGACCGGCGATCCGCCAAACCAGGTGAAGATAGGCATGGGCGTGATCAGTTACATAGAGTGCGACAACGAACGCGATAAATGGTGGAAGGGCGACAAAGCCCGCCAAACCGCCGAAGAATACGCGGCCAACCTATCCGCCTTTTACGATGGCGACAAGGGCCGCCTCGGCAAAAATGCCGGCGTAAAAACCGCCGACCCAAACATGAAAGTGGTAATGGGCGGCATTGCTACCGCCAACCCGGAGTTCGTGCGCGCCATGATCGACTGGTGCCGTGCGCATCGCGGCTTGCGCAGGGATGGTTCGGTAGATATTTGTTTTGATGTGATCAACTACCACTACTACGCCAGCGACAGCGAACCCAGCGCTAAAAACCCGGCTACCGTTGGCGTTGCACCCGAGCTAACACAAGGCGCTGAGCTTGTCGACCGCTTTGTGATGCTGGGCAGGCGCTATCATCTGCCGGTTTGGATCACCGAATCGGGTTACGATCTTAACCAGGGAAGTCCGCAGCGTGCCATACCTATCGGCAACAAATCGCCGCTGATCACACAGGCGGACTGGATTATCCGCTCGTCGTTTATGTTTGCAAGACATGGCATACAGCGGGTGTTCTACTATGAGTTGTATGACGATAACGCCGCTAACCCCACGCAATATGCATCCTGCGGACTGGCGGATAATAAAAACAAAACGAATAACCGTCGACCGGTTTCAGATTACTTTTACCAGGCCAAGCAACTGCTGGGCGACCTGACTTATCGCGGCACCATCAACCACTACCCTATTGTGGACGTTTACCGCAAAGGCGCCAAGACCGTTTACGCATTGATGATCCCCGACCAGAAGGGCGCAACAGCCATGGCAAAACTAAACCTCGGCACAGCGTCGGCAGCCACGATATGCGACTTCAATCCCGGAAGTAATGATATGATAACAAAAGTGGTGAGCGCTCCCAACCACATCCTAAACCTAAAAGTTACGGAAATGCCTGTGTTTGTGGTTATTAACAATTAAAGTATTTATCAACAAATTGTATATTTAAACTCAATGCTTAACACATTGTTAACATAATGGGTGCACCTTTGCACTATTATTTAAGGCGACCTATCAAACAACCGTTCTTTATTCGCGTCAATAATAAGATCAGTTAAAGTTAATAAGGAGAGCCAAGCTCTCTTTATTTGTTTACAGCCAGTTTTTGCATGAAAATATTATACGCTATACAAGGCACCGGCAACGGGCATTTGAGCCGCTCGATGGATATCGTCCCGCTTTTAAAGAAGATGGGCGAGGTTGACGTATTGGTAAGCGGCACCCAGGGCGACCTGTCGCTGCCCTTCCAGGTAAAATACGTTTTGCATGGCTTTGGCTTTGTGTTCGGCAAAAAGGGGGGTGTTGACATTTGGGAGACCTTTGTAAAATCAAGGTTCCGCAAATTTATTAAAGAAGTGCAGGACCTGCCGGTAGAGAACTACGATTTGGTGATCAACGATTTCGAGCCGGTATCGGCATGGGCCTGTTATATGAAGAACAAGCCCTGCATCGGCTTAAGTCACCAGGCAGCAGTATTGGCTGATAAAGCGCCTAAACCGGATGATACGGACATGCTGGGCAAACTGATATTGAAACATTATGCCCCGGTAACGGATGCCTATGGCTTCCACTTCGCCCGGTTCGATAAAAATATATCTACCCCGGTTATCAGGCAGCAGGTGCGCAACCAGGCGATAGCCAACAAAGGGCATTATACCGTCTATCTTCCTGCATATGATGACAAGCGGCTGGTAAATCGCCTTACCGAATTCAAGGATGTAAAATGGGACGTGTTCTCCAAGCACAACAAAAAAACCTTCACCCATAAAAACGTAACTATACAGCCCATCAATAACGAAAGCTTTATTAAAAGCATGGCGCAAAGCGCGGCGGTATTATGCGGCGCTGGTTTCGAAACGCCTGCTGAAGCGCTATTCATGGGCAAAAAGCTGATGGTGATCCCCATGAAAACCCAGTACGAGCAGCAGCTTAACGCAGCAGCCTTAAAGCAAATGGGTGTACCGGTAATTAAAAGCCTGAAACCAAAGCACGACGAAATTATTTTAGACTGGATACAAAACGGCAAAGTGATCTCAGTCGATTATCCTGATACTACCCAGCAGACATTGGATATGGTTTTCAGGAAACATACTCCTGTAGAATTAGAATAGAAAAAGGTGTATCAAACTATTTTAACTACGGAGGGCACAGAGAAAATATCTCCGTGCCCTCTGTGTAAATCTCTGTGTCCTCTGTGGTTAATCCCACCCTATTTAACTCCAGGTAATATTATACGAAGTACCGCTGTTCAGCACCAATGTTGCTTTCTTATTGCCCAGGAAGGTAATCTTACCGCTGAAGCTAAAGCTATTGCCATTACTTGAGGTACCTGTTATGGTAACATTGGCAGTCCCCGAAACGATCTCGTGCGTAGCTTTGCTGATCAGGATAGCTGATGAGCTTAATTTAAGGTCGCTGGTAAATGATTTCTGGAAACCCACCTTCGAGGTTTGCTTGCCCGAACGCTCGTAACTGCTGTTAAAGGTATAAGTGTTTGAGGTAACACCCGGATCGGCAATGGTAAATGAGCCTGAACTGTTGTCGGCCGCCGTCATCAGCACACCATTATAGTTAGTGCTGCCGGTAAACCCAAATGCAAACTGGCTGGGTACGCCCGAATTGCAATCCAGTTCATAATTCCAGTTTAAGGTGTAAGCATAATTAGGAATAAAATTGGCAGGGCTTGAAAAGCTGATGGTGGTATCCTTTTTAGCGCCGCATGACAATTTGGTCGAGCTGGAAACGTAAATACTTACCGAAATATTCACCTGCGCATCGAAACCGCCGGTTGCCGGGGTAACCGCATCGGTAGTGAGCTCGGCAGCATCTGCTTCCGTTACGGTAGCCTTAGTATTATTACTATTATTATCGTTATTTTTTGTACAAGCTGATACGCCCACCAGGGCCACTATCCCTCCCGCAATTACAAATTTGGCAACCTTGCCGCCAAAACTTTTTAGATCTGTTTTTTTCATAGATGATTGACTATTTGATTGGTAGATATATTGGTTAACTGTCTTTCGACTTAAATTTTTACTAATGGTTTAATTAATTTCTTCTTTTTTTACAAAATAGCAACATCTCCATTGCCGCAAAGTTTTCCCAAATCACAACTTATGGGCCTATTTATTAAAATATCAGCCAGTTATATTATTACCTTATCATTCATAAAAAACTTATAACACTTAAATAAATAATGCGGAGATTATAATACAATTAGAATTACTCCGGGGCGTTCGGGCACAAGAAAGTATTCTTTACTTTTGATCATACCCCTATTATTATGACATACTCATTTGTAAAAATTCTTGCCGGCGCTCACAATAACATAGCAGAGACTCTGCTTAATCAGGGTGCCATCGTTATATCCCATTGTAAATACAACGGCTGCTAATTATTCGCATTACTTTTTTTGAATCATGAGGCTTGCACACCTGATCATTGCGCATCAAAACCCGCAGATGCTTGAACGGCTGGTAAAACGCCTGAAGCATCCTGATGCCGATATTTTTATTCAGCTGGACAGGAAAACCAATATTATCGGCTTTAAATATATTGAGGATAACGGCTATGCGTCTTTTATAATCAATCGGGTAAACATTACACCGGGCTGTTATAGTTTTGTACAGGCCGTTATCAATGGGTTTCGCGAGATCTTGAAAAACGGCAGAAATTACAGCCATATCAACCTCCTCAGCAGCCAGGATTATCCGCTCAAACCCGTAAGCGAGATTCACCGGTTCCTGTTCAATAATGCAGATAAAACTTTCATGCATATTTCTCATATTCCGTACCAATGGCCGGAAGGCATGCAGCGATTAAATAAGTTTAGTCTATGTAATACCGCCCTGCCATGGCAGTCAAATCTCGAACACCTCGCCAATTCAATATTACCTAAGCGGGAAATGCCTTACCACCTTGCGCCATATGGCCGCTCGCAGTGGTTCACCATCACGCCGCTTTGTGCGCAGTACGCCATTAATTTCCTGTTGAATAAGCCACGGTTGAAAAGCTTTTTTAAATATACCCGGGGCGTTGATGAGCTGTTCTTTCAAACCATTTTAATGAATTCCGGTTTAAAAAAATCAATCGTTAATGATGGTTTAAGATACATCGAAATGGATAGTGAAGACAAACCGGCCGTGCTCACAACAGCAGATGCCGGAAAACTCTTAAGCTCAGGAAAGCTTTTTGCACGGAAATTTGATGCAGACGCCAGTAACACCGTGCTTACTTGTCTGGATGATATTATTTGCGAAAAAAAGGCCGGTACTATTTAGCGTACTAATATTATTTGGTTATGGTGATTTCTAATAAAATATATTTTAATTTTATCGGAGATTTTTAACTATCGTAAAAATTACGACTAAAAAACGACCCTACATTAATAGATCCGTAATATGCCAGCAGATACCCCTAAACCATACGATTCGGTTGCGCTGAAGCAAGTTTTTGTTCATAACTTAAACAGGCTGTACTTTAGCAAATGCTATCTTAACGGGCATCTCTCACACCTTATCGCCAGGGCATCTTTCCCGGCATTGCAAATGGCAATGGAAGAATTTTGGGAAGACGTGCAAAGGCAGATCAAACGTTTACAACTTGTTTATGACCTGATGAACGAAGTGCCGTCTGACAAAAACTGCAACCCTATAAAATCCATCATAAAAGACGGTTTTTGCCTGGAAGACGACCAGGATATGTCTTTCTTTATCGATGCCGATATCATGGCCTACCTTCAATTACTGGAACACATCAATATTACCAGTTGCAGAACATTAAAAATGATAGCAGGAATGCTAAAAAATGAACAGGCGCAGCAATTGCTTACCGAATGCTTCGACGAATCCATCGATAACGATCATCTTTTCCAGCTTATCTCGAAGGAATATTTTACAAGTGAAGGCTAATAGGTGAAAGGTAAAAGGAGAAGGGTAGCCTGAGCGTGTTATGCATTCAGCCTTTTGCTTTCAGCTTTATGCATTCAACTAAAAAAAGTAAGGCTACCCACATTTTGCGGATAGCCTATAATAGTTATTTAATACCCCTATTAAAATAACTTCAGCAAAGTAAGAAAAATATTTCTTCTGTTACAAAAAATTTTCAAAGTTGTAATATACTTGTTACGCGTTTATTTTTCACCAAACCTTCACACTGGCTTAATCCATAGCATTTAACGCTATCTTTGAGCATTTAACTGACTTTATACATACACAATGAGAAACAAAACACTTGTTGCTGCAATACTCGCCTGTTTTACTATCACACAGCTCAAAGCACAGGATCTTTACATCCCACGCGATGTTCATAGCGCCTACGTAAAAGGCACACGTTCGCATAACGGCTCTCCCGGTCACAATTACTGGCAGAACCGCGCCACCTACAATATCCACATCACCGTTTTACCGCCCGACCGCACAGTCCACGGCTCTGAGCAGATCACCTACGTAAACAACAGTCCTGATACGTTGAAACAGCTCAACATGAAGCTGATCATGAACATCCATCGCTCCAGCGTTACGCGTTTCCGCAACACCACTGCGGATTACATTACGCCCGGCATGCAGGTGGATACACTAACCGTTAACGGGCAATCGCAAAAATGGGATAACGCCGCCAACCTCGGCACTAACCAGGCGGTTCAGTTGCCTGCACCGTTAATGCCGCACGATTCGGTTAAGCTTAACGTGGCATTTCATTATCAACTGGCTACCGGCGAGGGCCGTGAGGGGATTATCGATTCCACCACCTTTTATATCGGCTATTTCTATCCCCGGGTTGCTGTTTACGATGATTACAACGGCTGGGATAAACTGGAATTTAACGACCGACAGGAATTTTACAACGATTTTAACAATTACAACCTTAGCGTAACCGTACCCAAAAACTACATCGTTTGGGCAACCGGAACCCTGCAAAATGCAGCACAGGTTTTACAGCCTGCGTTTGCGAACAAATTACAACGCTCATTCACATCCGATTCCGTTATCCGCATCGTAACCCCTGCAGATAACGCAGCGCACAACGTAACCACCCAAAATAAACTGAACACCTGGCTATGGACAGCCAACAACATCACCGACGTAGCCGTAGGCCTGAGCGACCATTTCAACTGGGACGGAGCCAGTGCAGTAGTAGATAACACAACCGGTCGCCGCGCAGCCATGCAATCTGCCTATAATGATACCGCGAAGGATTTCCACCAGGCAGTAAAGTTCGGCTTGCACGAGTTTGATTTTTATTCGCATAACTGGCCGGGCGTGCCCTATCCGTTCCCAAAGATGACTGCCTTCCAGGGCTACGCCAGCATGGAGTTCCCAATGATGGTGAACGACGACCACATTAAAGATCTTTCCTCGGCACAACTGTTGCAGGATCACGAGGTGGCCCACACCTATTTCCCGTTCTACATGGGTATCAACGAAACCCGCTACGGCTATATGGATGAAGGCTGGGCAACCACCTTTGAACTGTTCATCAACCAAACCGAGATCGGCAAAAAACCAGCGCTCGAAAAATACCGAAAAAGCCGCATAGCGCCATACATCACCGACCCGTCAAGCAGCGAGGATTTGCCCATCATTACCCCTACCAGCGAACTGGTTGGCGGTTATGCACACAACGCCTACGGCAAGGCCTCGCTCAGCTACCTGGCGTTGAAAGACCTGCTTGGCGATGAAACTTTCAGAAAAGCACTGCATTTTTATATGGACACCTGGCATGGCAAACACCCTATCCCATGGGATTACTTCAATTGTATGAACACCGGTTCCGGCCAAAACCTCAACTGGTTCTTTAATAACTGGTTCTTTACGTATGACTATATCGACCTTGCCCTGCAAAACGTAACAAAAGCCGAAACGGGCTATAACCTAATCATCAAAAACATAGGCGGCTATGCCGTACCGTTTGATGCCGTAATAACCTATACAGATGGCACTACCGAAGCCGTGCATCAAACCCCATTGGTTTGGAAAAGCAGCAGCCTCATCACCGTACACATCAAAACCACAAAGGCCATTAGCGCTGTAACGCTCGACGGCGGCATATTTATGGATGCCGATCCCTCAAACAATACCTGGCACAAGAAATAGCAATATATATAACACAAAAAACCCGGCTTATAGCCGGGTTTTTTGTGTTATATATATTGTTTGTGTCCTCACAAACAATAGTTAAGCGTTAAATGCCCTTGTTAGTGTTTTCACCAACAAGTAACATTAAGCGTTCTGGATGCTGTTATTCCAATCGTCAGCAGTTGATTTAACGCGGGTTTTAGCGTTGTCAACAGCGTCATTGGCGCGTTCCTTAACACGGTCGCCTTTGGTTTTTATCGAATCCAGCAGTTCGTCGCTGTATTCGTTGGCCTCGCCGAAAGCATCGTTATAGCGGTCTTTCACGTTGTTTACCACGCGGTTGCTATAATCCTTTATGTCGTTTATTTTAGAGTTGGCTTTCTCTTTTGTCGTGTCGAGTATATCGTTCACATGCTCGGCAATGGTGTTACGCAGCCCTTCGCCGCTATCCGGAGCCAAAAGTAATGCAGCAGCAGCGCCGGCCGCAGCGCCTAACAATAATGCGGCTATGATCTTTGTCTGGTCTTTCATGATAATGTTCTCCTTTGTTAATTTGTAAGACTAACGCTTTGGAGAAGTTAATGTTTGTAAAAATTTGTAAAAACGGGTTTCCAATACATACAACAAGTTTTATCCCGAAGGAGATGAGGGCGTTTCCCTGCGGGCCGGGCTTTCCGCTCATACGCCTGCAGGCCTTACGCACGAGGCCGGTATACGCTGAATCTAACGCGTTTTGTCATATGACACAAGAAATATGTGCCTGAAACTACACTAATTAACAGGCATTAAACATGTTTCTTTCAGAAATTCATACATTTGATTAGAGTTCGGAACCTTATGAAAAAAATCATTTTACTATTGTTGTTAGGCTCATTATTCAGTTGCAATAAAAGTTTGCAATCAAATCCAAAAACTTCAAAAGGACTGCTGGTCGCAACATGGACTAATTATACTTCCAATGATACCACAATAGACACGTATGAGTACGATAGTAAAAACAGAATGTCAAAAAGAACAGAAACAGATAAATTCTCCACATCTCTTTATAGTTATCAATATGATAATGATGATGACCTTACTGGTTTCACTATAACAAGTGGCAATACATCAGAGGCTTATCATATTATCTATGCCAATGGTCAACCGGCTTATTCCACAGTTGGGAGTGATACAACAACATTTTGCTCTTTCACGGTGCAGGAAAATAAAGTGACTAAAATTTATTATCCTGCACAAGGATACTATGATACGGTAACGTATACCGGTAATAACATAGCAACACTTCAACAGGTTCCCCAAAGCTTTTTTTTTCCTTCCTATGATGTTTATGGTACAAAAAATGGCCCCTATAAAAACTCTCGTTTTAAATGGTATTTAAACATAAGCGGCACTTCAAATCATCTTATGGAATATGATGAGAATGATATGGTGAGTAATGGTCAATCGAGTCAATCAACCCAGTTGATACCTATTGTTTATAATGACCAGGGATATCCTGTTAAAATGACTTATTCCAATGGCGCCCAAATAAACGTATTCACATACAAAACCGCTAACTAAATTAACTTTAGATACTTACTATCGAGATTGTTATGTTAGTTTTAGCGTTTTTTAAAACAAAAAAGGCACCCGTTTTTCAACGGATGCCTGTACGATTTGATGATAATATTATATTTAAATAACTTTTACATTTACCGCGTTAACACCTTTACGACCGTTTTCCACTTCAAATTCCACTTTATCGTTCTCACGGATCTCGTCGATTAAGCCTGTTGAATGTACAAATACATCCTGGCCGCCATTGTCTGGTGTAATAAAGCCGAAGCCTTTAGTTGTGTTAAAAAATTTAACTGTTCCTTGATTTTGCATTATATTAATTTATTGTAAAGCGCAAATGTAGATATAATAAACTGTAAATAAGAATATTATATTTATATCGAATTTCGAATGTTCGATTTCAAATTTAAATTCGCTTCAATCATGATCGCTGGCGCGGATTTAGCGTAGCGTAACTCGTGCCTTAACACGGTAAAACCTCAAGCTTACTCCAAACCATCCTCTTTACCTCACCCGTATATTAAATGCCTCTGCCGAATTTTAATTTTATCATACATAAATGTGTGATATCGTGTTTAAAATCCTATTTTTAGCGCCTCAAAATTGATACAGAAATATCACTGATTTGTGGTAAACAGAAGCAAAAAATGAAAGTTTTAAAATTTGGCGGAACGTCGGTAGGAAGTCCCGAAAGAATGAAGAAACTGCTCGGCATTATCGACGCGAATGAGCGCCAGGTAGTGGTATTGTCGGCGGTTTCGGGTACAACAAACAGCTTAGTGGAAATTGGCCAGGCTTACCTGGCCGGCGATAAGCCGAAAGCCGCTCAACTGATTAAAATCCTAAAGGACAAGTACGAAGTTTTCATCAAAGAACTGTTTGCCAACCCTGAATTTCTTGCACAAGGCAAAGAAGTGATCGACTATCATTTCTCGCTCATCAGCAATTTCTCAAATGATCTCTTCACCAATATTGAAGATAAGATCATCCTGGCGCAAGGCGAATTGCTCTCCACCACATTGTATCATGTTTACCTGAAAGAGATCGGCGTACCATCTGTTCTATTGCCTGCACTGGATTTTATGAAGACAGATGAGGACAATGAGCCGGTGGTAGATTTCATCACCGAACATTTAACCCCCCTGCTGGAAAAGCACCCGGATAATAAGCTGTTCATTACCCAGGGATACATCTGCCGAAACAGCTTTGGCGAGATAGATAACCTGCGCCGCGGCGGCAGCGATTATACTGCATCATTGATTGGAGCCGGCATCCGCAGCGAAGAAGTACAGATCTGGACGGACATCGACGGTATGCACAACAACGACCCGCGCATTGTAAAAGGCACCAAACCCATCGCGCAGCTATCGTTCGACGAAGCTGCCGAGCTGGCTTATTTCGGCGCGAAGATCTTGCATCCGCAAAGCGTATTCCCGGCACAGAAATACAAGATCCCGGTGCGTTTGCTCAATACGATGGACCCAAAGGCGCAAGGCACGCTCATCACTAACGAAAGCGATAAGGATCAAATTAAATCCATCGCCGCGAAAGACGGTATCACTGCTATAAAGGTACAATCGACCCGTATGCTTTTAGCGCATGGCTTTTTGCGCAAGCTATTCGAGGTGTTCGAACGCTATAAAACTTCTATCGATATGATCACTACCTCGGAAGTGGCGGTATCATTGACGATAGACGACCTGACTTATATCGATGACATCACTAAAGAATTAACAGCCTTCGGTTCGGTAGATATCGACAAAGATCAAACCATTATATGCGTGGTAGGCGATTTCGGCGCGGAAAAGCATGGCTATGCGGCAAGAGTGCTGGAAGCTGTAAAGCACATCCCTGTAAGGATGATCTCATACGGTGGAAGTGATCACAATATGTCGTTATTGGTAAATACGGATAGTAAGACAGAGGTACTAAGAAGCTTGCACAGCAGGTTGTTTTAAACCATTGCCGAAACAATGGCGATAGTAAAAACCATAACAACGCCTATGCCATTCACCAGCAAAAATTCGTCAACTTTTATTTTGTTGGTCCAGTAGCGATGGTAGTTGAAAAGCATCGCGGGAAGTAAAGCCGGTATGATGCAAAGCAGGAGCACAGTTTAATAAATTATTTTAAAGTAACCTCGGCCAGGTAGATGGTAAAAACACATAAAACGGCTACGAAATTGGTAAGGGCAAATTCCAGGCCGGTAAATTTTTTCTCCTTGTAGTGCTTGTAAGCATAACCAAGTGACGGCAATACACAAATGGCAGGAATAATGATGCCATATAATAATGAATTCATAATTTAATGACGATGTTTAACAATACTAATATAAAGAAATTATCACAGCACGAAACCCCTTTTTATTATTATGACCTTGGTGTACTGCGCCAAACTTTGGAGGCCTGCACCAATGCGTCAAACCAATACGGCTTCCATGTGCATTATGCCATGAAGGCCAACTTTAACCCCAGGGTGCTGGACATGATCCGTTCATACGGCATCGGCGCCGATTGCGTAAGCGGGAACGAGGTGAAAGCTGCTATCGAGCATGGGTTCGCTAAAGAAAAAGTAGTTTTTGCAGGCGTAGGAAAATCCGACAAGGAAATAAACCTGGCGCTTGATGCAGATATTTTCTGCTTCAATGTGGAGTCGGTACAGGAGCTGCATATCATCAATGATCTGGCGAAAGCCAAAAATAAAACCGCTAATGTAGCCATCCGCATCAATCCCAATGTGGATGCGCATACCCATCATTTCATCACCACAGGATTGGACGAAAACAAATTCGGCATTAACATTTGGCAGCTGAATGACGTGGCGGATGCGCTGCGCGCTTGTCCGAACATCCAGTTTATCGGCATCCATTTCCATATCGGCTCACAGATAACGGATATGGAGGTGTACAAAAGCCTTTGCACACGCATTAATGAAATGCAGGACTGGTTCGAAGACCATGGTTTTCAGGTAAAAATATTGAACACCGGCGGCGGATTAGGCGTGGACTATTACAATCCGGATACCAATACCTTCAGCGACTTCGAAAGCTATTTTAAAGTTTTCAAACAATTCCTCAACGTAAAACCCGGCCAGGAAGTGCATTTTGAGTTGGGTCGTGCGCTGGTTGCGCAATGTGCATCGCTCATCTCGAGGGTGCTCTACGTAAAGAACGGCCAGAAGAAAAACTTCCTCATCCTCTATGCCGGCATGACCGAGCTCATCCGCCCGATGCTGTACCAGGCGTACCACGTGATAGAGAATTTGAGCCGCGAAGAGGCAGGAAGTAAGAGTCAAGAATCAGGACAAGAAAAATCTCAAATCTCAAATCTCAAATCTCAAATCTTAAACTACGACGTAGTCGGCCCTATCTGCGAAAGCACCGACTGCTTCCGTAAAGACGTGGAACTGTCAGAATCCTTCCGCGGTGACCTGATCGCGATACGTACAGCAGGGGCCTATGCCGAGGTGATGTCGTCAAATTATAATTTGCGCGATAAGGCGCAAAATGTTTATTCTGAATAAATTATCGTGGTAGGAAGATCAGGAGGGCGGCGGCAATAATGCCGGCTACCTCGAAGAAGTGGGTGCAGATCATGAAATTGCGCTCTATAGGCTTGCCTTTAAGATTAAGTGCGATAACATTCAGCACTAATCCAACAAACAGCACACATAATATAATGATGTGGCTATTTGAAACAAACTGCAAAATAGTCCGGCCGTGATCGGATTGCGACATTATCAGGTTTTGGGTGTATTGCCATGAGCAAATATAAAGCACCAAACATGCGCCCAGGAATATCCAGAACCAAGGCTTATTAATAGTGACCATCCGCGCCAGCGGCAATTGTTGTTCTTCTTTTTCCATAAAAGACCTATATAATTGATATAATTATAGCATTTTTCACGACAATATTTTTTTAATAAAAAATTAAAACAACTGTAAAGAATAATTGTCTGATTCTTCAACCAATCTATAGATCCTTAATCCGCATAAGCAACTGATTTACAATACAGTTACATATCAGTAATAGATTTATAATTGCGCGCAATGCTACTTTTGCCAAAATGAACAAAGTGAACAAGAATTGCGTATAATAGACTCGTGTATAAACAATTACAAAATTTGTAAATACATGTCATCCGGCCGAAGATGAAGATCGAAAGTAAATTATGTTTGCTTTCAGCCGGTAAAATGATATATTTAGAACAATATCACAATTAAATGAACAGGGAAGAACACAGGCTTGAGGCAGTTAAAAAATTCAGAGAACTTGAGCTTGACCCTTCCGTTTCACAGGACCTGGATAATATTGTTAAGCTTGCCGCGCAAATATGCAATACGCCCATCGCGCTCATTACGTTGGTTGATGACAAAGAGCAGGTTTTCAGGTTTGCTTTAGGTACCGATGCCACTCATACTTCAAAAGAAATTTCATTCTGCCAGCATACGATCAAAAAAGACGGCCTAACCGTCATTAACGATACACTGGAAGATGATCGTGTAAAAGATAGTCCGTTGGTTACCGGCCCTGCGCAGCTGCGTTTTTATGCCGGCGCTACGCTAACCACCAAGGATGGCTACGGCATAGGTACGCTATGTGTTATCGGCCGCGAGACCAAACAGCTTGCCGATTACCAGGTAAATACGCTAAACGTGCTTTCTAAACAGGTAGTAAACCTGCTCGAGCTCAGCTGGAGCCTGAAAGTGCTCGGGCAAAAGGCCAAAGAAGCCGAAAGCCAAAAGCTGCTGATAGAAGACTCTCAGGTAAAGATGCGCGCCGTGTTTGACAGTGTATCCGATCCGCACGTACTCATGAACCGCAACCTGGAGATCATCGACTTTAACAAAGCCGCTGAAAAGTATATTCGTGATATTTACGGTCAGAACACCACTGTCGGCGATCGTATAATGAACTACCTCGACCCAAAACTAAAAAAGCATTTTACTAAATACATGGCTATCGCGCTTGAGGGGAAAACCATCAAACATGACCTGCTTTTGCGTGTCGGCACTCCCCATGAATGCTGGCGCGAAATAAGGCTTACACCGATCCGCAACAACAGCAACGAAATTATCGGCGTTGCGCTAAAAGCGGTAGACATCAGCAAACGTAAACAGCAGGAAAAGCAAATAGCTGCACAAAACGATGCGCTTACACGTATCGCCATCCTGCAATCGCACGAGCTACGCCGCCCGGTAGCCTCATTGATGGGTATGATGAGCCTGATTAAACTGGAAGAGCTTGAATTCTCTTATTACGACATGATGCACCTCACTATTAACGAATTGGACGAGAAGATCCGCCTCATCGTACAGGATTCCGAAAGGACCATCAGCACTAGCCCTACCATGGCCATTGTAGCATGATATTGGTTGATTAGGTGAATAGTTGATTGAGTGAGTAGTGATACCGCTAATCTCTTAACCAAGCTCCTAACCACTCACCCAATCAACTACTCACCGATTCCCCAACCACTCACCCAATCAACTTAATCAACCACTCACCAATTTCTCCAAGTCGATAATTATCCCTATTTTGCCTCTTTGATTTAACCCTCATTATGAAATTTATTTATGCAACCTTAGCCATGGCTGTAATGGCCTCGGCTACCTTAGCGCAAACCAAGCGCACGGTTTCCGTTACCCTAAACGACTCCACCGTAGAGAAAAGAGATACCGTTCCTGACAAGCCCGTAATCACTTATCACCAAATCACAGTAGATGGCAAAACCATTACCTACAAAGCCACCACAGGCTACATGCCGATGCGTGATAAGGATGAAAAACTGATAGCCAAAATATTCTATACCGCCTATACCGCAACAAACAGCGGCGAAGCCAAAGAGAAACGCCCAGTAACCTTTGTATTTAACGGCGGCCCCGGTTCGGCATCTATTTGGCTGCACATGGGCGCCATCTCGCCTGTACGCGTGAAATTTGCCGATGCAAAAGGTGATGCACCGGCCGCACCATATGAGTATGGCGAAAACCCTTACACCTGGCTCGGCTTTACTGATCTGGTTTTTATCGATCCTATTTCAACCGGCTACAGCCGTGCTTATAAAGGTGTGGATGTAAACCAGTTTCATGGTTATAATGAGGATATCGCCTCGGTTGGCGACTTCATCCGCCTGTACATCACCAAGAACGAGCGCTGGGCAAGCCCTAAATTCATTGCCGGCGAAAGCTATGGCACTACCCGCGCCGCAGGCTTATCAGGCTATTTGGAAGACCGTTATAATATCTACCTGAATGGCATTACGCTGATCTCTTCGGTATTGAATTTCCAGCTGATCGATTTCAAAAACGGTAACGATATGCCGTATATCTATTTCCTGCCTACTTTTGCCAATACCGCACAATACTACCATAAGCTAAGCGCCGATCTGCAGGCATTAACCCCTGCCGAACTCACCAAACGTTCGGAAGTATTTGCTAATGGCACGTACAGCACATTCCTGAGCCTTGGCGACCAGGCGTCGCCCGACCTGATAAACAAGGTGGTCGACTCACTTAACTATTTTACCGGCATACCGAAGGATTATATCCGCCGCGCCAATGAGCGTATTACCGATTTCCGCTTCTTTAAAGAAGTGCTGCGGGAAGACGGTAAGATCGTGGGCCGTTATGATAGCCGTTTTAGCGGTGAAGACAGCGACGATGCAGGCGAAGCACCTTCATATGACCCAAGCGATGCCAACCTGAGCGGTTTGTTTGTTGGCGTGATGAACGCCTACGTACGCAAGGAACTGAACTACAAAAACGACATCCCATACGAAGCCCTGACCAACGTTTGGCCATGGAGCTTTAAAAATTCTGAAAACTCGTATCTCGATGTATCAGAAACCCTGCGCAACGCCATGACCCAAAACCCGCATCTTAAGGTGAACATGGTTTGTGGTTACTATGACCTGGCTACCCCGGTTTTCAATGCAGAATACGTGGTTCACCACTTAGGCCTGCGTTCTGACCTGAAGAATAACATCATCATCAACTATTACAAAGCCGGTCACATGGTTTACATAAGCGACGAAACAGATTCGAAGTTTAAAACCGATGCCGAAGCATTTTATAAATCAGCGCTGAAGTAATTGCAATCAGACATTGACTTACGAAGTTTTAAGAACTTCGTAAGTCTGTACATCATAAAAAAGGGCTTACGAATTAAATTCGTAAGCCCTTTTTTATTCTCCAACCGTCATGCTGCAATAACAAATATGCCATTTCGAATCCGCTGAGGGGGGATGAGCGCGGCAGCGGGTGAGAAATCTTTTGCGCCATAAAAAATTGGCTATATACTGCTTGTAAAAGATTTCTCTTTCGCCCCTTACACACGGCCTGCGCTTCGCTCTATCGAAATGACATGTTGGGTATATTTTGAAATAAAGCAGCGCTCGAATGACAAATTTTTTAAGTTTTTACTTCGCCCAAACCTTATTTTCCACCTTTATCCTCACCCACAACATCACCGCATTCAGCGCACTAAATATAATTGCAGTATAATACAAATGAAAGACCAGCGGGATAATTGCTATTTCGCAAACCACTACCACGTAATTGGGATGTTTGAATAATTTATAAGGCCCTTTCATAACCGGCGCAGCGCCGGGCACTCGGAGTATCCTCGTATTCCAGTATTTACCTAATGATGACAGTACCCA
Organism: Bacteroidota bacterium; assembly: GCA_013289045.1. GTDB lineage: Bacteria > Bacteroidota > Bacteroidia > Sphingobacteriales > Sphingobacteriaceae > Mucilaginibacter. The sequence continues at coordinate 22,956 of JABDAU010000033.1, read as the reverse complement.
TATTTTGAAAGCCAGCAGCAAGAAATAGATGATCAGGAAAACAAAGTCGATCTGCTTGAAACTACTGAACCAATATTCAGCTATTAGCGAGCAGATGAACAAGCTATGCAAAGCGACAATAAACGGGTAATGCTCCCGGCCATATTCTATCGCGCCTTGCGATTCGAGCCATTTTTGGTTGCGCTTGGCAACATACAGCTCCATTAGCCGCTGGAAGATGACGAAAAGGATAAAGAGAATAAAATACATGGAATAAATTTAGTTATTCTTCATTTTCAGCAAAACCATTTCGCTCGAAAAGCCCGGCCCCATGGCCACCATCAGGCCAAAACCGTCTTCAAAACCTTCGTCCAAAAATTTCTCCAGCACATATAAAACGGTTACGCTCGACATGTTACCGTTGTCATTCATCACCGTGCGGGTATTCTTTAAAAAGTCGCCTTCAACAGGCAAGGCACTCTTATAGGCATCCAAAACTTTTTTGCCCCCGGGATGAAAAATAAAGTTTTTAATATCGCTGAGCTGCAGGTCGTGTTTTGACAGGAATTCTGTAATATCCGCCAGCACATTTTCATTAATGAATGTGCGAATATCTTTTGAGAACAGCACTTTAAAGCCGGTATCCTGGAACTCCCATCCCATCACATCAAGCGAATCATAGTAAAGCTTGCTATTCGCAGCATAATAGGTTACACGCTCATCTATGCCATAATTATCACCCTTAACGATGCAAGCCGCGATTCCATCCGAAAACAAGCTCGAGCCGATGAAATTGCTTTTGCTGTAATCATTGTTTAACAACGTAAGCGAACATAACTCTACAGAAACCAGCAAAACAACAGCATCCGGATTAGCTTTTGCTACGTCGCTGGCCTTGGCCATACCCGATACTCCGCCTGCGCAGCCTAAGCCCCAAAGCGGCATACGCCTTACATGCGGGTTCAGCCGCATTCGGTTGATGATCTGTGCATCCATGCTCGGCGTTGCCAGTCCGCTGGTTGAAACGAAAAGGATGTCGGTTATATCCTCCTTCTTTAACCCGGCTTTTGCCAGGCAATCATTTATTGCCTGCTCAGAAAAATCAAGCGCGGTGGAAATATAATCGTTATTACGCTGCTCAAAAGTAGTATCGCTGGTATAGTAGGAGATCGGTTTGCAGAAATTGCGGGTAATGATCTCGGTGTTATCGAAGGCGAATATCAGGCGGTCTGTTTGGGGGAAACTTTTCGAGAACATGCGGTGGGCCTGTTCTTTTACTTCCTGCTGGGTAGTCTTACATGGTAGATCGATCGTCGCGACCGCAGTTATTGATGGCATATGCTTTTATAAGGTAGATACGTTTTCCATGCCATGTGGGGTTGCTCACTGACAAATAAAAATAATGATTGGTAAATAATGCAATGGATGATAACCAATACAGGGCGATATTGTTACAAGTTACTTTAAAAAAACGGCATTCAAAAAATCGATTACCTGTTTTTGTATATCCGGCGCCTGGAACATAGGCCCGGCATGGTTTGCACCGGGTATTTTTATCAGTTGCGCTTTAACACCAGCCAGTTTAAGGCGGCTATAAAATAACTGGCTCTCCCAAAACGGCACAAAACCATCCACCTCGCCATGGATGATCAATATCGGCGGATCATTCTTATCGATATAAGTTACCGGGCTGGCAATTGCAGCCAGGTCGGGCCTGTCGAGCGCATTAGCACCCAATAATTTGGTCAGGGCAGAATTGGGGCCATCGTAATCCAGGTAGGCGGCACGGCCATGCACTACATTCAAATCGCTTGGGCCATAATAATCAAGCACTGCACGGATGCGCACTTTATTTTCCTTATTGATGTCATTATAGAATTCCGGAACATGGTTATTAGCGCTCATGCCGATCAATGCCGACAAGTGCCCGCCAGCCGATCCCCCGCCTATCACAAACCGCGAGGTGTCCAACCCATATTTTTTAGCATTCTTCCATAAAAACCAAACCGCCTCGTTACAATCTAATATTTGTGCCGGGAAAGGCGCCACGCGCGAAAAACGGTATTCGATACTGGCTATAGCATAGCCCAATTTGGCAAGGTAGGGTATTTCTATCCAACCTTTAAAGCCGCCGTCCCAGCCGCCGCCGTGTATCCATATAATAAGCGGCATAGGCTTTTTGGCGCTGTCGGGAATATACAGATCGAAATTTTGTTCGGGAAGTCCGTTCTTTATGTAAGGGATATTGCGGTAAACATGCGTACCGGCAATATCAAGCGTGTCTTTATATTGCGCTTCGCAGTTGGCGGCAAAAACACAGAGGGTAATAAATAAGCCTATCTTAACAGATACGCTTTTCATCGGTTTATATTGGGTTTACCGGCCTATACCATAACAGACCGGGTATAACAGGCTGTTTACTATTTAGTAACGGGCGCTTTTTTGCGTAAAAGTGGCCATATAGCAGGTTAAAGCCATAAGGAAGATAACAGCAGAGCTGAAAACAGGCCACAGGTTTGATTTATCGCCATACATATAGGCCCAAAATCCGTCAGAATCAACCGCGTTATCGGTTACCGGGTGCCAGAACAATACTGTAAATAAAACAATGGCTATCGCCGAGATCACCATTATAATTAAACTTACTTTTTTCATATAATACTGTAGTAATTGTGCAAAGTTAAAAATGTTTGCGATGTTTTATAGGATAATTTTTCGACAACAAAATTACTTTTACACTACCCGTTATACTTTAGCGTTAACAGCGTAATATCATCAAACTGGCTGGCGCTGCCAATGTATGCATTCACGTTATCCAGTAAAGTAGCGTTTACACGTGCAGGGCTTGCGCCTTTAAGCGTTTTAAGCAGCTCAATGCTTGGCTGTATGGTTATCCTTGTACCTTCTTCGTTCAGGGCGTCTTCCAACCCGTCAGTATATGACACGAAAATATCGCCGGGCTCCAGTTTAAATGTTTGTGAGAAGTATGGAAAGTCTTCAACCAGGCATAGCGGCATACCGCCGTCTTTCTTTTTGATCACTTCAATCTCACCGGTTGCATTACGTATGATCAACGGCTGTTCATGGCCGCAGTCTACATATTCAACCTCGCCGGTCTTGATATCCAGCACCGCTGCAAAGGCCGTAACGAACATTAGCGAAGGGTTATCTTTAGCCAGGATATTATTGATGTGATAGATCTGTTTGGTAATATCGGCCTCGGGCATGCTATCAAAATGTGTTTTGAACAGCGTACGTGTTATCGCCATAAAAAGCGCAGCGGGAACGCCTTTGTCGGACACATCGCCGATCAGGAAAAACAAGCGGTTATCGGATATCAATGAATAATCGTACAAGTCGCCGCCTACGGATTTGGCCGGTTGCAGTAGTCCATGCAGCTCAAACTCTTTCCTGTCGGGATAAGGGTTTGCCTTTTTGGGCAGCATGGATTGCTGGATATCATAAGCTATCGCCAAATCCTTTTGGATAGCAGTCAGGCTATCGCGATCGTGCTGCAGCGTTTGGTAAATCTCTATTTCATTAAGCGTTTTTTTGATGGTGAGATCGAGGTCTTCCAGGTTAATGGGTTTGGTGATGAAGTCAAACGCGCCGCGGTTCATTGCCGTGCGTATATTTTCCATGTCGCCATAGGCCGATACCATAATGGTGCGGAGATCAGTCAGGTTATTTTCCTTTAGTTTTGAAAGGAAGGTCAGCCCGTCCATTTCAGGCATGTTGATGTCCGACAGTACCAGTTTTATATCCTTATGCTCGGCCAGTTTACTCAGCGCGTCGAGCCCGTGATGAGCAAAAACGAACTCGTATTCCTTATTGCGTATCTGCCTGCGGAAAGCCTGCGTAACCAGCATTTCCATATCCATTTCATCATCCACGCATAGTATCTTGATCATGTTGTAAAGGTAATGTTTAGCTTAGTTAATCTGTTATTTTATAGGTATCGTTATCACAAATTCGGTATACGAGCCATCCTCTGCATATACGTCCAACTTGCCGCCATGCACGCGGGTAATAATGTCATAGCTCATCGAAAGCCCTAAACCCGTACCCTCGCCGGCGGGCTTGGTGCTAAAGAACGGTGTAAAGATTTTCTTCATCACCTCCTGCGGCATCCCCGGGCCATTATCGCGCACATGGATGGCAAATTCACCATCCTGCTTTTTGGTAGTGATACTTATTTGCGGAGTATATTCGCCGGTCGATTTCTTACGCTTCTCGTTCACCGCATAGCAGGCATTGTTTACGATGTTAATGATCACCCGGCTCAGGTCATGCGCATCAACCGCCACGCTGCCCATGGTAGTATCGTAAGCGGTTTTTAACGAGATGTTGAACTCGGAGTCCTGCGCCCTTATGCCCTGGTAGGCCAGTTTAACCGATTCATCCACCATCTGGTTGATATCCGTTTTCTCAAAGGCCGCCGCTTTTTCGCCGCGGGCCTGTGCCAGCATGCTGATCATGATGCGCATGGCACGCTGGCCGTTTTCATTTATTTTAGAAATATTGGCCCTCAGCGTATCGCTGATATCCGCCAGATCATCGCGCGAGTTGGTGTCCAGCACATTTTTTATCTCTTCTATCAGGTCATCCAGCTCATCAACCAAACCGATGCTCAGTTTTGAAAAATTGATCACAAAATTGAGCGGGTTCCTGATCTCGTGCATAATACCGGCCGCATTGGTGCCGATACCCGCCAGGTTTTCCTGGTCCATCAACCGGTTACGCAGGTGCTCAACCTCAAGCTGCAATTCTGCAATATTATCCGGCAATTTGTCATCAGGTTGGTTGCCTGGATTATTTGTATCGCCCATATTTTTCCGGTTTAGTGTTTGCTATGCTTTTTTAGGGATGTTGATGATAAACTCGGTGTACTCATTAACCTTGGTATCAACTGTGATCGATCCCTTATGCTCTTTTATAATATCCTGGCTCATATACAAGCCGAGGCCTGTGCCCTTTGCCGTAGGTTTGGTAGTAAAGAATGGTGAAAACAGCTGTTTCATCTCCGTCTCCAAAATGCCATTCCCATTATCATGTATCCTGATCTCGAACCCTTCATGTTTCAGCCTGGTGGATATCTTCACCATCGGCTTGTAATCCTTATCCAATTTACTTTTCTCCAGCACCTCGTAAAACGCGTTGCTGAGCAGGTTATAAAACACCGTGTTCATTTCGGCAGGCAGGATCTTATACTTGTCGTGCTTTTTGTCGAAGTCGGTAATAACATCTACTTTAAAATCGGGATGTTCCTTGTGCAATTCAGAGATCATCCCTTCAATATTGGTAGAGAGCAGCTTATTAATATCCGTCTCGATATAATCGGTCGATTTTTCCCTCAATATCTTTTCCATCCCCTTCACAATCCGCGATGCGCTCACACCATGATCGTTCACCTTTTGCAGGTTTATTTTTACGGTGTTGAGGATGTCAAGTATCTCATCCTTATCGTCGCCGGTGATTTCTTCCTTCTCAACATATTCTTCTGACTCATCGATCAAGTCTTTCGATAACAGGGAGAAATTGTTGATATAATTAAGCGGGTTCAATATCCTGTCCACAATACCTTTGGTCAGCTGCCCTATCGAAGCGAGTTTTTCCTGCCTGATGAGCTGGTCCTGCGTTTCTTTCAGGTCGGTCAGTGCATTTTGTACTTCTTCTAAAAGCGTAGTTTTGATAAAGGCGGCGATAAAGTGCTCCTTCAAATTTTTCAACAGGCTAAAGTCGCGCTGCACGAATGCGTTTTGTCTTTGCCAGTTTTCCAATATCATAAAAGCCTCTACCTGGTTATGCAGCCTGATGATCATCATCAATGCTGATTTCGCTTTATTTACGTGGCTGAAGAGGTTGTCCTTCTCGATACTTTTAACCGTTTTGATAAAGAATATATCTTCATAAGCCTCTTCAGCGAACGACAGGTAGCGGGTTTCTGCTTCTTCCAATGTCAACTGGATGGTTTCCAATACCTTTTTATCGTACCCAAAGCTTGCCTTGAATTTAAACTGCCCGCTTTCTTTATCACGCACCAGCATCGCTGCCTTTTCGGCGCCGCGTATCACTCTTGTTTTTTCAAGAATGGACTGCATCAGGCTGTTGAAATTGATCTCGGCATTAATGGATTTAACGATGAGGTTGATCTTCTCCAACTCATCGTTCTTATTGGTAAGCTCTACCGATTGTGTTTCTATCTCCTGCTTTTGCAGAACTACTTCCTCGGTACGTTCTGTGATCATTTCCTCCAGTTTCCGCGTTTCCTCTACCAACTGGTTCGAGCGTACCCGCACAAACAACACCATCAATATGGTGAGCACAATGCCATATACCAGGTACGCCACTACCGTTTGGTAATATGGCTTTTTAATGGTGAAGGCATAAGTAGCCTCCGGGCTTATCACCCCAAAAATATTTTTCGACCTTACATGAAACGTATATTCCCCCGGCGACAGGTTCGAATATTCCTTTTGCCTGTCCGTTACCCATTGCGAGCTGTCTGCATCAAAGCCTTCCAGGAAATACTGAAATTTGGTGTCATTTCTTTCAATGGACGATGGCGAGCTGAAAGTAAATTGCAGGTTATTCTGCTCGTAACTTAATACCGGTTTCAAAAAGTCATTCTGCACAGCGTTCTCGATGCCTGAGCTTGCCGAGTAAGCGCCATTAAACAATAAACTATCATTATTCAACGTAACCGACCTGATGAGCGCAGGCTTGATCTTGCTAAAATCGATATACATTACCGAATTATAGGTGATCAGGTTATCGGTACTACCCAGCCATACTTTTCCGCTGGCCTTGTCGGGATAAATGCAAAACACCTGGTTGTCCTGCACCGGCAACAGCGCCGAACTGCTGGCTATGTACTTGTTATTAAACTTTTTATAGAGGCTGATGTTAGTACCATCGCCGGCAGTTGTCCAGATATTGCCGTCGTTATCTTCAACTATTTTACTGATCCAGTTACTGTTTCGCACCGAGTCGCCTTTAAACAGGATTCGTTTCTCAAAAGCGTCTTTCTTTTGGTTATAGCTGTAGACACCTTTCAGCGTGCCCGCCAAAACCCCCATTGAGGTTGGGTTCAGATAGTTACCCGAGCTATAGGGCAAACCTTTATCCCTATCGTACAAAGTTGCTTTTTGCGATTGCAGATCGTATCTGTATAAACCCCTCGACGGCTGCTGCAGCCACAGGTTACCATATTGGTCTTTTGCTATCCCTCTTATTTCGTCGCTTACGCCGCTCAATTTACCGCTGCTAACCAACTGTCCGTTCTCATCTTTTAGTATGGAAACGCCGTCCAATCTACCCACGTAAACATTGTTACCATCCGCATAAACGAATAACGAATAGCCATCTGTTACCTTCTGTGCGCTGTTGCCATCGAAAGTATAAACGCCGGCAGCCGTTGCTATCACCAGTTTATTACCATAAACGATCATGTGCGATGCCGCCATGCCCAAGCCCGTAACAGGTTTAAAATGCAGGTCGGTATTATCATAAACCAACACGCCCTGGTCGGTTGCCAAATAGATATGGTTATTGAACCGCGTTACCGTGTTCACATCACCATTAACATTTTTTAGCTGGTTGAAGAAATTGAGGAACGATGGCGTTTCGACGCGCGTTATTCCGTTTTGCATAGCCACCCAAAGCCCGTGGTTATCATCCATATACAGGTAGCTGATGCTGTTGCTATATAAACCGCTCGTTTTTTTACTGTATATCTGCCGCAGCAAACCATCGGCAGCCAATATCACAACACCGCCTTTCAGCGTACCGAAGGCATAAGTACCATTTTTCAGATCTGCCGAGCAGGAAATAATATTGTCCGAAAAATAGCTATCGGCACCGGTAGTAAGTTTCGTAACGCCACGGCTATCCAATGTATAAATACCCTGATTTGAGCCGATCAACGCGCCATCGCCGGTGCTTACCATTGTATTCACCGTCACGAGCCCTGAGAAAGTATCGCCGCCGGTTACCGGTTGCAATTGCCCATTACTAAATATCTTCAAACCACCATTTTCCAATCCCACATACACCTTACCATTAATCATAAAGGCGCTTAATATTTTGCCTTTTATAGCCCAGGTTTTGAAGCTTTTGCCATCCCACAGCATCATATGATCGCTGATCGCAAACCATGCGCCCTCGCTATTAGTAAAGCAATTGATCACATCCGGCGACACGATATTGTCTTTTTTAAGAAATCTGTTCAGGCTCACAAACTTCATATCTCCGGTCGAATCCGGCTTCAGGTAGCCCACCTCACCGCGGGTGCCCACAAAAACGCGGCCTTGCTTATCGGTGGTCAGCGCGTTAACTTTAGTACGCTCAGTGGTTAAAATATCGCGCCAGCGGGTACCGTCAAATTCCAATACGCCGGCAAAGTTGGCAACGTATATCAATCCGCGCTTATCGCTGGTTACCGAAAAGTTTTGCTGGTTGGCCTTATACTCCGATGGCAGGAAATCGCGCTGGATAGGAATGCCCGATTCATTTATCGAAGATTGCGCTTTTACAGGCGAAACATACAGGCAAATACCCAAAAGCGCAGCGGCAAAGCTGAAAAATAACTTACGATATGTCGTCAATTTTTGCATCCGTTAGGCTTCCTGTTTACTTAATACGTTTATAATTCGTTTGCTCAAATGCATATGCTCCGCCAGCAGCGTGAACATAGTATTCGAGTCAATCTGCAGCAATATGGTGTCTGTATGCGCATTAAAAGTCAGTTCAGTTATGGAAGGGCCCGACTGCACATACCAGTAAAACTCTCGTGCGATCAATCGCTCCGAGCCACTTGCAAATTGCACATCGCATGCGCCTTCCAGTACAAAATAAAGGTCTTCCAGTTCAGACTTTGCTATGGATAACTGTGTACCGGCAGCCACGAAAACCTGTTTTGCACCTTCGGCAACGGGCACAAGCTCAAATTCCGTCAATTCCATAAAGAACGGATTGTGTTTTAACCGTGTAACCGCATCAAATATCAATAGCTGTTCTTTGTGGATGCCGGCAAAATACTTTAACCGGTTAATTATTTTTGGTTTGTCTCTGTCTGCTATCCTTTCTCCAAATTCTGCCAGTTTTTGCGGATATTTATTGTAAAGTTCCCACAAAGCCATCTCGCTCAGCAGCTTGCTGTCATTCAGCACATTGGCAAGCAATATATTTTCAACATTATCAAAATGAGCGATCAGGTTTATGGCACAAGCCTTTGTCCACGGACTGATCTTTGAGTAATTTTTATTGATGATATCCTCCAATCGTTCCCTTACCGGCATTTGTTCCTGCGCAAATCGTGTAGCATAAGCTTTAAGCAATTCATGGTGCTCCAAATCAGTAAGCAACGGTAGGAACAGCGGTTTGAACTCCGGCGAAACCGTCATATCCAACACCTCCAATGCATAGGCACGTGCCTCCTGTGATGCATCCTCAAACCCATGGATAAAAAAGTTGATGGTCTTCTGGTCGTATATCATGGATAGCTCGAGGAACACGAACGCTTTTTTACGGGTAAATTCCAATTGCAAGCTATGGTGTAGCATGCTTGGGTCATGATGATGATCCACACCCATGTCCAGTATCGCAGCCACTATCCAGGCAATGCAATAAATATCTTCCTCAATGTAATTCTTGATGGTCGGGTACTCCGACTGCGCAAACTGGAACTGCATTTCGCCCAGCGTGGTAAAAATATGCCTGCGCACATCTTCATCAGCCAACGTTATTTTGCTTTTCAGTAAGCGGGGAATGTGTTTGCCATTCACCTCGGCAAACAGGTCTATGATCTTTATCTGCGCTTCTTTAGGCAGATTGTCTTTGTTAAAAAACTCCACCAGATCATTCAATATCGGCTCGCCCACCTGCCTTACAGCTATGGCCGCAGCATAGGCCGATCTCGGGTCATACAAGCTTTCAATAATGTGCGGCCACAGCTCATGCTTTTTCATCTTTCCGCAAATGATGAGCGCGGCGTTACGCACACGGATATCCTCATCCTGCAGCAGGTGCACCAGCAACTTGTAGTTATTGTAATTCTCGTGGTTATCCATCAGGTAAACCGCTTTCAAACGCTCTTCCGCATCTGTTGACTCCGCCAGCGCCGACAGCGTTTTAAAGTTGATATTGGTATTCTCCTCCAGCTCCTTTTTGGTCTCCTTAAATGGCGCTGCAGAACCGCTGTTATGCGTCATGCAGAAGTCCAATATGTTTACCGCAGGCGTGATCTTTTTGTAATTGATCCTTTGCAGGATGGCATTTTGCGTATTCTGCTCAACCTTGGGCAGCAGGCGCAGCATCAGCAGGTCGGCAACCTGCGGATAGGTACGCTCGGTAAGATTAAGGGTGATCTGCGTTTTTTTATTGTCAGACAGTGTAATAAAACCCGATAGCGAAGCAAATGCCGATGTTTTGGAGCTGCTTTTATGACCGATCAGGTTTGACAGTACTGCTTTCAGCGAGCCCCGGTATTCATTGTATAATTTGAATGAGATCCAGATCCAAACAGCCAGCACCGCCAAAAAAATGTAATTATAATGCACTACATTTAGGAACGGTGCATGCGCCAGTACCACCAAAATGGCGCCTGCTAAAATAAAGCCGATGGATTTTGAAACCCCTTCTACTTTACTTTGCAGGGCAAGGCGGTCGTGAATAGGTATGGGCTGATAAAATATCTGGAAAGTTGAGTCGAAAAATATCGTACGGATAACGCGGATGAATAACCTGCTCAGGATGATGAACGAGAAGAACAGGCCTACCGCGCCATAAAAGCTGCCATAAACAGCGGCCAGCACGGTTGATAAGGTTAGCGTTATCGGCAGCATCAATATGCCAAATAACACGCCGTATTTACTGATCAGCCTGCCCGAAACAAACGTACGCAGCAGGAACTCGGCAACCGACATGGAGCCTAAAAACAAGCTCAGAAAGCCGCTGATAACCTTGGCATTGGTGTATTGGATCTTCACCTGACCCAGGAACATGAAATCGATATAAAACGTTGCGAACAGCGGGAACAAAGCCAGGAGGAAAATATAGCCGAAGTACTTGTTCTCTATTAATTTGCCAAGTCCTTTTGAAGATGTTGGCTGCTCTTTTGCAGGTTCAGGAGCAGTACGTTTAATATCGATCTTTTCTTTTAATGTGCTGGTGATGATAGGCGCCAGTATGATACACATCGCCAAACCGGCGATAGACATGTAGAAGATATGGTCGGTCTTCATCACCTTTGCCAGGAATGAAACCGAGAAAAAACTGATGATACGCGCGAAAACCTCGCCCGAGCTGATCAAACCAAATAAACGCTTAGCCTGCCGTAAGTCGAATACTTTGGTAGCGATGCCCCAAAAGCTGATACCGTTAAGCAACAGGAAAATATTATACCAAACAAACAGGATGAACGCAAAAACTTTACTGCCGGTAACTATAAAGCCACCAGCCAGTATCGCCACGCTCACCATTAAAAACAAGCCGCTGATCATAAACAGGCGCGATGGGATGATCTTTTTTTCAATGCGTTTGTAGCTGAGCCATACGCAATAGCTTACTACCCCCTGCCCTATGTAGGCATATGGCAGCACCTTTATATCAAACTTGGCCAGGAAAAGCGTTGTGGAGGTAGCATAAAAGTAAGCATATGCCAAACCGGCAAAAAACGAGTATGCCGTGAGCAGGAAAACAGTTTTTCCCTCGCCCTTCTTCAGGTTAAATACCTTCGAAAATATGGCATCCGATCCCATCAGTGTCTTTTGCTACTTTGGTTTTTGTACTGAGAATATTCCTCGTTTAAAATTTATATATACGTCGTCGCCAATCACGTTTATTTTCAGGCGCTCACGTGTTTCATCGTCAAGCTGTTCCGCTATTTGCAGGATGTATTGGTTCCACAACTGTAGTTTGGTTTTATCCCCAGAAAATTCCTCATCCAAACGGTTGATGGTATTCAGGTGATAATCAAACGTGAGCAGTTTCTGGAAACCGGCAAAACCGGCGTCATTCAACAGGTCGTACAGGTCCTCGTTCAGTAAAAAATGCCTGTTCTGCACCATCGATTCAAAGCCAGCCAGTTCATCCTTGCGTTTGATGACGCTGGTATAGAACTGGTAATCACTTTGGTTCAGGTCGGGGTTCCAGATCACCATGCGGCCACCCGGTTTTATAATACTGCTGAGTTTGTTAATGAGCGATTTCTTGTAGATCTGCGGTATCTCATGAAAGAACATCTTGCAGATCACCAAATCGTAATGCTCTTCGGGCAGGTTCAGTGCTGTGGCATCCTGGTGCAGGTAACGCACAACCGATTGGTTATCCTTTTCCTTCAGCAGCGCATTGATCTTCTCTTCGGCCTTATTCAGCTGAAATTTGCCGCCGTCAAGCAGGTCGTAATTAAAACTGGCTTCAGGGTAACGGTTCACCAGTCTTATAAAAATGGAGCCATAACCGCCGCCTACGTCTATCACGTTCTCGCCATCTTTTATCTCCAATACGTCAATAAACTGGTTAAAATCCACTTCCGATTCGCTGTGAACGATGGCGTAATTTGCATTGCGCACCTCATATGCATTCTTCAATACCGCCTGTTTCATAAATTATATTTTAGCGTGAGCAAAAAGTTCCTGTCGCGCTGCGCTACATATGGCACGTAACCTGAAATGGCATTCACAAAGTTGGCATTAGCATTACGGGGCCCCGGGTCGTAGTACAGCGTGTTCAATATGTTGTCCACATCAAACTGCAGGGTAAAATGTTTAAATCTCCTATTCTGGTAAGTTATTGCTGAGTTAAAAAGCAGGTACTGAGGTATACGATTGGTGCTGTCTACGCCGGTATTGGCGCTGATCGTCGTCCCTTTACCTTCGGGCCTGTTGCCTACGTAGTTTGCACGCAGGTCGATGTTGAAATAGTTCTTATCGATGTTGAAAGCGTAATTACCGCCGATATTAAATTTATATGGGGCAATATCCCCAATTACCTGCTCCTGGAAATTAGTCACGGTTGTATTAGCGGTTTGCCTTGCCCTTTCGTAAGTGGCATTAAAATAAGCATCCCAGTGCGACTGCTGCGGATGGTAAATGATCTCATACATGCCCGTGTAAATGGTGTATTTACCGGTATTCAGGTTCTCTACAAAGGTAGTGCTATAGGGGTCGACACCGCTGGAAACGGCATCGAGTATGGTTGCGTATGACAATGTAAGATCCCAGTTGATATCACTTTTACCGTGTTTATTTAACAGCACCAGTTCCAGATCGTGTATTTTCTCGGGCTGGAGCGTTGGATTGGCCACACGGGTTGAGCTGGTTGAGAATTTTGTTGATTGCGATGGGTTTTGGATACCTTGTGAGTAAATCAGCTTCAGAACCATAGTTTTCAACGTGCTTACTAAAGCCAGCTTTGGCGAAAATACTTTGCCGAAACCTGCATTTGAGTTGATCCTGTTATAGTCAAAACGTCCGCCTGCTGTAGCATAAAATATCGAATCGGGGAATTGATAGGTAGCCTGGCTATACACACCCAGATCAAGCGTAGCATACTCGTTGCCGCCGGCTTCGTTTGTTGCCGTAGTACCCAGTTCCTGTGCGTAAGCAACTTTGCTTTGGTCAACCGGTGTTGCGGTGGCGTAGTTGCTATAGGTCAGGTAATCGCCCTGTAGCTGGCTGTAACGGTACTCAAAACCACCGAGGATAGATAACCTGTCTTTTGAATAAGCCAGCTTGGTATCCGTCCTGAACTGTTCGCCTTTGTAATAGTAGAATTTGTTCATCCAGCCGTCCTTGGTGCCGTTTACCAGTGTGTTAGGCTCAAATAGATTGAGTAACGAGAGTTTTCCTACCTCGCTGTAAAAGCTATTCAGTGTAACCAGGTCAGATTGATCGGCGAGACCGGAGATCTGGTACGAGCTTAAATTGGAGAACGTAAAATTTCCAAAGCGCTTATCGTAATTAGTATAAAACGACGAGTTGATCGGCGCCCACTGACTGCCATTATTGGTGCCGGCATTGAACAAGCTCTGGTAGTAGTTAAAGCTTTCGCGCAGCTTCCAGGTCTTAAACCCTGCCTCAAAATTGCCGGTGCGGATCTTACCGCTCACAAACCAGTCGGCAGCGTGATTGGAGTAGCCTATTGGTGCACCGTTAATGGTTTGGTTAAAGGCGTTCATATCTGCCGCACGCGCTTTTTTAATGAGCGCGTTCAGCGAATCGGGGTTGATCTTCAGCGTGTAAGTACCATTCGTATTTGCCGTTTTGGTAAAATACCCTGGCCCGAACTGGTTCCTTGCGGAGTCGACCGCCCCCTGTGTTCCTGTATAAACCAGCTTTTTAAGGTTGGTCGCATAGGTACTGTTCGGCACTTTATTGACCTGGTCGGCCCCGTAGCCATAGATATTCTGGAAGTCGAGATTTTCCTGGTTCGATTCATAGTAAGCGCCGGATACTACCCAGGTAAAATCGGATGTTTTGCCCGCGATGGTTACGTCCAGGTTACGCGTATTATAGCTGCCGTATGAAAAATTACCGCTGGCGTGTACGCCGAAAGAACTGTCGGCAGCGGCCACGAAGGGCTGCAGTTTTTTATTGGCAAGCTCTTTATATGATTTGGTGATGATGTTGATAGCGCCCACAAACGCACGCGCGCCATACAGTGTAGAAGCCGGGCCGTAAATGACCTGCACCTCGCTGATATCCGACAGCGGGTATTGCCGGGAGATGTAGGCAATGTTAGACCATACGTCATTTTCCTCCACGCCATCTATCATAAACAGGGTACGCTCGGTATTATCCTGCTCAAAACCGTTTTGGAAAATATCGGCATAAACCACCGAGTAGATGCGCGTGATATCAAATCCCGGCAGGTCACTCAATAGGTCGACTAAGTTACCATAACCCCGTTTGGCCATGTCCTCGCTTTTGATAACGATAACCGATGCAGGCGTCAGGTCGATATCTTCCGGGCGCTTGGATACGGATGAGATCTGGCGCTCGGCCAAACTATCCTGTACGTACTGCACCATGTTTTTGAATACGGCCGGGTCGTCATCGGTAATGTAGTTGCCGGTTTTGGATTGCACGTATTGTACCGTATTCTGAAGGCTGTAGTTATTAGAATCGAGCGCGAGGTAGATCTTGGCTTTCAGCTTGAAGTAATCGCTGGTGCGGCCACTGCATTTTTCGTAATCGTCGAGCAGCCGTAGTGCGTCTGCAAACTTACCGCCCTGGTAAAGGTCATGGGCAATAGCCAGCCGGCTCGAGCAGGTATCGGTTGTCTGCGCGAATAATTTCGAGCATAACAGCATCAGCATAAAAAGAAAACAAAATGTAAAAATTCGCCTCATGCAGATTTCATTAAGTACCTGTTTGTCATTGTATTCCAAAAATCCTTAAAGCTTTTGTATTTGCCATACCAAAGCCTTCGGTATATATCCGCACCTATCTCTTTTTCAATATCCTGCTCCTTCAGGTTGGTGATGATCATCTTTTTGTTGGTATTTACGCCCGCAAACTCCTGCAAAACAGTAACCTCGGTGAGCGGCCATAACTGTATCACACCCGACTGCCCCACGCCCAGCACATATTTGTTATCAGGTGACATGGCAATGTCCCTCACCCATCCTCTTTTATCCTGGAAGATCAGGTCTTCCACTTTATTACCGCTCTGCCAGCTGCCCACCCTGATGGTGTTGTCCAGCGAACCGGAAGCCAGCGTACTTTCATTCTGCGAAAAGCCAAGCCCGGTAACTTTGGAGCTATGTCCGCTGATGCGCGTATCCAGCGTAGCTTTACCGCCTGAAATATCATATATCGCTGTTGAGCCTGCATCCGTACCCACTGCCAGCGTATGTTCATTAGCGCTCAGCAGTAGGGAGCTGATCTTGTCATTTACATTCAGCAGTTCATTTTGGGCCACGAGTGATGCATCGTTGTTCAGCGTAAGCGAGCAGATGGATGATCCCTGCGCAACGTATACAGTTACGCCGTCTTTAGTAGTCCTGTAGCAACCTGCCTGCGAGCTGTTGCCGCCGTTTTGCTTGCACAGGTTATAGCGATTAAGCAGCTTAAAGCCCGGCCTGGTGAAGTTGTAGACGTAAGCATATTTATCGCTCTTTACAAAAACACAGTTATCGCCCAACACCGGCAAGAAGGTGGCGTATTGCGTTGAAGTAATGCCAGGGTCGCTAAGAATAAAAGGCGTTCCGGCGATATTGCCCGCATCCCAAACGGCTACCCGGCCATCGGCAAGGCGTCCAAGCAGGAGCTTTTTGTTTGGCGACAGGGTTACACTGTAAATGGACGTATTAAGAGATTTACTTGCCCGCTTCTGGTTGATCTGCACCGGCGAATTAGTGATCTGCCATTCGCGTACGGTACCATCGTCGCCCGCAGTAAAGAAATCATTGTTATTGACAAATGCGGTAGAGCGCAGGTCATAACCACCCGGGTTTACCTTGATGCCATAAGTGTAGCGCAACGTTTTATTGTAATAGTGGTTGAGCTGAGCTTTAAGCGCATCATAAATGGCGCGGTTCTGTGATGGACCGCCATATTCCTTATTTACAACATAAGAAAGGAATGCCATCTGCATGCTCAGCGTATCCTTCTGCGCATCACCCAGCAATTGGTTCGATTTAAAGGCGATGGAACGCGCCTCGGAAAGCATACGCAGGTTTTCCACCTCGTGTGTAGCCTGCACGGCACGGTCACGCTGCGACTGGGCAACTTTGCCCGAATCGAGTGCAGCTACACGGGCAACATCGGCTTTTTTCCTTTCAGAAACCGCTTCTTGTCTTTGTTGATCTGCCAATAATTTTTGTTGTACCGCTGCGGCACGTTGCAGGTCGGCATTCTTTTGTTCGGCTATGGCGTTGCGGCGCTGCTCTTCGGCAATGCTTTGCTGTTGCGCGGCTATACTTTTCTGCTGCTCGGCAATACGCTCTTCCAATATCGCTTCCTTACGCTGCATGTCGGCATCAGCGCTGGCAACCTTCATTTTCCTGCCATTCTCTAATGCCACCTTTTCGCTCGCCTCAGCCTTAAATTTCAGGTTGAGGGCGAACACCAGCAGCAACACCGCCAGTATAGATGCCGAGCCCAATATTAAAGCAGTACGGCGTGCGGTTTTCAGTTCCAGCGCCTGCCGCCTGGCCTTTTGGTCTATTTTGGATTGATATTCCTTTTTACTGTAATCGAGGAAAGTGATCGCCCGCTCAAAAGCCGGATCATAACGCGATGCCCAAAGCGCATTCGGTTTATTGTCCTCCTGCCATTTAATGGCCAGCGCCAGGTCGGTATCTATCCAAAGCCCGGTCTTGCCCTGCTGGTACAGCTTTGCCGAATCAGATAAGCGCAGGTACAATTCTGCAGAGCGCGTCTCTTCTTCAATCCAATTTTTCAAACGCTGCCACAGGCGCATGATACTTTCGTGCGAAATATCGATGATGGTTTCCGGCGTAAGCTGTACATCATAAGGCAGCAAAAACGCACGGCCTGGTGCACGGAACTGGTCGATGATATCCACCACCTCATCTTCGGTAGCTTCGGTCAGCAGGATCAGGTCTTTTAGCGGAACAGGACGGCGGATGCCTTTTTTATCTTTATCAAGGTCGTTCAGCGCCTTGAAAACGGTTTCTGTAATTTCCTTACCACGGATGGAAGTAATGCCGTTATAGATCTCCTCAGCGTGGATGGAAAGCGCCATGGTCATGGTGCCTATCGCTTCATAATGCTGAATGTCTATCGGGTCGTCGCCTATGCGGTTCAGCTTCCAGTAGTCCCAGGTGCGCATCAGGGCATGCTGCAATACGGGGAGGCGCTCTGCCTTATCATCGGCATCAAGTATCAGGCGCTCGACTAAACGATCGGTTATTCTTCCGCCGCAAACCTCTATCGGTTTTACTATGGCTTCGCGCAGGTGATCGCCAAAAAATCGCGGCAGCAAATAAAACACCTCATTCAGCGCTTCGGGGAAACCAGTGAACTCGGTAGTGCTGTCAATAAAATCCGACCGCATCGTGATCGCCACATATACAGGTACGGTGTTATTGTTGAGTACCGAAAGGATGATCTGGATAAATTTCTGCGCTTCTCGGAGCTGCTGATCGCTGTAATCGATATTACGGAAACGGAATATTTCTTCAAACTGGTCAATAAACACCAGCCAGTTTTTCTTTTTATCGGTATTGTATTTTTTGTAGATGGCGTCGAAATCAGTGGCATCGTTTTTCAGAAACGCTACCGTTTCTTTTACGAAGGTTTCCTGATCGGGCGAATCAAGGCCGAAGCTGTAGAATAACGATGAGGCAAATGCGGTAAAAGGGTCATCGCCAGGGCGGAAATAAATGGTTTCCCAGTTGCCGTGGCCAACGCTATTCATTTTTCCTTTCTGAATAGCAGGGATAATACCCGCTTTTATGAGCGACGATTTACCGCTGCCGGAGTAACCGATAAGGGCAAGAAAATGCTTATCGGCCAAAATGCCGAGCATGTTTTTGATCTGGTGATCACGACCGAAAAACAAGAAATCCTCTTCGGGTTCAAAATTTCTTATCCCCGGAAATGGATTCAGGTGCGTAAAATCGCTCATCTACGAAAGTTCTTCGCCTTAGGGTTTAAAATAGCTTAAATATTGACTATAAATATATTACGGTTTTTGGAATTTACATACTCATATTTTAATTCATCCACACTTTGCTGTGCCAGCATGATGCCTAATCCGCCGATCGGGCGGTCTTCAAGGGGTTTATTCAGGTCATCATCTGTTGGTAACATGTGGTGCATCGGGTCAAAAGGCACTGCGCTGTCTTCCAGTATGATAGTGAGCGTATTTTCGCCGGTGGTGATTGTAACGTCAATTTTACCATCGGTAATGCCCGCAAGCGGGTAGCCATACCGCATAATATTGGTTGCAATCTCATCAATGGCCAGGCAAAGCGCATAATTCTTCCGGTTATCGGCGCCGGCAGCCAGCGCTTTTTCGGTCACAAAATCGCGAATGGGCTCTAACTCATCAACTACTGCGTTAAACGTTTGCGTTTCTGTACTCATAAGCTTACTGAGCGGGGGTATTATAAACCACATGTATACAATATATTTTACTCGTTATGAAAATGCCCTGCAATGGCATGGCATAGCCCGGCTTACGCATATTGTATCCTGTCATTATGCCGAGATCTTGTGTAATGCTTCATCAAGTGATTTTTCGATCTCGAAAAATGAGATAAAACCGGTCATGAACATTACATCTTTGATCTCGTCGGACACACCTACCAGCACTATTTTGCCATCCTTACCTTTTAGCTGACGGTAAACCATCAGCAATACGCGCAGCCCCGCACTGGATACAAACCCAACCTTTGTCATGTCGAGAATGATCTTGCTGGTAGCGGCGATCACGTTAAGGATGCTTTGCTGTAGTTCAGGAGCGGTTTTACTGTCGATACTGCCTTCAATTTCCGCTATTTCGACGTCCCCCGACTTTTTAAAAGTGATATTCATAGTCTATATTAATTTTTGTCTGTTTTGATTCAATTCAATCATTCCGCGTTTTCGTGCCGGCAATAGAGAGCACCGGTCTGTTCACTAATACTTAATAACACTGCGGCAAATAGTTTATAAAATAGTTCTTAAATATACTTTTCTTAAGGCAAAACATCATCTTAAACTTTTTAAAAAATTGCTTTTATTAACATTTTTGGATGGCTTTTTATACCATCCGGCATATTTTAACTATTAATTACAACTGCCCTATATCTATTTCGTTGGAGATACAGACATATTTCTCCATGATCATTTCGGCAGCCTTTGCCTCTCATAAGCGGTTTGCTATTACACAGCCCGACGCACCTGTCCGATAATGATGTAATTAAAATTATCGTTGTTGCATACCATATTAATTGAATAAATCCGGGGAAAGGGATATTATCAACTTAAAAGTATTGAATAAAGAAGTGCGGAAATTTGAAATGTATGCGAACGGCAGGATATTGTATGCAAATAGCGCAACTGCGTATCAGAAAAAATCAGATTTCTTAACAATCGTGAGGGATATTTTACAGGAAGTTAAAATACTTAAAGAAAGTTTCCTTATAGTTTCTACCCAGCGGGATCTCGTACTTACCTATGCTGATAAAGCTATCGTTAAAAGTGGTTAAGTGATTGATATTGATGGCATAAGAACGATGCGTACGTACAAAATTACTCAGCATCAGCTTGTCCATTACGTTTTGCAGCGAGTGCCTGATGGCGTACTTATTTTCTATCGTGTAGATGTACGTGTAATTGCTATCGGCCTCGAGGTAATAGATGTCGTCGATATCTATTTTAATGAATTTATAGTTCTGCTTTACAAAGATGGAATTGTTGAACGCCAGTATCGATTCGCGGCTATCAGCCGGCTTTTCCTTTTTCTCTTCCCAATCCACTACATGCATCCGGTTTTCTTCGGCAGGCTTAGGCTCCGGCGCTTTGCGGAAGGCAAAATTATGCAACGCCATTTCGATAGCTATGGTGAGGTTAGTCACCTGGTAAGGCTTGCTGAGATATGCTGCGGGGAAGGTATGCTTGGCGCGCTCTATAGTGGCTGTATCGGTAAAGGCGGTGAGGTAAATGAACGGCACTTCCTTTATTTGCATCAGCCGCGCAGCGGTCTCGATACCATCGCACCTGCCTTTTATATTTACGTCCAGCAGGATAAGGTCAACCTGGTGCTTACGGTGGGCATCACAGGCATCATCGCAGTTATCGGCAATATCGGCCACGTCATAACCTTCGCGTACCAGGTTTTCCTCCAGCTCCATGGCTACGAGGCCTTCGTCTTCAACTATCAGTATGTTTATCCTATCCTCCATCAGGCGCTAAGCAGGTTTTTTATTTCAGTTTTCGGAATATGCAGCGTCAAAACAGTTCCGTCTTCATTCTCCACTGTACAAGTGCCGCGCAACTGCTTGGCAAGTACTTTAACCAATTTTATACCGAACGACTTCTGCGGCTTGTCCCACATCTCGGATGGCATACCTGTGCCGTTGTCCTTTATTTGCAGCTCGAGGCTATTCTCAAGGCTAAGCCTGATCCATAATGCCGGTTGCAGCTTGCTCATTTTGTAGGCATGCTTAAAGGCATTGGTCACCCATTCGTTTATAATAAGCCCCAGCGGCATAGCCACATCAACATCCAACTCGGTTACCGCAATCTCCAAATGCAGGTCGAACTCATTCTTATCCACCCCAAAGCTCATCATAATACTTTCGGTAAGATCAGTGATATATTCCTTCATGCTTACCAGCGTGGGGTTATCCTGCTGGTATAAACTACGATGGATAAGCGACATGGCCTCAATACGCTGTTGCCCCAGTTTTATTGCGTTGCGCGATTCTTCATCAACCAACCTGTTCGATTGCAAGGTGAGCAGGCTGGATACGATCTGCAAGTTGTTCTTTACGCGGTGGTGCAGTTCCTTCATCAACACCTGCAATTTTTCCGACTGCGCCTGTATGGTCTGATTGGTCTCCGCCATCTGCTTGTTCTTTTTGCTGATGGTGAGGTACTGCACAAAAATAAGCGCCAGTAATATCACCGCCAAACCCAGCCCTATAGCTATAAATATTATTTTCCGGGTACTGGCTTCGCCGGTAGCGGTGAGCAGGGTTATCTTATTGTCTTTTTTTACCGCATCGTATTTTACCTGCAATTCGTTTAGCTGGTGGTTGTTATTGGCCACTTTCAGCGAGTCGCTCAGCCGATTATGAATGTTGTAATATTTGAACGCGTTCTTGTAATCGTTTGACAGCACATAGCATTTATAAATCGACTCGTAGATCTCCATCGTTCTGAAAGGCTCCTTCAATTGCCTGGTGATCAGCAGCGCTTTATTGAGGTAATCCATCGCAAGCGCCTTTTGCCCAAGGTGGTAGTAGGACATGCCTATCCACGAATAGGAATAGGTAAGTGATTTTTGCGCATTGTGCTTAAGGCTCAGCTCTACTCCTTTTTTACCATATTCAATAGATTTATCAAATTGGTTGGTGTTCAGGTAATAGCCCGAAATATTGTCGTAAAACCTGATACGCAGATTCTCATATTTGGGGCTTGATTCGGCTATTTTCAAAGCCTCCAACTGCATATGGAAAGCCTTTTCTCGCAGGGCGGAATCATTTTTTCGTGCCGAATAGCCATTGGTGAACATAGCCAGCAGACCCTTCAGTTCAATTATTTCAACCGTATCTTTATTGGCTACAGCGGCATCAACACCCTTAGCGGCTGATTGTAAAGCCATAGGGTAATTGATATTCTCCTTGTCCAGGCTGCCAATGAGTGCATAAATTTCGGGAAGGCGCTTATTAAACTTAAATTTCTGCGCTTCATCCAGCACCTTGAGACCCAGGTCCATGCCGCCAACGTAATCGCCCGCCTGGGATGGTGACTTGCTGGTTGGCGTGGCCCGCTCGCTTACAGATTTTTGCTACTCCTGCTACCTGTCTGACCTGGCTGTGCGGTTGGAATATCAGAAACTTGGTATAGGCAGGGAACTGGTTAATCTTACCCGTAAAGCAATTAATCCCGAAAGTATGCTGTTGTTATTATCTGCCGCAACAGCAATGGAATATTACCCCAAAATTGGCATGGACAAGCTGAATAACGCTTTTATGATTAAAAGGGAAAAGTAAATCATTAGTTCTTTCTTATTGGCCTCTTCTACATTTAACCAATTGTTAAAATAAACAGAATGGTTTTATGCGGTATTATTTTTACTTTAGATGGCTGGAAATCTGTGCCGTAGAAATTGCGATAAAACCCCGTATTGCGACGTTTTATACAGCTTACCAGTATAAGTGCCTGTTGTAAGCTGATGAGAAGACTTTTTCCCTTAGTGATTGTATTGGTATGCCTGTTTTACTCGTGCAAGCAGGGATCGGATGCTGTTGTTACCGGGCATTTACCGCGGCAGGATAGCGCCGGGGTGAGTAAA
>JABDAU010000032.1 GCA_013289045.1 Bacteroidota bacterium | reverse complement strand
AGATATTTGGTTACCGGATAAGTCCTGGCAACAAATACCTACAAATGCCCCGGTAAATGCAGGGCTGTAACGGCCCCCGCCATCTCTTACATAATCATCTGATAATATTCCTGCATTTAATATCGGTCCGATCTTAATCCATTCTTTTTCTTTGCAGGAAAAATAAAATTGCAAATCTGCTCCGTCTAACGATGCCTTTAGAAATACCGCATCGGCATCATTTAATATAACCGGGTTGACTAAGGCCTCTACCTGGTCTAAATAATCATAGGTAATAATTTGCAGGCACCTTTGCATATTTTCGTTAATGGTTAAATGCAGATAATGAAAATGAGTAGTATTGTAATAACATACTATACCCGCCATTTGCTGGAAAGACTTTGGCGAAAATTCAAGACAAGTAGACGCCTCCATTTTCAAGCTTTGAATTCTTCGTGCAAGAAAGCTTTGTTCATGAATGGAGCTAAGAGATTCTCTGCCATATAAACAAAGAAAACCAGGTTTGGCTTTTAAAGAAGCCCAATCTTCCGTTATAGGAATACGTAAAGATTGGAATTGAATATCAACATCCCCGTTATCAAAATCGTCCCTGCTGCTAACCTGGCAAATACATTTTGTAGAATTTCCATTAATCGGTACTTTGATCCGAGGCAAACTGGTACCGCTGCGTAGTTTTGGCCAGTCATTTTCAGGCCAATTAACTGTTTCAATGGCTGTTTCCCGTCCCAAAATGCATAAACCATTTGGGGTTAGCGGTCTCGCACATAAAAAAACGGCAAGCCAATCGCCAGTCTTTGTTTCCACCAAATCGGCATGACCGCTCTTTTGCAAATAGTAATCCTTATGATCGCGAGACGTGATGAATGGATGATCGGGGCTGATTTCATAAGGACCTTTTATATTCACAGAACGTGCCATTGTAGCTGCATGCCCATATTCCGTGCCCCCTTCGGCGGTCAATAAATAATAGTATCCATCTTTTTTATATAGATGGGGCCCCTCCGTAAGACCTAAAGACGAGCCTTTGAAAATATTATATTCCGCGCCGGTCAATTTTCCTGTTTTGGAGTTAAATTCTTGTAATATTATTCCTCCAAAGGTCTTTCCTTTCCTGTGATCAAGCAGCATGCTTACATACCATTTTTTTCCATCATCATCATGAAACAGGCTTCCATCGAAGCCACGTGAATTTAAGAACATAGGGTCAGACCATTCTCCATTAATGTCAGTAGCAGTAATCAGGTAGTTGTGGGTATCCTTCCATGCACCTGAAAATGATTTTACATTAGAATAAACGAGATAGAAGATCCCATTATCATAGGAAAGGCAAGGCGCCCATACGCCGCAGGAATCTGGCACACCGCGCAGGTCGAGTTGAGAAACACGGTTTAAAGGCCTTTTAATTAAATGCCAGTTTATCAGGTCCTTTGAGTGATGGATTTGAATGCCGGGAAACCATTCGAAAGTAGAAGTTGCGATGTAATAATCATCTTCAACACGTATTATAGACGGATCGGGGTTAAATCCCCGTATTATAGGATTTTCAATAAAGTTCATTTTAAGTAGTTAGTTCTTTTTCAATTTCTTCCAATGATTTTCCTTTTGTTTCAATCACATATTTCCATACAAACCATAAACACAACAGCATAAGTCCCGCATAAATAAAATAGGTATTGCTACTCCCCAATTTTGCGAGTTGTATAGGGAAAAAGGTGGCTACGATAAAGCTCGATACAGAATTCGCAACTCCAACGGCTGAAATGGCAAACCCACGCAAATGATTTGGAAATATCTCTGAAAATATCGCCCACATTACCGGGCCTAAAGAAATAGAAAAGCCTGCGATAAACCCGAGAATGCCGATTAAAACAAGAGTTGAATTTATGTTAATGCCCTCTTTTATAAGTAATTGAGTATAAACATCTTTGTTATTGTCATGCTTTAAAAAATTGTTGACCGAAGCGAGAAAAGTTAATTCGCTATTGAATTTTCCCCCTTGTATTGAATCCATTGCCTGAATAAATTGAGCTTTATTTTGCAAGGCCGCTGGTGAATTTGAATAGGGAAACAATATAGGTGAGGTGTTCTCGGAGTAAATTTTTGCATATTTATCGTTAAGCTCAATTTTTGTAAAGGACAATAATTGGGGGTGTATTTTTTTAGCGTCACTAAAAATTTCATCTTTTAAAACCTCATCGGCGATCCGGGTAATTTTATTAGTATCAATTTGATAAACAGCACTTTTAAACGCAGTCCCGGTTATCAGCAAAGAAACAGCCATAATACTGACCCCGACGAAAAGCAATGGTTTTCTGCCCAGCTTATCGATAAAAAACATCGCTCCTATAGTCGTTACCATGAAAACGAGCCCTAAAACGACTGCCTGCACAAAGGCCGTATCTCTTCCGCCACCTGCGGATTCAAAAATCATAGGAGCATAATATAGTATCGCATTTATACCTGAGAATTGTTGAAAAACAGCGAGTCCAAATCCAATAATGAGTATAAGTCTCATATTCGGGGAGAAGAATTCTTTTGCCTGTGCAATTATATTCTTATCGGTATTATGGACGAATGAATTCTTTATTTCTTCATATTCCTTTATAGCATGGTCTTTCCCGCCAATATGGCTCAATACACGGATTGCCTTTTTATCCTTATTTTTCATTATCAGCCATCTCGGGCTTTCGGGAATAAAAAAGAGAAAAATAAAATACAATATTGATGGAAAGGCTTCTACGCCAAGCATCCATCTCCAATTAAGCAATGGATCATGAATGGCTTTCAGGATAAAATAATTAGAAAAATAGGCTGCTGATAATCCAATAACAATGAGTAACTGGTTAAATGAAACAAGCCATCCCCGTTGCCGTGGAGGAGCTATTTCGGCAATGTAAACAGGGGCCAGCAAAATTGCGATTCCAACTGCAAACCCAGCGATTATCCTTCCGATAATGAAGACAGTTATGTCTCCGGCTAATGCGGTAAATAATGAACTGATTAAAAACAATAAAGCAGACAAAATCAATACAGGCTTTCGTCCGAATTTGTCACTTATTTCTCCTGCTAATAAATTCCCGAAAATTGATCCCCAGATGATACATGAAACAGAAAATCCGAAAAGGAACGAACCATTATTTAAATGAAAATATGCTTTATAAAATGGTGCTGCCCCTGAAATTACAGAGCCATCAAATCCCAATAAAAAACCACCTATCGCAGCTGTAAATGCGATTGATATGATGTAAATATTTTTGATCTTCATAAACGGATTAAGTAGTAATGTTGAAATTTGATTAACCTGGCAAACGCATTAAAACACGTACTAAATTTACCTGCAAATGAGCTATCGAAAAACTAATATTTGAGGTAATTAAACGGACAAATAGATACATAGAATAAATAATTAAAAAGAAGGGCAGATGATTTTTCACTTCGCCCTTCTTTTCAAATCGAAACTTTATATTAATAACCAGGATTTTGCGGCAGGTCTGCTGAACCTACCAGATCGATTTCTGATTGAGGAATAGGTAACAGTTCATCTCTGCCTTGTTTGAAACCTTTGAATGAAAGCACGGTCGGAGCGTCTCCCCAACGGACCAGATCACTAAATCTATCCCAACCCTCTGTTGCCAGTTCTCTTCGGCGTTCATCTTTAACATTTTGCAATGTAAGGGGTATTGTGGCAATGCCCGCTCTGGTACGGATCTGATTTAAAGCGCTTTGCCCGTCTCCGCCGCCGCCCATTACGGAAGCTTCCGCAAGCATCAATAAAACATCTGCGTACCGGTATACTTTTTCATTTAACGGGCTGGCTGTAATAGTAGGCAGGGCCTCTGCGGTTTGTACGGGAATATAATATTTACGGGCGCTTGCCTGTGATTGAAGCGCAGCAGGAACAGTCCAGAAATATTGGTATATATTGGTTTCCACCGAGGCGTATTCATTTAAATCGGGCAAGAAAGTGGAAGGGAGGATAAAAGTAGCATCTTTTCTTTTGTCAGCATTATCATACATATCTATCAAGCCCTGCCGCGGAACAAAGTTGCCAAAACAGCCCGGGGCGCCTAAAAATCCAAAGAATTCATAAGACCATGACCCCTTATTATTATACCCGTCTGTACTTAAGCCGGATTGATAACCTATTTCATAAATAGACTCTTTGCCATATTCATTGGTTAAACTCCAGTTGTCGGCATAATTTGCTTCCAAAGAATAGACACTTGAGTTGATTACTTTCTGACAGTAAGCTACTGTGGCGGTATAATTTTTAAGATAGAGGTTTACTTTAGCCAACAAGGTATTCGCTGCACCCTGGGTGGCACGCCCTAAATCATTTCCTGAATAATTTAATGGCAAAACCGCAGCGGCAGCGGTAGCATCGCTTTGTATTTGAGCATAGATTGCAGCCACCGGTGATCTCGGGTAGATGATCTGGTCGGTTGTGCTGCCAATATACTGTGTGATCAATGGCACGGCGCCCCAATTTCTGACCAGTTCAAAATAAGCAAAAGCCCTTACAAACTCAGCTTCTCCGATCAATCTTTGCTGCAAGCCGGCCGTAGTAAACCCTTTAAAGCTTTTAACAAAATTTATCGCGGTGTTCGCCCTTGAAATTACCGTGTACCATTTTTGCCAATAACCTAAAACGCTTGGGTCATTTGCAGGTATGGTAAACTGATCGTAAACACCGCCAGGTACCCAATAAGAAGCCCATTGTGATACGCAATTATCGGCCCTGATATCCTGGAACATCACCGGGAAAACCGTGTAAGGGCCTACCTGCCATTGAAACGGTTCGTAGGCAGAACTGGTAAGCGCAGTATAATCCGATTCATTAACCAGCGCTTTTGTATTATCTAAAGAAGTTATAGGCGTTTTATCCAATAGCTTTTCCTTATTACATGCAGTGCTTAACAACAGCAAACTTCCAATCAACATTGCATTCGCTATTTCTTTTAAATGATTTTTCATGATATTAAAATTTAGCTTGAAGACCTAATAAAACAATTTTGGGCTGAGGGTTGAAACCTCTGTCTATTCCCACATCGAGCGTATTACCTGCAGAGCTCTGACCAATTTCCGGGTCCACACCGGTATATTTAGTAAATACGAAAAGATTCTGCCCGGTTACATACACCCTTAGGTTAGAAAGCTTTATCGCACGAAGGACAGACTTGGGCAAAGTATAACCCACCGTAATTGTTTTTAACTTGGCAAATGACCCGTCCTGAACATAATAGCTTGATACTTGCGTTTGGTTAGTTCCTGTAGCGCCTGAACCTAACAGGTTTGTGGGCGCCCCGGCTTCGCCGTAAGATACCGGCCTGTTGGTAAAACTGGCATCAAGCCGAACTGTGGCATTATATATTTTATTCCCCTGGGAACCGTACAGGAATGTACTTACGTCAAAGCCTTTATAGGATGCGCCTAAGGTAGCGCCATAAGTAAAATCGGGGAAAGGGCTTCCGAGATACGTTTCATCATTGGCATCAACTTTACCATCACCATTCAGGTCTTTGAAAATAAGATTTCCATTTGCATCGATGTGATCGAGTTCATATCCATAAAAACTTGCTATCGGATGCCCAACTGATGTTCTGGTAATCGGGTCATTAAAAATATAACCAATATTCCCGCCTGATATAGGCTGGCCATCAAGGCCTAAACTCGTTACCTTGTTTTTGTCAGTCCCGATATTAAAAGCGACATTCCATGCAAAACCATCCGAATAGTTTTTGCGATAAAGTACCGCTAACTCAACCCCTGTATTTTTTACAGTCCCAATATTGGCAGCCGCAGAAGCATAACCTGTATACGCAGGCGTCCCCACAGGTATCAATATATCTGAATTTACTTTGTTGAAGTAATCAACTGTAATACCCAGCGAGTTATTTAACAGGTTAATATCCGCTCCGATATCTGTTTGCGTTACCTTTTCCCATTTTACGCCTTCATTTGCTAAATAAGGGATACTTATACCGGGGGTATTTTGGCCGCCAAACGTTGGCCCCGATTGCGGGTTTACAATGGTGCTATATTGATAGGGGCTGATAAAATTATTCCCGTTTATGCCCCAGCTGGCCCTGAGTTTTAATAGGTCTATTACCTTTGAATTCTTCAGGAACGGCTCTTCAGAAACGATCCAGCCGGCAGAAGCGGACGGGAATAACCCCGTCCTGGTGCTGGGCCCAAACAAAGAAGAAGCATCACTTCTTAAAGTGGCCGAGAACAGGTATTTTTCCTCGTAGTTGTAGTTCAGCCTTCCGTAATAGGATAACAAACCGGTTGCATATGCATTAGGTGCAGCGTTGACTATTTTAGTCGGATCTACGATGAGCGCGAAGTTCACCTGGTCGAGCGTGTTCACATAAAAATCAGAACCGGATTGCGATGTTTCATTCCCGCTGGAGTTCAGCACTGAAAAGCCGGCCAATAAATCCAGGTTTTGGTTTTTCAGGTTACTGAATGTGTATTTTGCATTACCTTCCCATTGCGAATAGGCGCTTTGGCTGATCGTTTGTGTAAAGTCGGCGTAAGTGTTATAAAAGTTCTGAGTAGGCCTGAAATCTAAAGCCGGAACAAAACTACCAGCCGATGAATAGTAGCCATAATACGCGTAAGAAGTGCTAATCGCCAGATTGCTGATTGGTTTCCAGGTGCCTGAAATATTATAGACGTGGATGTTGGTAACCGCCCGGTTATTATTTAATAATAAAGCAAAAACGGGATTGGTTACTGCCCCAACGGCAGGCAAGGTAACCCCGTTGACGGTAATAGGTTTAGAAATATCGCCCATGTTGAAGGGAACACCGGGATGATTTGGATCATAAGCCGGGTAAACAGCCGGTAATGCAGGAATATAGTTCAATATGGCAATCCCTGTCCCGGCCTGATTTTCATCCAGGTAATTGTCAGTTGATCCAACTACATCAGCCCCAACGGTAAGGGTCAGGTTTTTAAAAATATCCGTCTCAAAATTAAATTTTAAGTTTTTTCGGTTGTAGCTTGATTTCCCTTCTTTGCCGCCAACCAATCCTTTCTGGTCAAAATCACTACCGGATATATAATAGGAGTAGTTTTTACCCCCATTTGCAACAGAAAGGCTTCCGTTAGACATAGGGACATTCTTTTCAAAAATTTCATTATACCAATTGGTATTTGGTAATTGCTGTTTTTGTGCATCCGTAATTGTCGTCCCTCCATGTGCAGTTTCATAGGCATTATAATAGGATACCCACTGGTCGCGATCCATCAGATCCGGAACATGCCCAAGATTTTGCGCGCCCTGGTAAGCATTTAAGGTAATTGTTGGTTTGTCCGCATTCCTTTTTCCTGTTTTGGTTTGCACCAGTACAACGCCATTCCCAGCCCTTGCACCATAAATAGCCGCTGCTGCGGCATCCTTCAAGAGCGACATACTGGCAATATCCGACGGGTTTAAATAGTTAATATCCGGCACTTGTAACCCATCTACAATGAACAATGGATCAGCGTCGCCGGCAGTTCCGGTACCTCTGACCCTTATGGTTAACGGCGAACCGGGCGACCCGGAGTTTTGGGTTACGGTTATCCCGGCGACAGTACCCTGTAAAGCCTGCTCTGTGGTGTATACGGGCAACGATTCAATTGTTTTGCCGCTCACAGTTCCTATAGCAGTTGTTACATCCCGTTTGGATTGATTTCCGTAACCGATAACAACGACTTCCGATAGCGCCGATCTGACTTTACTTAAAACAATGTCTAAATTAGTCGTATTCTGGATTGGCAACTCCTGTGTAATATAACCTATGTAGGAAAATGAAAGAATAGGATTAGTTACAGATGCAGGTATTGCTATTTTGTAAAAACCACTTGTATTTGTTGTGGTTCCATTTGTTGAACCTTTGATTGAAACGCCTACGCCCACCAACACAGTGCCGGTACTATCAGTTACTTTTCCAGATATGGTAACCGTTTGGGCAAAAAGTGCTGTGACGGAGATGAGCATTAAAATCAGCGAACAACTCAATTTGATGATGAGTTTTTTCATATAGCTTAAATTAAATTGGTTTAAATTGGGGCTTTTTAGAATTATTGGAAAATAAGAGTCCCATTTTCAATAATTCTATTTTATTGAATATCAATTAATTGTGTTCTAAAATGTCGATTGTGATTTTGTTATTTTTCTCCCATATGTGTTAATTTAGTTAAGAATTAGAATTTACAATTGGTGCTTTTTAAGCCTTGGTTTTTCGACTTATGGTTAATTTGACCACAAGGTAGGGAGATATATTTATCAAATGCAAATATTTTTTTCCTTTTTCATGAAAAAACATTACAACTGATTAATAATGAGTGAAATAAAAATTATCTGCAGAAGGATTCGGAAATAAAAAAAATTAAAAGAGATGCG
Organism: Bacteroidota bacterium; assembly: GCA_013289045.1. Taxonomy (GTDB): domain Bacteria; phylum Bacteroidota; class Bacteroidia; order Sphingobacteriales; family Sphingobacteriaceae; genus Mucilaginibacter. The sequence continues at coordinate 33,346 of JABDAU010000032.1, read as the reverse complement.
TTTTGAGTAATTCTTGCTTTATTTAGATTATTCAATATACCTGGTATTAAATATGTATAAAATGGATTTTTCTGATGAAATAATTGATGCGATTTCTGTTGACTGTGTTGTGTTTGGATTTAAACATGGGGTTTTATACGCTTTGTTAGTAAAGCACGGGCAGGGAGTAACCAAAGGCGAATGGGCCCTACCCGGAAGCTGGATTAAATATAACGAGGATATTGACGCATCGGCTTATCGCATACTACAGGCACAAACTTCAGTTACAAAAATTTACCTGGAACAATTTCAGACATTTGGCGAAGTAAGCCGCTATCCCAACAGGCGTGTAATAACAATTTCTTATTATGCGTTGGTCAGTACAGAAGATATTGAACTTCACCCTGGTGTTACGGTATCTGATGCGCAATGGTTTGATGTACGTAAATTGCCGGGGATGGCCTTTGACCACCGCAAGATATTAGATAAATGTTTTAACTTTTTAAAACACAAAATACAGTATGAGCCCATTGGGTTTAATCTTTTGCCAGAGAAATTTACGTTACTTGACTTGCAGGAACTTTATGAAGCAATTTTAGGGACACAATTAGATAAATCTAACTTCAGAAGAAAATTAACAAAAATGAACCTGCTTGTGCCCTGCAACGAGATTCAGCAAAATGTGCCTCATCGCGCTGCAAAGCTCTTCAGGTTCGATAAAAAAGTTTATGATAGTTTTAAAGAAAAAGGGTTTTCTTTTGAGTTATAAGAGGTGTTTTTTATGTTAATGATAGTTTTGGTATGTCGGCAACTATAAAGCCGAAAAAAGGCATCCTACTTCTGCAATCCAGTCAACAATCCATAAAAGGCTGCCTTTTTATTATAGCTCGCATCAAAAGGCAGTGGCCAGTCGGGGCGATTATAATAAATCGGTATCCAACTTGCAGCATCACTAAATTCCCAGGTTGTAATGCCATACCGTTGTGCAGCCGGTACAGCGGCCCGGTAGGTCTCGGCAACAAATTGGTATTCGGCAGATTGTGCCTGCTCAAGCGCGTCCGTCAAAACCATACTTTGATTGTTGCTGGGGTTTAGCGAAATATCTAACTCTGATATATGGATCAGTAAACCAGTGGCTGCCAGCTTTTGCAACGCTGTTGTTATACCTGTATTGTTATCATTTACATTGATGTGCATTTCCATCCCGATCCCGGAGATAGGTATCCCTCTCGCTTTTAACCCGGTAACCAAAGCTATAATGGAATCGAGTTTTACCACGTCATATTCCTGTCCGTAATCGTTGTAAAATAACAATGCGTTCGGATCTGCTGCATGTGCGTACAGAAAGGCGCGCGCAATATAATCAGGGCCTAAATGCCGCCGCCATATACTACCATCACCTGCACTTACATCCTGATTGCGTAAAGTTCCATTGTCATCTCTTATGGCTTCATTTACAACATCCCATGAAGCAACCTTGCCTTTATAATGACCGGCGACGCTATCTATGTGTGTTTTAAACATACTTTCCCAGGCCAGTGAATCTCCCTGGAAATTAACCACCCAGTCGGGCAATGACGTGTACCATATTAAATTATGGGCATGCACGCGCATGTGGTTCTGTGCAGCAAATGAAACTAAATAGTCGCCATCGGAAAAACTAAACTGGTTAAGCGCCGGTTCTGTCGCCGCAAACTTCATTACATTTTCAGGTGTCAGGCTTGAATATTGCGTACTGGCTATTTTATAATAAAATGTGTTATCCTTTATCAGGTCCGGGTTCATGGCTGCGCCAACCGGGAAAGGCGCGACTGATCTTAGTGTTGTTGTATCCGTTGGTGTTACCACTATAGGGGTAGGCGTTTCCTTCTTTTTGCAGCTGTATGTAATCAACAGCATTACAAATAATACCGGTAAACGTGAATTACGGTTTAGGAAGATGGGAGTGGAGTGACATGCCAATTTAATGAGGTGTTTTTTCATATTGCATAATTAAGTTATATAGAATTGGAATTAACAAGCGGCTCACAACCATTCGCACAAAGCACTTATGGTTAATATGACCACAAGGTAAAGAATATTTATTAAAACAATAGTTTTTTTTTATTTAACCTCGATATTCCAGCAATATGAGCACCGTGATCTTGGAGGATATACTGGAAAAAGATCAGTTGCAGCTTGGTTCAAAGAACAATTTGGTTCATGGCATCCTATGTACCAGGGGCTTTTAGAAAGTGACGAAGTGAGTATAGTTCCCGGCCAATGTATCATTTCCTTTTTGACCAAACATGGGAAACTTTACCTAACCTTACAATGCTTGGAGATGCTGCCCATAGAATGCCGCCCTATGCAAGAGAAGGTGTAAATATGGCCATGCAGGATGCTTTTGAGTTAGCAGAATATTTGACGGGTAATGAATTTAAGAATATCAGGGATGCTGTCGTAAAATATAAATCTCAAATGCAAAAAAGAGCATCTGAAATCACTCAGGAAACCTTGAAAAATACAGAAATGATACATTCTGATGGTGCAATTGACAAAATGGTAGCGATGCTGTCCGTTTGAATGAATTTATTTAAGCGAAATTGCCATATTGCCTGTTCGACCAACCCCGTCGCGCTGCTGAACCCACCATCCCTTATTTACCACTTGGCAACTAACAGCGCGAGCCGGGTAAAATGTCAAGGCGCAGCCGCTGAAAGCGGACAACCGCGCCCGCTTGTATAGCCCTGACGTTTTATCCAGGCGGGGGGCTATTTTTGCGGTAATGATGAATAAGAGATGGCTGCCGATCATAATTTGTCGATATTCCAGTCCGTTTTTTTGACATGAAAGTTATCTGCATTAAAGAAAATGCATTTCACGAACTCATTAAACGGTGATCAGGCGTGTTAGGAAAAAAGAACATTTAACCTGCATGGAGGTGGGGCGTGGCAAAATAAATGTCAAACCTCCCCGAATATCATGCTCACCTGCCTGAACCTTTCAATCCAGACCTTATAACAATTATTGACGTATTTTAAAAATGAGTTGAGGGCCGGCATTGCGCTTGCGCGGCTGCTGGCGCATAAATTCATGGAAAACCCGGCCCACTATGCCTTTCGGCCTTCTTCTTCATGTGTCTGAAGAAGTGCCAAAGAACAATCTCCCTGAACAAAGCACCAATGGATATTTCAGTACCCAAAACAGTTGAGCTTTAAAGAATTTAAATCAGCGTACGTTACAGAATACTTTTTACTTTAAGAAAGTGGGTTTAAACTAATTTTGTGTATTTTAACAATATGTTGGCTTTAGTTAACGATCAAGTCCTTATACAATAAATTTAACGATGCCGAATTATCCAGTTTCTCCGGGAGAGAGACAGGATGGCTTTTGCTGAAATTTATACCATGAAAACAAAATTATTAATATTACTGACCATTGGCTTTTTTATCCCTTTTACAACCGTTGTAGCGCAAAAACCGGATGTGATAAAGAATGGGCTTGCATTAACCCCACCAATGGGCTGGAGCAGTTGGAACACCTTTAAAAAAAATCCGACAGAGGCTGTAATTAAACAAACCGCAGACGCTATGGTAGCTACCGGATTAAAAGATGCCGGGTATTTATATATAAATGTAGATGATTTTTGGAGTACCGGCAGAGATGTAAATGGTAAGATCATTGTTGATATTGCAAAGTTTCCGGATGGAATGAAAGCTTTGGCAGATTACATTCATAGTAAAGGATTAAAAGCAGGTATTTATACGAATATCGGCTCAACAGCTAATTACCCTACGCTTGCCAGTGGGGGATATTATCAGCAGGATATGGCTACGTTTGCCGAATGGGGATATGATTATGTTAAGGTAGATGTGAATTTTGCGCCAGTGCGTACAGCAGCAGCCTATAAAAAGGAATTTACAGCAGTTGCTAAAGCTATACTAAACACTGGCAGGCCAATGGTATTTAGCATATGTAACCAGGGAGGTAGAGATTATCAGAGTTGGGCTCCTTATATTGGAAATAGTTGGCGGGTTGGCCCTGATATTGATCATACGCCAAAAGAAAAAAGTCAATGGGATGGGGTAATTTATGAGTTGAATTTATCTGCTGCATACCCGGAAATAGCCGGGCCCGGCCATTGGAATGATGCAGATATGATGTTAATTGGTGTTGGAAGTGATAACGGAAGATTGGCCGTAATGAATCCTGAAGAAATGAGAAGCCATTTTTCCATGTGGTGTATGATTGCTTCGCCATTAATGCTGGGAAATGATTTGCGGTCGGTATCCAGGGAGGCGCTTTCCATATTAACAAATAAGGAGGCAATTGCTATCAGCCAGGATAGCTTAGGCATGCAAGGTACGTTGGCCTATGAACAGGCGCCGGGGCTACAGGTATGGACTAAGAAATTAAAATCTGTATCGGGTAAAAAATATGCAGTTGCTTTATTTAATAGATCAGAAAATCCAGCCAGGATTGTATTAGATTTTAACAGGCTGAAATTAAGCGGTCATCATAAAATCAGGGATATCTGGTCGCACAAAAACCTGGGAAGGTTTTCAAACAAATATATAGGTGACGTTCCGGCTCACGGAACAAGGTTATTACTGGCAGAATAAGTCTTTTTAGAAGTTATTTTAGCTGCAAATCACGGACAGTTTTTAATGGATTATATCTTGTGAATAAGCTGCCTCTTATGATTCTCCTGTGCTCCTTCTGTTCCAGTCACCAGGCTGATGAAAATGGCGGTACCGGACTTTTGCTCAATTCAATGATGGCGTTTGCCGCAAGTTCAGGGCTGCCCTTTTGCCTGCTGTTGACATCAGTGAATTGCTGATTGAGATCTTCTACAAGTTGCTTGCTTTCTATAAAAGATTGATTCAATCTTCTGAAATCAAATAAGCATATCCATGCTTCTCTCTTTTATTTAATTAATCTAAAGATTTAAAAACACAGTTTGCATTCCGGATGATTGTACGCTAACCACACTTTTGCCCTTATTGGTCTTTACACTGATAATAGCCCGTCCGTTAATAACCTGCAATTTTCTTGATCCCTTTGATGTCCCCAGGTCATCCAGCAGTGTGCCATCTCCTGTTAATGAAAAATCTACCCAGTTAACAGCATCAAGACATAATACACCCTTGCTATCTGTTAAAGTAGCTTGTATAGTTACTGTGCCATTTGTTTCTGCAATTTTCTCCAGGTTTAGCTTAACTGGTTTATCCCATTTTTCGGTTTGATATATCTGGGATATAGTATCGCAAACAGTCACATTTCCTTTATGGGCTTTAATGATGAGTTCATTCCTGCCATTTGCAAAAGCAACCATCCATCTTAAACCAGCTGCGGGAAAATCCTGGCTATTACGTTTTTTAATGCCATAGCTCTTCCCATTCACAAATAGTTCGACTTCATCACAGTTTGAATAGGCTTTTACCATCTTTAGTTCGCCAGTATTACCCCATCTTACCGGCCAGTTGTGCCCGTAAATATGTACCATAGGTTTATCCGCCCAATATGACTGAACCACATAGTAAACTTCCTTTTTAGTAAGATCTCGTTCTACTACGCCTTTTTGGTTCATGTAAGGGAGCGGATTATCAAACCTTATGGGGGTTGAAAAATCCTTAAATACCCAAAATGCCGATCCGCTTAACCAGGGCATTGTTTCCTGCTCTTTCAAAGTCCAATCGAACAGATTACAGGTAGCATTCTCGCTCCAATCCCCGTTCTTTAAGAGCTTTGCCGAATTATTGAATAATGAAGTATCAATTACTCCGTCACCGGTCCTGATATTCTCCAAAGCCTTGTCGGATGATTCAGCATTACGGCCTGAATAACTGTCGCCGCCCCATTCCGCATGGAAGAGGTGCTTTACTTTTTTAACTTCATCTGCTGTGAACTTTTTGTATTCAGTATATTCACCGCTATACCAGCCGGCCCATATCGATGGTGAATAAACGTTGGGAATATCTTTACAAAAATCGCAACGGCGGATAACCGTTTTTCGGGATGGATCAAGTTGATGGGCCAAATCATTTTGTTCGCTCATAAACGCCCTTATTTTTGCTTTATCAAACTCAGGGAAATCACCCGGCCAATCATTTTCATTGCCCAGCCCCCAAAGTATAATTGAAGGATGGTTATAATGTTGATGGATCATATTAGTTAGCATATGGCGGGCTTGCTGTTTATATTCGTCGCCTCCTAATCCGCCTCTGCACCATGGCTCTTCTTCCCATACCAGTATACCAAGGCTGTCACATAAGTTTAAAATGATACGTGATTGCTGATAATGCGCAAGCCGGATAAAATTTGCCCCCATGTCTTTTATAAGCCCCATCTCTTTGCGCATCATGGTATCAGTCATAGCTGCCGCTACGCCTGCCTGGTCTTCGTGCCTGTGGGTACCACGCAGGAACAGGCGCTTACCATTTAAATAGAATGGGCCGCTATCTGCAAATGAAAAATCGCGGAAGCCTATCTTTTCCTTTCTTACATATTCGCCTGCGCAAAATTCTACTGTATACAGATAAGGATCGCCCGGCGACCATAAATGCGGCTTACTGATATTGAATTTATTGATCTGGAATGTCCGGTCCTCATCAATGTTTGTGCAATTGTAATTTGTTGCAGCAACCGTTTTACCCAATGCATCAGTTATTTTAACAGTTCCGCTTATCTGCTTTATATGCTCCGGATTATAAAATGTGGCCTTCACATCAATAAAACCCGTATGGTATTGTTTATCTAATGCAGCAGTCGCAAACAAGTTGTCGACGGCGACGTTAGGCTGATAAACCAAATTCAAATAGCGGTAAATGCCTCCGTAAATATTGAAATCCGATAACTGTGATGGTATTGTTTCTGCATCGCGCGAGTTATCACAACGTATTTCCAAAGGGATCTTGCCTTTAAATTGCGTGGCGTAGGCTGTGGTCTTTTTAAAATCTTCAACAGCCTGGGTAATATCTACAAACCACTCGTCATAACCGCCAACGTGTGTACCCACTTTAGTGGTATAAACATAAACCTCTGTTTTTTGACCCGCGCCTTCAAAGTGTAGTATGGTATGCCCATTTTTGTACGGATTATTTACAGATAAACGCGTGCGGTACCAGCCGGGCCCCTGGTAATAATTTATGTCAGGGTCTACAGCATCGCGCATGTTAAAGCAGTGCGGCAAAATTACTTTCTCCCATATCGGGTAATTTTCGGGGCCATCCTTAGTTAGTGGCCGCACGGTCTCCCATATGCTGCCGATATCCTGTTTTAAAAACTCCCAATTATTATTCAGCCTTATTTGTTGCTGGGCTTTTATCGCCTGGCTTATCAGTAAAACGATCACAAAAAGAAGAGCCCTTTTCGTAAAGATGTATCGTTGCGATTTTACGGGTGTTACATCCATGGCGTTGGTTGCGGGTATATTTTAAAAACCATTTTAAGATCAACGTCAGGGTATTTACCCTCAGCCAGGCTACAGATGTCCAGCATTTCACTGTAACCCATAGGTTCTATTTGTTTATAGGGCCATACTTTTTGCTTTAATATATAAGGCATCAGCCATTCAATACATTTTTTTATTCCCCGCCCATCTTTTTCGGTATGCCATAGATCGATATCCAGGTGATCAGCAAGCGTTGCTAACATACACCAGCCACTAAGGTTCATGTTTGAATACCCCCATGATTTTGTACGTTCCAATTCAAGGGGCTGTTTGCCGTCTGTGGTAAATTGCACATCCATTCGTGCAATGGTCCGGTTTTGTATTGCCTCGCGGGCAACATTATCTTCACCACAAAAAAGGGCAAAGTCTGCCACCTGCATGTCGTAAAAAGTGCCATGGTTATTTTTTGCTCCTCTCTCATCATTCCCGTTTTTACTGGTTAGCAACCATTTTAAGTACTCGCTAAACCATTGCTTTACGCCAGCCCGTGTGTTGTCTGTAATACTTTTGCTATCGGCCATCATAGCAAGGGCATCAGGAATATTTGCTAACGCCCTGCTTTCAATTATGCCCGTACCGCGCCCATCATTAACCCCCGGAACGTATTGTGCATAGTTGAAGTTGGGGGCCATTTTTGTATCAGCATCAATAAACCAGGTACTCATTAAGCTTGCGGCTTTTTGTGCGTATTTCTCATTGCCAGTAAAATAATAGGCAAAACTTAGTTTTTTAACGCTTTCACACAATTCGTGAAGTTGTGAATCATCGTGAAGCAGCCGGATTTCCGGATTGCGTTCCCCATCTTTTCTGATGTAGGGTTTGCCATCGGGTTTTGACGGATCAGGCCACCAATAGGGCGCCTGGCTCATATAATCATGTGGGTTATCGCTCGGTGCTACCTTTGTTTTATGCAGTGTCACCGAATACGGGCCGGCGGTTAATGCCTTATCAGCATCAGCTAACAAAATATCAACTTCCCTGGTAATTGTAGTATCGCCGCTGTTGTATTGTTTTTTGAGGATTGATAATTGTTGCTCGTTTTGCAATAAAAAGCCAGTTGCAACTTTAGTTTGTGCTGAAGCATTTAAACCTGCCATAATTAAAATAACAGGCAGGCACCGCTTGAAATTTATTTTTTTTAACATACTTACAATTAAGATTTATAATTTATTGATTAAATTGAAAGGATGAAAATCACGGCTTCGCGCTGCCTATAGTGATTTTAGCGGTTTGAACGCCTACCTTTCCATTCATGTCGCTGCCCTGACAGATAATGGTGTATTTCGTTGATTGATCCGCAGCATAAAACGACACGGTTGCTACGCCGTTCCGGTCGGTAATAATGTTGGGTGCCCAATGTATGGTTGAGCGTATATCAGCATTATTTATATTGCCTTTTACAGCATATCCTGGGCGATAAAACTGCTTATAATCGGCAAGGGCCAAAGGTGTATAAATGTATATCCCGGTAGCCCGCTGTACAAAAGGGCCTGTACCGCCGCGCGTTGTTATTTCCAGGTAAGCAAAATCAGCACCGCGCGGGCCGGTAGCATCAGCCGCAAGTTGATCGTCTGCGCTTAAGTTTTTAGCGCTATAACGGCCATTGTAAAGGTAATTTACTTCTATACCCAATATATCTTCGGCTGATATATAGTCAAGATATTGTTTTTGATAGTCATAGTGCTCATTTGGCTGGCCGCTATTTGGCTGATAATAGTTGTCAATATCTGTACCATCAAATACAAGCCGTACCCTTTTTTCTTTTATAAAGTACTCCATATTTGTTTTCTTTCCGCTGTCCTTATAAAAGCCCGCACGGAAGCCTTTTACTTTACTTAGCATCACATCCAGCAAACTGGCTTTTCCTGCAGCTACCATTACATCTTCGGTAATAGTTTGGTCGGCCACGCCGGGGCCGTTTAAATTTTGTGAGTTTCGTATAACGGCCCTGTCCTTAACATTAACGGTATTGAGTAACCGGCCCTGGGCATAATATTGTTTTTTCTCCAGGCTGTCACGGTATTTTTTACTTGACTTAACGTAGTTTAATACTACCGTATCGGCATTTACATTCCACGGATCTAAGCGGGTTGTGGTTCCGGCGCTTACCGGTAATTTGTTCTTTTCATCAATGCTGATGCCGCCATTTATCCGCTTACCTTTTTCATTTATCGCAGAAATTACAAAAACTGATTTTCCTATTCGCGGGAACCTGTTAAATTCAAATTTCCCCATTTTATCGGTGACAGTATCCAGCTCAAAATTCTGATCGCCTTTTGACAATAGTATAACCTTTGAATTACTTACCGGGTTGTTGAATAAGTTGGTAACGGTCCCTTTTACTGTAAATGCAAATTCGGGATCATACGCTGCTTTAACAGGCTGGTTTATTTTACTCAGATCGTATCCTACCCAGCCTTGTGTTAATAATAAAGCATCCAATGCTTTCCATGCCTTTTCGTTATGCTGCAAATAATAGGCGGGGTCTTCCACATAACCTTTCAGATCCGAGGTCAGCAATAAGTTTGATACGATATTATCTGAAACTACGTTCTCAGGCTTTACCTGGCTGTCATCAGTTACCGACATTGAAAAGCTGCCTATTACAGGCTGGCCCGCTTCATCCTTAACCACAATATGCACCGGTATGCTATCCCTGGCTGCAAAAGTTTGAGCATCGGTTTTAAGCTCTATTTTCAGGTCGTCGCCGCGATCAATAAAAGTGATCCTTTCATTTACAGGCTGTTGGTTTGCATTTAGCAGTATAAAATGTGCTATCCCGGATGGGAAAAGGCTTTTGGCCACCCGGGTAGAAAAATGGTTATTACTAAAGGTAAAAGCGGCCCCATAGCATACAACATCTCTTGATACACCAATAAGATAGTATTTACTGCCACCATCCTGCTCGTTTGTATTAAAAGCAGATATGCCAATGGTATCATTATCCATTGTGTTACGTATGCTTAAAATACTGCCTGTTTTAAGCGGCACTGGCAGCGGGACAGTCCTTTTTTCGCCACCCGGTAAAATGATCTCGGCTGTGTAAGTTTTATCAGGCATTGGTGTAATATCAAATACACCCATGCCATAATGTGTTGTGCTGATCTGGGCTAATTCGTTATGGTCGCTATCATAAATAGTTCCCTGAATGACCACGCCTTTACCGTCTTCCCCAACTGCCTTAAACCCAACGTGCGATGGTATATTGGCCACCAGCGGGCCGCTTTCGGGCATAAACTGTATATCCACATCCTGTGGCCGGTTAACATTTACAGGGATTAAAGCTGTACGCGCTTGATCATTTTTATCTTGTACAACCATATTCAGGTTTTTTAGGCGGGTGTGCGGAGGTAAATTAAAATCTATGTTCAACGCACCATCCCGGGCGGTTTGTGCAGCGTTTCGCAGCAATACTTTTTTGTCATTTATCACCTTTATTTGCAGGTCATTGGTGCCGGTTTTACCATCCATCCCCGAGAACTTCATCGCCATTTTTACATTATCAGGCGATGTTAATGATGGGGACACATTTACGAGCCATGTATTTGCCTGCCCGTTACTCATATAAAAGCCCCGCTTAAAAAAATAATCATCGCCAAAATTGCGCATCCAGGTGGTGTAGGCGCGTATAGTATAAGTGCCGTTATGAACGTAAGCCTGGCTTAAAGGAATGTTACCCCAGGTGAGGCCAAGCGATACGGGGAATACCAGGCGTTTAATAACCGCATTACTGTCGTTTAGCAACTCAATATACAAGCGGCTGCTCAGAGTTGAATATTTAATGGCTTCGTCCATTAAATATCCTTTGAACCATATCGTATCGCCTGCAGAATAATAAGGCTTGTCGAACTGTAAAAACACTTTCTCTGCAGGCATTGAGCTATTATAAGTTGCTATTTTTGAGATAAGCTGGTTAATATTACCAGGAGAAGGCGTTTGTGCTACGGCTAATACGCTGATAAGATTAAACAGGATAGCCAGTTTAAGTAGAAGTGCTCTTTTTTGCATGAAGTATTTTAACCCCTGTTGGGGGCTTGTAATTGGTTACAGCGTCAAAACTAATGGCTGCGATCATCATAAACCCATGTTGTTTGCTCAATAATTGCATGGAGAATGCACTTTTTCGGGAAAGTTTAGGCATGATTTATAAGGGAATAAGGCTAATTTATTATTTAGTTTAATAATAGGTTAACCTGACATGCATTGCAGTTTTGACGCAAATAGTGTTATTTTTACATACACCAATTACTTAACCCTGGAAACGACAACCAACTTTCGCCAATTACGACGAAAAATATTGAACCGCGTTTTTTTTAGCTTGATAACACTTTTGTGTGTTGAGCATTCGTTTGCCCAGAAATCACTTATTTTCAAGCATATAAATGTTGATAATGGCCTGGCGCAAAATACTGCAATGAGCATTTTGCAGGACAAAAAGGGCCAAATATGGATAAGCACATTTGATGGATTAAGCAAATTTAACGGGATCGAGTTTAAAACTTATAAAAATGATGCCGCAAACCCCAAAAGCCTGAGCAATAATCAGATCTTTAAATTAATGGAAGACAGGGATGATAACCTGTGGATTGGCACCTTAAATGGCATAAATCGTTATGATAGTTATACAGATCAGTTTGTGCGTTATAAACTTGAAGGCTCGTCAAAGAAATATCCTGTGCTTGATATTGTACAGGATAAAAAGGGTGTAATTTGGGCAGGAACTGAGGCGGGTTTATTTAATTATGATCCGCATAGTAACGACAGTTCAAAAAATATATTTTCCAAAACCAATATCTGTAAAGATAAAATTCAGTGTTTATACATTGACCGGCAGGAGCGCTTATGGATAGGCACGGCTCAGACACTTAAAATTTATGATCTGAAAAATGGTAAGCTTGTAGCAATACCGCCGGCGTTAAAACTACAACCTCAATTATCAAATGTTATTATCAGAAGTGTTATTCAGGACCATGAAGGCAATTACTGGATAGCCACCGAGACGGAAGGCCTGTTCCTATATAATATCAAAACACAAAAATGTATTAATTATAATAAAAATAACGGGTTGACAAGCAATACCATAAGGGCCCTTATGGAAATTAAAAACAAAGAAATTTGGATAGGCACTAAAAACGGGTTGAATACCATCAATTTAATTGATAACCATATCAATACTTATAAATATGACCCCGATAACCCGGCCTCTTTAAGCCAAAATTCGGTGCGTTGTATACTAAGGGACAGGGAAGGAAGTGTATGGATAGGCACTTATAATGGAGGAATTAACGTTGTTTACAACCAGTTTGATAATTTTTATAATCTGGGGCCTAAACAGGGCAATAACAATAATGGTTTGTCATCGGGTATTGTTAACGCAGTGATGCAGGATAATGATGGATCGCTATGGATAGGTACTGATGACGGAGGTTTAAATCATGTGGACAGTGCGTTTACAGGCACCCGTGTTTATTATAATGATGATAAAAGAAACGAAGAGTTATTAGGTAACAGCATTAAAGCTATTATAAGGAATAATGACAGTACAAAGCTGTGGGTTGGTACAGGTAATGGCCTGAAGATTTTTGATAAAAAAGCCCATAGGTTTATTGATGTTAATATAATAGATAAACCATCGGCAACCGGGCTTATTCAATATTACACCTTATTGAAAGACGGCAACGGCCTATGGGTAGGAACAAATTTCAGTGGATTGTACTACATACAAAATAATAAGGTTGTTAAGCATTACAAGCCATCCGGAAACTCAAATAATTCACTAAGCTCTGCAAATATTACTACCATCGCGCAAAATGGCAATTCTCTGTGGATCGGCACCAAGTCTTCAGGGGTTAACCGTTTAAATATCCGTAACCAAACATTTGAAACCTATCAGTTTGTTGAACATCAAGCTAATAGCCTTACTAATAGCTCCATTTTGAGTATTTATATTGATTCGAAACAGAGGCTATGGATAGGTACAGACGGTGGTGGAATAAATTATTTTGATACTGCCAAAAAAAGATTTTATGCCATAACCGAGTCCGACGGGATCCGCAGCAATACTATCCACCAAATAGCTGAAGATAACAGCGGCAACCTTTGGATCAGTACTAATAAAGGGATATCCTGTATCGGGTTTAAACAATTTGAGGTGCCGTTTAATACCAGTAACTTAATTATAAAAAACTATACTTTTCAGGATGGTTTACAAAGCAATCAGTTTACAAGTGGCGCAGGGGCCAAAACTAAAAAGCAGCAATTAATTTTCGGCGGCATTAATGGGGTCACCATTTTTAACCCTGATAGCATCAAATCCAACCTTGTAAAACCTTCGGTAATATTTACCGATTTCCTGATTTTAAATAAATCGGTACAATTTGGTGCTGAAAACTCACCTTTGATAAGGCCGATTGACGAAACCAGCAAAATAACTTTAGCTTATAATCAGGCCTTTTTCAGTATAAGGTTTGCGGCCCTGAATTATATCAATCCCGAAAAGAATCAATTCGCATTTAAGCTGGAAGGCTTTTCTGATAATGAATGGCATACTGTAGTTAATCAGCAGATGGTCACCTACACCAACCTCGATCCGGGCACCTATCTGTTTAAAATAAAGGCTGCCAATAACGATGGTATATGGAACCAAACTCCACGCACCTTAAAAATTGTGGTATTGCCCCCCTGGTATAAAACCTGGTACGCCTATATGGGTTATGCCGCGATCATACTTACTTTATTATACCTTTTCAACAATTATTCGAAAAAGACAGAGCGCTTAAAAACACAACTTGAATTTGAATCTGTGAGCCATTTGAAAGATCAGGAACTGGCCCAAAAAAAATTGAGCTTTTTTATCAATATATCTCACGAAATTAAAACACCGCTAACCCTGATTATGGGCCCTATTGAGCGCCTGGTTAAAATGAATGAAGGCAATAATAAGGTTCAGCACCAATTAATGCTGATGCAGCGAAATAGCGAGCGATTAATAAAGTTGATAAACCAACTGCTGGATATACGGAAGTTTGACTCAGGCAACATGCATTTGGATGCCGCCAGGGGAGACGCCGTTCACTTCCTTAAAGAAATATCACTGGCGTTTAGCGGGCTTTCTATGTCAAAAAATATCAGCCTGGTTTTCAAAAGTGAGGTTAAGGAGTTATGGGTATGGTTTGACAGGGATAAACTGGAAAAGGTGATCTATAATTTACTGTCAAACGCCATAAAATTTACGCCCGCTTATGGCACTATCGTATTAATGGTTAGGCACGAAACCGGTGAAAACGGAGATGATATGGTTATCACGGTTGAGGATAACGGCTGCGGAATCCCTCAAAAAAACATGGGCAAGCTTTTCAAAAAGTACTACCATGATGAATATGACCAATCAAATGTACCGGGCACCGGATTAGGATTGGCATTTTCGAAAGAATTAATTGAATTGCATTATGGCACTATAAAGTTAGATAGTAAACCCGAACAAGGAGCTGAACGTGGTTGTACCCGTGTTGAAGTGAGGCTGCCTATGGGTGATAGGCATTTTAAGCAAGGTGAAGTTATTGAACATTTTAAAAACAGCGAGGATATAACCGAGTATTTACCAACGGAACCATCAGTAAATCAGCGAATATCTTTACGTAAAATTGAAATACTGAAAAATGGCCTGAAGGAAAAAATTTCGATTTTGATTGTTGAAGATAATGAAGAGGTGCTCAACTTTATAAAGACCGGATTTGAGGACGATTTTGAAATTTATACAGCAACTGATGGATTAGATGGCTGGAATTTAGCCAAGGAACATTTGCCCGATTTGATTATAAGCGATGTAATGATGCCAAAGATGGATGGAATAGAACTTTGCCGGAATTTAAAATCAGACATTGATACCAGCCACATCCCGGTAATACTACTTACGGCCCGTACACCGCTTATTTTTAAAATGGAAGGACTGGAAACCGGGGCCGACGATTATGTAACAAAGCCATTCAATTTTAGCATTCTGGAAGCAAGGGTGTGGAACTTGATTGAGGGCCGGCAAAAATTGAGGTCAAGATATCAAAAAGAGATTATGCTTGAACCCCAAAACATTGCCATAAGTGAAACAGACGGACTTTTTTTAAACAAGGTGCTGTCGTTTATTGAAGACCATATAGGTGATGAAACCCTGAATGTTGAACAGCTTAGCGATGCCGTTGCTATGCACCGCAATACTTTTACCAAAAAAATTAAAGCGCTAACAGATCAAACTGCCATTGAGTTTATCCGCAGTATTAAACTTAAGCGGGCTTCACAATTATTATCCCACGGGCAACTGAATGTAAACGAAGTAGCTTATAGTGTTGGATTTTCGGATGTAAACCATTTCAGAAAGTGTTTTAAGGAACAATTTGGCTACACTCCAAAAGAACAGATTGTTTTCAGTAAGGAAAAACCCTGAATTATTATAACTTACTGAATATAAGCAGTTTTAGCATTTTTAAAGGAACATAAAAACTTCTTAAAAGTGCATTTGACATGCATTTCTCCCCCAAAATTCATGGATTTGTATTCCTGTATGTCCATAGTTTTGTTACACAGCACATGAAAATATTTACGCTGATAATAAATCTGGCTGATTGCCAGTGCTTTATTCAGCATTTGATTTTTGCTGTAAACTAACCAATAGTATGCCCCTGGCATAAACTTTATTAATCAATTAAATTAAATAATTATGAGTAAATTGTACTTAAGGAGCCTTAGCGGCTTGTTCCTTTTGTTGATTTTTTATGGGCACAATGCTTTTTCGCAGCAAGGTGGCCTAATTTCCAAAACAGCTCAGCAAACTATTGCAGGTACAGTAAAAGACGCTAAAGGCGGTACGCTGGTGGGTGTAACCGTTTTGCTTAAAGGAACCAAAGTAGGTGCTGCTACAGATGCAAACGGTAAGTTTTCCATCAATGTTCCGGATAACAATGCCGTACTGGCATTTAGCTATATCGGCTATATCCCGAAGGAAGTTACGGTAGGCGATGCAAAAACAATTAATGTAGTTTTAACCGAGCAGGCATCGGATCTCAATGAGGTAGTGGTTACAGGCTACGGCCAAACCGTAAAAAAGAGTGACCTGATCGGGTCGATAGGTACGGTAACGGCCAAACAAATAAAAGAAAGGCAACCTACCAGCCTTGCGGATGCGCTTGAGGGGCAGATAGCCGGCGTACAGGCTGTTACCGATGGTGGCGACCCGCTATCACAGGGTACTATACAAATACGTGGTATGTCTTCATTAAATAGCGGTAATGGCCCGCTATATGTTATCGATGGCATATTAAATGATGATGCCAGCTTTTTAAACCCACAGGATATAGCAACCATTGAAGTTTTAAAGGATGCGGCATCATCGGCAATTTATGGCGTGCGTGGTGCAAATGGCGTTATTTTAATCACAACCAAGGCCGGCCAAAGCGGCAAGGCCCGCTTCAATGCAAATTATTATCATCTTTTTGGCCGCCTGGCACATAAGCTGCAAACCACTTCGGCCAGGGATCTTACCTATTACCGCCGGGTTGAAAACGGGGGCGCCGGTACCGGTGCGGCCGTAAATCCGGACTCTGTAAGTACTTATGATAATAAAGATAATGATTACCAGGATCTGCTGTATCGCACAAGCAATAAGGATAATATTAACCTGAGTATTGCCGGCGGACAAAAGGGCTTACTGTATTACGGCAGTTTAAATTATGTAAATGATCAGTCTATCATCATTAATAGTTACGCAAAAACGTTTACAACACTATTCAATGTAGATTACCAGGCTACGGATCAGTTTAAAATCTCCAACCATATTTCAGTAAATTACATTACAGGCAATTCAGTAGATGTTGGCAGTACGGCAAGCACGGTTTTTCAGCGTAATCCGTGGGTGTCACTTTACAGGCCCGATGGTTCATTAGCAGGTTATGTTGAGTCGAAGAAAAACCCCGTAGCTTATGCGCTGCTGGGCGAGAATGTTCCGACAACTTATACCATACAGGATGACCTGGTTGGAAACTATAAGATTTATAAAGATCTCAGTTTTACGGCATCGGGTAGTGCAAGGCTTGATGATTTTAATCGGCAAACTTTTATACCCTTATCTATTACTTCAGGTGCATTAGGGCCAAACAGCGGCACATCATATGTAGATAATAAATTATTATATGATCTCCAGGCCTTTTTCAACTACAATAAAACTTTTAGTGTAAACCACACATTGACTGCTGTGGCCGGATGGAGTCGTGACCGGCATAATGATAATGGCTACAACCTTGCACTTCAAAATTATTTAAGTGAAGCGATCCGTGTATCAAGTGATGCAACATTGGTTAACACCGGGATCAACAGCACGGCCACGTATAGCTCAACCGAATCCCTTTTTGCGCGGGCCCAATATGCCTATAAAGATAAATACATTGTCAGCGGTACATTCCGCAGGGATGGTTCATCGAGATTTGGGGATGAAAACAAATGGGGAAACTTTGGCGCCGGTGGTTTTGCATGGCGTATATCGTCAGAAAAGTTTATGGACTGGTCCAAAAAGTATGCGGATGACATAAAACTTCGATACAGTGTCGGTATATTGGGGAATGATAACCTGACCGATTTTGGATACTCTACCCTGCTGAACTTTGGAAGCGGCACGGTCGCGACAAACAGCGGCGTGTACAATGGCAATAATGCGGCATATGTCAGCCCGAACCTGGGTAACCCGACGCTGCACTGGGAAAAAACCACTACGCAGAACTTTGGTATGGATATTACCATGTTTGGCGGCAGATTGATCATAACGCCTGAATATTATATAAAATTAACAAATGGCTTGCTGTCATCTCAGATTTTACCCGAAGAAACGGGCTTGAAATCGGGCGCCATTAACTTAGGCAATATTTCCAATCACGGATTTGAACTGACATTGAATGCAAGCCCTGTCGCCGGTAAAACTTTTTCATGGAATATCAACGGTAACGTCACCTTCCAGGATGCAGGTTTGATCACCTACCTCAATCCCACGGCAACCGCAATACAAGGTTCCTATCTGATCAAACAGGGCGGGCACATCGGTGATTTTTACTTATTGAAAAACCTGGGGGTTTACCGGTGGGATGTATCCAATGAATATGATACCAAAGGCACCCGGCTTACCCCTATCGGCGTTAGTCCCGATGGTACAACCGCTACCGGCTACCTCGAGCCAAATGGCACACCCTATACCGGCCCTATGCATCAGCTAACAAGAAACGGAAAGGTGCTAAATGGCGGCAGCACCATCTGGCAGGACGTTAACAACGATGGCGTGATCGATGAAAACGACCGCCAGGTTTTGGGTAATGCCATTCCGAAAATACTTTTTGGGGTAAACGACTTTTTTACCTATAAAAACTGGACGTTGAGTGTCTTGTTCAATGCGGCATTTGGCAATAAGGTTTATAACTCCATCGCTAACGGCTTGAACGTAGAATCATCAAATTATACCCCTCCGACCGTGGCCGCCATCTATAATTCGTGGATACACCCGGGCGATATCGCGACATATCCCAATATGAGCGGCGCGGTTAAGGATACCTATGGTTCTATCGCAAATGGCGAAAATAGCTTATACCTGGAAGACGGCTCTTTTATACGGCTTACAAGCATTAAATTATCCTATAACCTGCCACCAACATTGCTTTCAAGGATTAAAGCGAGGACATTGAACGTTTACGCCTATGGCAACAACCTGCTCACCTGGACAAACTATAGCTGGTATGATCCGGAGTTCACGACAACCAACCCTTTACAGCCAGGTTTTGATAGCGGTAAATATCCGCGCAGAAGAGAACTGGGCCTGGGTATAAACATTGGGATTTAATCAACATAAAAAGCGTAAAAAATGAAAAGAAATTTAACTATAGCCATACTGCTGATTATAACCACAGGCATTGGCAGTTGTAAAAAAGATATCACGCTTAACCCTTCAAGCGGGGTTACGATAAACGAATACTTCAAAACGCAAGCCGATATTACAGCCAGCCTGGCTGGTATTTATTCGGCCTTCCAGGAAGAAATGGAAGGATCGGGAAGCACCAGCGACGAGGGTTATGGCGGCCGGTATAATTACTGGGGGGACGTACGGGCAGATGCTTTTAAGTCATCCACTTATGCAACATACAGCGTGATAGAAATGTCAAACAATACGCTGGAATTTTCAAACTCCGCTACTGACTGGGCAGGGCTGTATAAAGTCATCGGCCGCGCTAACCTTGCTATTCAATACTTCCCGCAGGTGCCGGCTACTGATCCTACTGTTACACAAACAATTTTAAATAACTCATTGGCACAGGCATATGCCTTGCGGGCAGAGAGCTATTTTTACATTGTAAGACTTTGGGGTGACGCACCGATGTGGACAACAGCCTACCTTGATATTACGCAGTCGGGAAGCAAGCCCAAAACCAAGGCTTTGACCCTGATCGACTCTTTAATTATACCCGATCTTACAAAAGCTTATTCATTGATCCAGAAAAATCAAACCCCAACGGTATGGTATGTTGGCGAAGGTGCAATCTGTGCAATAATGGCGGATGTGTATATGTGGAGGGCTTCTGTTACAGGCGGAGGCGGCACTGCCGATTATCAGAAAGCGATTACCTGGTATCAAAAGCTTTTCCTGGCAAAAGGTCCGACAGGTAAAGTATACACTGGCCAAACGGCAAATGATATTGAAACGCAAATAAACTGGAAGAACGTATTTCTGAATCCTACGCAGTCCATTGAACCCATTTGGAGTATCAATTGGGACTATACCGTCAATGGCTGCGCATGTATCCCTGTATTTGTTGGTTTAAGTAATAACTATGTTCAGCTGGATCCGAATTTCCAGGCTAAATGGAAACTTCAGTATAAAATAGATACACGTGTAGCCAAATCTATCGATACGCTAAATACACTGAATCACATTAATCTACTGTATAAGTATTATAATTTAATACCTAATAGTACGGGTATAACGCCTGTGGCCGGTAATCTTAACTTTAATCCTTATTTACCGATGTACCGCTTAAGCGATGTTTACCTGGAGTATGCCGAGGCCAGCGCACAAACCGGCGATCTGGCAACTGCATTACAATACCTGAATTTTATACATGTAAGGGCAGGTTATCCGGCATACGCTTCGGCAGACCTGCCGTCATCCGGTGCAATGATCGATGCCATTTTGCAGGAAGATCAATATGAATTGCTGGGAGAGGGCAAACGCTGGTTCGAACTGATCCGTACCAATCATGTACATACGATTATGGATCCGATACTGAACTTACGCAATGGGGTTACCGATCCAATTACTGGTATAACCACACCGGCAACCACAGGTTTTATCGATGCGCCAAACCGGTATTTCTGGCCGATAAGTCAAAGCGCGCTGAATGCTAATACATTATTAAAACAAAACCCAGGATATTGATTATGAAAAAGATAAATTTTATTGCGATAGCGATCATATTGACATGCTTGAGTTTATCCACAATGTTTTCAAGCTGCCTTAAGCTGCAAAAAGATTATAACAGAAAAACAAATGTTGACACCCTTGATGCGCATTTGTATAAAACAGCATGGGCCTATTTAAAGGCACGGGCGTATGACAGCGGCACCGATACTATATTTCGCAGAATGTATGATGGCATTATCTATTCGGGCATTGATACCAATGAATATATTAAATCAGGCCGTACATTTATATTTTTATCGAACAGTGAAATTACTACCGCAAAAACGGGTTTATGGGCGGTAATCCATAATAACGGGGCTGCCGGTAAAAGCTGGGCAAGCTATTCTCCGGCGGATGTGAAGAACTACTTATTGTACCTTATAGCGCAGGGTTATTACTCGCATTATAACCTGAAGCTGGCTGATGTTAAATTTACCACACTTGCCCCGGCAGGAGTATACACGGCAAATCCGCCTGGGTTCACCTTTCCGGGAACTTATGTTTCCAACCCAAATTCGGTAATGATTGCCCATGTTTCCAATGCAAACACGGTAACTTCACAGCTTGATTATCCCATTGTGCTCAATAGTGCCATAAACGTAACTTCAAGCGATTTGGAAGCAACAAACGGTATCGTGCAGGTGATCAACTCAGGAAGCAGCGTGCTTACCCCAACCATACCCCAATAATTTAATCAGATGTTATCACAGCAGAGGCTGCTGTGATAACACCTTACCAGTACACACAAACTGATCCCGACTGAATGAAAAAAAAAATTCTTCTAATTTTTGCCCTGGTCATAGCAAGTATTAAGGTGAACGCCCAATATGTAAGTTTATCCAATGATGAATTTTCAAAACTTAAAAGTTTGATCAATAGCGATTCAACTGCCATGGCGGCTTTTGAGCAATTTAAATCATTAGCTAACAAAGCATTAACCGAAGCGCCAGACCCAATTGAGAAAATTACATCCGAAGGAAAACTCGCCGGTGACCCTGATAAAATAAAAACTACAAAATCTCTTGAAGATGCCCGCAAAATTTATGCGCTGGCATTGGTTTATAAAATAGATGATAATAAGGCTTGCCTTAACAAAGCATCAGAATATTTACTAGCGTGGGCCAAAGTCAATAAATCAAGCGGCGACCCGATAGATGAAACCAGGCTTGATGATTTTGTTACAGGGTATGACATTATACGCAATGACGTTACCCCTGAAATAAGAAAGACTATTGACGGCTGGCTGCTGGCTATAGCCGACGGTGAATTGAATAGTAAATATATGGCGCCAGGAAGAGGTACTGCCATTAATAATTGGAACTCTCATCGTATTAAAATTATCGCCATGATTGTTTATACACTGCATAATGACAACTATGGAAAGATTATTCAGCAGGAACTTATAAAGCAAATCGCGATAAATTTATATGCTGACGGTTCTGGCTATGATTTTAAAGAAAGAGATGCTTTGCATTACCATATCTATACCCTTGAGCCATTAATAACAGCAACAACAATAATCTACAGGGCAACCGGTAAGGATTATTTTAATTATGAATCTGAAACGGGATCATCAATAAAGAAATCAGTCGATTTTTTAGTCCCCTTTGTTACCGGCGAAAAAACTCATGGTGAATTTTTAAACAGCCATGTTGCATTCGACATGAAAAGGGCAAAAAACAATGAAAAAGATTATCAGCCAGGCGCTAAGTTTAATCCTTTAACCGGAATACATGTTTTGGAACAAGCTGCATATTTTAATAAAAAATATTTGGTGGCAATACAGCAGGCTGCGCCGCAAAACAGCCGTCATAATAACGACTGGGAATTAATATTAAACAAAGTACGTAAGCCATCAGGGTTAAATTAAGGACTTCAGATCTTAAAAAGATGAATACAAAAAATATCAGGATTCAAATAATTATAATACTTTCTTTATTGGCTGTAAAAACTACCGCGGTTGCACAAAAGGTTGATGTGGCTAAACAATTTAAATATGCGGAAGAGCAAACAAGTTATATGTTAGATGCGCTTAAAACGGCAGATACAAGTAATGGATTGGTTTCCCCGCGCACTTTCGAGGACGGAAAATTAAAGCTTGTTAATTCAAAAGATTGGACCAGCGGGTTTTTCCCTGGCATTTTATGGTATTTATATGATTATACCCATGATGAAAAATGGCTTAAGCAAGCTCAGCTATTTACCGCTAAAATCACCAATGAACAATATAATAAAACCACCCACGATCTGGGGTTTATGATCTATTGCAGCTTTGGTAACGGATACCGGCTGACAAAAGATGAGCGTTATAAAAAGGTAATCATACAGGCAGCCCGTTCATTAAGCACACGTTTTAATGAAAAGGCTGGTGTTATACGCTCATGGGACCATAATAAGGACAAGTGGAAATACCCGGTTATTATTGATAATATGATGAACCTTGAATTGCTGTTTAAAGCCACTGAACTTACCGGCGATTCATCGTTTTACAAAATAGCAGTATCACATGCTGATCAAACCATGATCAACCATTTCCGGCCCGATTATAGCTCATACCATGTGGTTGATTATGATCCCGAAACCGGCAAGGTAATTCAAAAAAATACGGCCCAGGGTTATAGTGCAGAGTCGGCGTGGGCGAGAGGGCAGGCATGGGGGCTATATGGTTACACCATGTGCTACCGCGAAACGGGCGACAAGAAGTATTTGGTCCAGGCACAAAACATTGCCAAATTTATTTTTAACAACCCAACACTTCCCAAAGATCTTATTCCGTATTGGGATTATAATGACCCCGCTATTCCAAATGCGCCGCGTGATGTGTCTGCCGCTGCAATTATGGCTTCTGCCTTATACGAATTGTCAACTTACAGCACTGGTAATGATTATAAAGAAAAAGCGGATGTAATACTTGCCAATTTAAGCAACCATTATAAAGCGCCGCTAAACACCAATGGCGAATTTATATTATTACATAGCACAGGGCATAAACCCGCAAAAAGTGAAATTGATGTGCCGCTCACCTATGCAGATTACTATTACCTGGAGGCTTTGTTAAGAAGCAGGAAGTTTGCAAATGCTGAATAGTATTGATAATGAAAAAGCGTTAATTTCTTAATAAATTACCAATGAAAAACATCATAATATTAGTTAGCTGCCTGTTATGCGCGTTTACAGGCGCCTGGGGTAAAGTATACAAAGTTACCAGTGCGGATGAGTTTAAAAAAGCTAATGATTTGGTTGTGGCGGGTGACGAAATAGTGATAGCTAACGGCAATTACAGCGGTTGGGAATTAGTTGTTAAAACTATTGGAACTGCGGATAAACCTGTTATCATTCGCGCTGAAACGCCTGGGAAAGTGACGTTTTCGGGTGATGTAAATAAACCTGTATTTCAGCTAAATGGTAGTTATACAGAAATTTCGGGTTTAACTTTTTCGGAGTGCAATGTATTTAAATCTCAGGGTGGCAATGGTTTTCTGATCGAATTAAAAGCTACCAGGTATTGCCGGATCACTGAATGTGCGTTTACCAGGAATACTGCCAAATCGCAGTTTATGCCCATCGTTGTGATATCAGGTAATGCCGAACATAACCGGGTAGACCATTGCAATTTTACAGGTAATATAGATAACCAGGAGCTGCAGGTAAAAATTACAGATGACGCAACGCCTGTTTATACACTTATTGACCATAATGAGTTTAAGGATAAAGACAAAGTAACCTGGAAGGTATTTAACGGTGGGGAATGCGTACAGATAGGCCAGGACCCGGTATTGCTGGGTACCCGGTATGCTTATTCAGTTGTGCGCGATAATCGTTTCATCCACTGTAATGGCGAAGCAGAGGTGATCAGCAATAAAAGTTCAGGAAACAGCTATATCAATAATTACTTTGAAGATTGCCATGGCGAACTGGTTATGCGTGGGGGACATGATTGTTTGATTGACAGCAATACTTTCAAAGGCGGAACAGGCGGTATCCGGGTTAACGGAACGCATCATATTATTACCAACAATGTATTAAGCGGATTACCTGTAGCTATCAGGTTAATGTATGGCATGGCAAAAGGTAAAAACGAAATTGGTTTTTACATTGCCGCAAGTGATTGCCTCATAAAAAATAACCGGATAACTAATGCCGCTACCGGTATTTTAATTGGTGACAATAAAAATGCGGATTGGACAGGAAAGTTTGATACAACGAGCTATCCTTCACCTACCATTCAGAATGTTGCACCTTTTAATAATACCTTCGTTGATAATACAATCATTGATACAAAATTACCGGTTATGCATAATGAGAATTAGGATTTTGCAACCTATGTTATTTTTCGAAAGAAAATCAATGGCATAGCGGATTTGAAACACTACTCTCTCGGCGGGAGTTTACAAAGTACAAATAAAGTGTTCAAAAAATCTCCCATGTCAATCTCTTTCT
The DNA here is from genome assembly GCA_013289045.1 of Bacteroidota bacterium. GTDB lineage: Bacteria > Bacteroidota > Bacteroidia > Sphingobacteriales > Sphingobacteriaceae > Mucilaginibacter. The sequence continues at coordinate 8,012 of JABDAU010000032.1, read as the reverse complement.
TAATTATCTTAACAGCTATTCCTACAACTTTATTTAACATCGCTTCTTCGTTACCCGTATAGAAGTTTCGATCCATGATTTTGTTTTTATTGGGCGATCTTCTATTCTCTTTGCTTTTCTTTTACCGTTTTAATATTCTCTCAAATCTCCCCGAAAATGTTCTTTTAAGTTTCATACTTAATTTGTATCTTGCTCTTCTAAACATCAATCACATTGAGCCAACCGTTTAAAGGGGCCACTTTTTCATAAAACTTATAGAAATAGTCGCTGCGCGCATTGGCGACGAAAAACATAGCTTTTTGCTTTAGCCTTTTAAATCTTTTTCACATTCGCATAATTCTCAATCCTTTTTTAAACCTCAAACTTAAATTCTTAAACAATGTCATTTAACCCACTGGAAGATCAAAACTATTATTTAATCGTTAAACACACCCAAAAAGCAGTAGGCTTTGAAAACGGAACAAATGGAAGCGGTCTCAAGCAGCAAGCTTTTGTCCCTGATAATAACCTTCAAAAGTTCTATTTCCGCCGTGCTTTAAATGAAGATTTTTTTCGGATCACAACTGCCGGAGACCGAAATAAATATCTGACCGTTGATGGAGGGAGGCAAGATAATCTTGCGGCAATAATTCTTTGGGAGGCCGGGGATCACAATAAATTTAAACTAATACCCGCAAAGGACGGTTATTACCGTATAGAGGTGGTTCATAGCAAAAAGTTTTTGGAGGTATATGGCCTTAGCACCCTGGACGGAGAAAATGTAGTACAGCACTCTTTGTCAAAAACCGACAACCAACTGTTCAAAATATTGCCGGTATTTAATGATATTGTTGGCGACGACACCACATCTTACTCTACAAATAACGATATGGTACGTACTATCGCAATCGGAGTAGTTTCGGGTGGGATGGGATATGTAGCCGGGCCATTAGGGGGCCTCTCAAAAGGAGCGCTTGATTATGTTTGGAAGCAGGATGATCAATTGGCAGACATGTGGAATAAAATGAAAGTCCATATGGATCAGCGCATGCGGGCATTAATTGATGATGTGCTTACCGATGGCCTAAAAGACATTATTGACGGCGTACTGAAAGCCGTAAAATATATTAATGATACTGATGAACCCAGAGGTAAAGGCGACGCGCTGGCCAGCCAGCTGCAAATTATGGTAAATAAAGAGCCTGTTTTTTTCAATTCGAAATCAAAAAAAGCAATACCCTACACAATAGTTTATGGAACACTGGCAATTGCGTTAAAACACCTGATGCTGGCCGAATACAGGAGATTATACATTTATAATCCCCCGCCGTCTTTTGAAACGCTGTCAGATAAAGCGAAGCAGCTTACAAACAGTATTATTGAATACACCAAAGCAATTGACGATTTTAAAGCCAAATCTTTGAAAAAACGCCTCAGTTGCATCAGGGCTGAAGAAAAACCTGAAGATGTGCCGGCCGATGTCACCTATAGTATTTACAGGGATGATTATGACAGTTGGACACCTGCATACAGCACTAGTGACGATTTACTTTTGCATAAAGACTTTTACGATTTTGCTATACAGCAGCGAAAAAAATACATAGGCACCCGATACGCCATGGAATTGGATGAGCTGTTGAGCATTGTTAATCTGTGGAAATGTTATATCCCTAAAAAAGCAAAGGATTTGGACGGGGCTGCCACAGCGGCATCAAAAGCTGCCAAAGACAGGATAGAAAAAACTTTTGCAGAGACCAGTTCCCAGGATCCATTGCAATTGCTTACTATCCTTATTAAGGATGTGGCAGCAACTATAGATAATAAAGACATTAAAAGGGATATTACCGATGCAGGTTCTGATATCTTATCGCGGGCTCGGTTAATGGAGGCAGATGAGGTAAAAAAAGCGTTCGTGAAATCTGTTGAAACTATCTATAAAAATATTGAGTTTGCAAAAGCATACCAGGATGGATACCAGGAAGTCCTAGATCTGCATGCTGCCGCAAAATCGCGAAAGGAGGTTACTGTAGGTATTTTTGGCGGCAATAAAGCAACAAAGACATTCGACAATACAGGTAAAATCACAAAGATAGTGTTATACTATGGTATATTTGGAATTTGCACTGGGATTGAAGTTTTTTATGACGGGGCAAGTACCGGTATATGTGGTGTTGGCGGTAAAGCTAAAAAAGAACTTAAACTTGAGGAAAATGAATATGTCAGCAGCGTAAGCGGTTATATGAATGAAATAATAAGTGGCATTTGTTTTGAAACACAGCTTGGAAACAGTGTTGATACCAGTATTGTTCTTAATAACCACCGTTCAAGGTATTTTATTGCCGACTTACCCGACACATTAAATGCAAGGCTAATCGGTATTTCGGGCGCTCATGACGGTATATCAATACAACAATTATCATTTAAATGGGAGTATGATTATGTTGACTATTCGAAATTGATTCGGTGAGGAATTATTTTTCCTCATCCAGGCGCGTATAGCGGGCAGAAGCCCCGGGCGCAAGGCTACACATGACCTGCAGATATGCAGCCGACAATCGAGGTAGCCCGCTTGCAAAACGGGCGGGCTACTTTTATAGCACCTTAAGCCACTTGCCAACTCAAAGGATGAAGATAGTTTATTGTCATAAGACATTGGATGTTTAAAAAATCCAGCATGTTAAATTCATTGAACACATTAAATGAGAAAAATTACAGCAATTACTCACTTTTGATTGTCCGAATTTTTTCTCATCATATTTCGTTAAGATCCATTCTACAATCATCAGGAAGCCATAAATGTGTTTGATTAATTTCCCGGTGTCAGTACCTCACCTACAATACTCCAGTCCTTTTCCATATAAATCTCCGTTATCCGGTGCTCGCCGTCCACATGGTTCAACGCCTCGGCGATATCATCTTTATCGACCCGGCATTTGTTTCGGCAATGCTGAAGCGCCCCGCCATTTTCTTTTCAGACTGCCGGCAGTGCTATAAAAAATACCGTGCCCTGTCTTTCCTGGCTTTCCAGCCAGATCTGTCCATGGTTAGCTTTAACGAAATCTTTCACCAGCATCAGGCCCAAGCCGCTCCCTTTCTCTTTTTGGGTGCCGAAGTTTACCTCCAGGTTGCCGGTCAGGAAAACGTCCTGCTGCGCTTTGCTGATACCAATCCCATTGTCGCGGACCGTAAAAATCACTTGCGCTTTGCCGGCCGCCCGGGCCGCTTCCACGCTTATCACCCCGCCCTCATGGCTGAATTTGATCGCATTGGAGAGCAGGTTGCGGATAATCAGCTCCACGTGGTCCGGATCGGCATGCACAAGCAGGCCACCGGCGACACTGGAGGCCATGCGTATATGCTTTTGTGATGCCTGTTGTGATAAAAGGCTGAGGCAGCGGTCGATCACCGTTTTGGGGTCAAAATCAGAAGGGTTGACCTTAATACCCTGTAATTGTGCCTTCCCCCATTCAAATAATGCCTGCAATAGTTCGAGGGAGGCAGTCGTTTGCCTGCGCAGGTCGGCGATCATTGCGCGTATCTCTTCCTGCGTGAAATCTTCCGTTTCCATCAGCTCAAACAACTGTGCGGCACTGCCTGCCGGGCCTTTCAGGTCATGCCCGATGACTGAAAACAAAGTGTCCTTTACCCGATTAGAGGCCTTGAGCTCCCGGTTCAGCGATCTGATCTTTTTCAGGTAGAACCACAACAGCAGCGCGATAAGCATAACGGCGATCAAAATAATCAGCCCGATATACAGTTCGCTCCGCTCCTGCCGGTCAATCTTTTGCAAATGCCCGATCTGCTCCTGCGAGCGCTCCAGCGCATAGCTGCTGTCGAGCGCGGCGATATCTTTGGTCGTGTCGGCATGCAGCAAGCTGTCCAGCAAGTGGTGCTGCTCTTCCAGCGCGTCCATCGCTTCTTTATAATTCTTTTCCTGCCGGTAGACACCGGCCATGGCGTCGTAGATACGTGCCTCCAATTGCGGCTGGTGCAGGTTTTGCGCGATGACAAGCGCCGTCTTCAGATCGCCCAGGCTATTTGCGGCATCCTGTCCTTTCAACAAGTCTGCAATTTGGATAAGCGCCCTGGCCTGTTCCTCCGGCTGCTGATATTTTTTTGCTTCCGCGAGCGCCCGTTTATAGGTTTGCAGTGCTTTGCCCTGCTGTCCTTCTTCCTGGTAAACAGTTCCTTCTTGATCCAGCAGGTAAACCTCCTTGTCCCTAAAACCTGGTTTGCTGCTACCCTGGATGCCTTCGCGAAAATAGCGCAAAGCTGAGGGATGGTCGCCTTTTTTAAGGTAAAGGTTACCGATGGTTTCCAGGAGGGCGAAATAAGCTTCCGGCTTCTCCTTCTGCTGCTCATAAAGCGCCAGGGTTCTTAAATAATAGCTGAACGCCTTTTCGGTATCGCCCTTCTCCTCATACACACGCCCCAAACCCTCATAGGTTTCCAGGACGCCGGCCTTGTCCCGGCTGTCATGGTAATACGTCATCGCCTGATCCAGGTCCCTGGTTGCAGACGGGATGTCTTCCTCATCACCATCCAGCATGCCCAGCGCATCGTAAGTGCGGGCAATGCCTTCTGCATCATGCAGGCCGCGGAAGATACCCAGGCTCTCGTTATAGAATTTCCGCGCCAGCCCGGTATGCAGGTGCTGTGCATTGATGCTGCCGAGTTCCAACAGCAGCAGGGCCCGGCCCCGCTGGTCATTATGCTGCTCTGCCATTTGCAGGCCGGCACCGGCATAGTGCACAGCAGAGTCTGGCTGGGTTTCTGCATAAGCCTCGCTGATCTGTAGCAGCAGCTTTACTTTTTCGCTTTCAGGCACATCTTTTAACCTGCCAATAAGACCGGCCGGCGTTTGGGAAAAAGCGATAAATGGAACAAGGCTAAAGAAAACGATTAGATAACGCATAAACCAGGAGTAAAAACATGTATACGGTAGAACGCGGGCGGGAGTTTGCCCACAACTGTCCAAATTTGCAAGTGGGACAGCCCCCGTTTAGTAGAATAATTTCGTTAAAGAAAATCTTTATTTTTGTGTATCACAATCCTACCTGTTACAGATCATGAAAAAAACATGCGCCATCCTCTTAAGCCTGATTTTTTATATCAGCCAGTCTGCTTTTTCAATTAAACAGACTCCGCCAGTAAAATCTGCTATAGAAAAAGCGGCCGAAAGGGCTCTCAAAAAACAAATTTTAATTGAAGCCGCCTGGGCTATGCAACAGGCCCCCATTACCGTAACTGCATCATTTTGCCCGCGGAGCGCCGGTAGCAAGCATGATTTCTTTTCAGAGGCCGATTACTTCTGGCCAGACCCTAAAAACCCGGATGGCCCCTACATCGATCGTGATGGATTGACCAACCCCAATAACTTTGTAGCGCATCGCAAAGCGATGATCCGGTTTAGTAAAATTATCGGTGCGCTGGCCTCGGCTTATAAATTAACCGGCGATGAGCGGTATGTGAAACAGGCAGGTATTCACCTACGAGCCTGGTTTATTGATACTGCCACTCTGATGAACCCGGACCTGCAATACGCGCAGGCGGTAAAGGGCAAATTTACCGGCCGCAATTACGGTATTATCGATTCCATACATCTGATGGAAGTAGCGCAAGGTGTTATTGTAATGGAAAGCGCAATGGACGCTGAAACTACCGCCGCAATAAAGCAATGGTTTGCCGCATACATTAAGTGGCTGATGGCCAGTAAACCTGGCATAGAGGAAAAATTGACAAAGAATAACCATTCAACCTGCTGGGCCATGCAAGTAGCCTCATTCGCCAAACTTTGCCGCAACAAGGCCGTGCTTGATTCTATGCGCGCAAGATATAAGACTGTTTTATTACCCAATCAAATGGCTGCAGATGGAAGCTTTCCTTTGGAAATGTCGCGTACCAAGCCTTATGGTTATTCTATATTTAATCTGGATGCGATGACTATGCTTTGCCAAATATTATCAACTCCGCAGGATAATTTATGGGAATATGAAACCGCCGATGGCAGATCCATTAAAAAAGGAATCAATTATTTATACCCTTTTATAGCCGATAAAAGTAAATGGCCCCTCAAGCCTGATGTGATGTATTGGGACGAATGGCCCGTTGCGCAGCCCTTCCTGTTGTTTGGCGCCAATGCCTATCATCAAAATGCATGGCTCTCCACCTGGGAAAAGCTTGACCACAACCCGCAGGTAGAAGAGGTGATTCGCAATTTGCCTATCCGGCATCCTTTAATCTGGTTGTAGGTTGGGCGTTACCTGCGGCCAGACCAGGAAGCCAGTCCCGGTGAATATCATAATTATACGCCTTACATTTCTATCTCCGGAAGAAGTGTGTTACCCGGCCCTGTTATGAGCAACCGGCGTATCGGTTTTTAGCCCAAATGGTCGGCAGCTAATCATATGACGATGGAGGAGGCGAAATCAAAGTTCCTGGTAGAATCGCATATTGCACGTTATGGACAACCCGAAGAAATTGCCGAACTGATGGCATTTTTAGTTTCTCCGGCTGCAAAATGGATGACAGGCAGCGCTATCACAGGATGAATGGCGGCGAAGTGAAAGGCATTTAGCCTATATTTCTGTTTTTGCAAATACATAAATAGTAATGGAGTATTTATGTATTTGCAATAACTGTAACAGAATTCAAACACAATATAATTATAAAAAAGTGTCTCAGGTTCAACTCCTTTATATTGTACCTGATACCGGACTTATTCAGTCCCGGATAAATTAACAATTATTTTACGTTATATTGTTTAACTTGTCCGCCTTCGGCATATTTCAGTTTACCCGCCGGATTAATTTAACAAATATGGGGTTTATACTTCACCCGGTGGATACTGTAGAATCGATCAGCCCGGCTGATTTTAAGAAAAATTATGTCGACCGGCGCCGTCCGCTGGTGATCAAAGGGCTGACCAAAAACTGGCCGGCGCGCGAAAGGTGGACACCAGAATATTTAAAGGACGTTGTGGGTGATAAGGTGGTGCCGTTATATGATAATGCTAAAGCCGATCCTTCCAAACCCATCAACACGGCAGCGGCCTCTATGCCATTCGATCAGTATATCGACCTGATCCGCTCACAACCGACAGAATTGCGTATCTTTTTCTTTAACATATTTAAAAAAGCGCCGGAGCTGCTGAATGATATCGTGCTGCCGCAGGATTTGATGGGCGGCTTTTTGGAAAGCATGCCCGCAATGTTCTTCGGTGGTTCTAACTCGGTAACCTTCCTGCATTATGATATCGACCTGCCGCACATTTTTCATACCCATTTTGGCGGCAGGAAACATGTTATCCTCTTTGAAAATAAATGGAAGCGCCGCTTATATTGCATACCCAACGCAACTTATGCGCTGGAGGATTATGATGTTGCCAACCCTGATACCACAAAGTTTCCTGCGCTTGAGGGCGTGGAAGGCAGCGAAGTGATACTGGAGCATGGCGATACACTGTTTATGCCTACCGGTTACTGGCATTGGATGAAGTACCTGGATGGTTCTTTCTCCCTAAGCCTGCGCGCCTGGGATGCATCGCCATGGCGCAAAACAGCGGGCCTTTACAACCTGGCGATAAAAGGCGGCCTGGATAGTTTAATGAAACTGCTGTTTAAGGCCCGCTATGCTGATTATCGTGAAAAAGTGGCTATCAGGCGCGGCAACAGGGCTTTGCAAAAGCAAAGCCTGTAGCGCACTATATTATTATGATTTCTTGGTAATGCGTACTGCATTCAGTCCTTTGGGCCCTTGCTCCGTTTCAAAGCTAACCTGGTCGTTTTCCTGTGCCTGGTAAGTCAGGTTGTTCACATGGAAGAAAACATTGTTCCGGGTTTTCGCATCGCGTATAAATCCGTAGCCTTTTGAAGTATTGAAAAAGCTGATCACACCGCTGCTGTATATATCGTTAGGGTCTTTTATTTGTTTAGGCGTAGCTATCTGTATATCATCCGCCTGTATGTTCCTTGGTTTTACAAAGTCGGGGCGCGTATTGGTAATATTGCCGTTCTCGTCGATATAAGCCATCA